>JBBSFG010000047.1:0-15830 GCA_038238965.1 Candidatus Acidiferrales bacterium | reverse complement strand
GGCGCCGAAATCCGCGGCTTCGAAAACCGGGCGGATTTCCACTTCGGTGCCGCCGTCAAACGGCGCGCGCTTGAGCCACTGCACCGCGTCTTCGATGGATTTCACCTGCCACAGCCAGTAACCGGCGATCAGTTCCTTGGTTTCCGCGAAGGGACCATCAATCACGGTGCGGGTCTGCCCGGAAAATTTGACGCGCTTGCCCTTGGAGGTCGGGTGCAATCCATCACCGGCCAGCATCACTCCCGCCTTTACTAGTTCCTCGTTGAACTTGCCCATGTCGGTAAGCAGTTGCTTGGTGGGCATGACTCCTGATTCTGAGTTTTTGTCCGCTTTTACAATCACCATTACGCGCATCGTGATTCTCCTTTGATTTGAAATCGGGCTGGAGGCAGGCGGGCTGAAGGCCTGAATCCTATGCTCTACTCTTACGTCGAACGAACAACAGTGAAATCGACAGCTACTGGCAATTATTCAACATGCTGCTAAGTGGCTGTAAATGCTATGCTTATATAGCTGAAGGCGCAGATCAGGCCGCTCGAAATACAAAATGCAAGAATGGCCACGCCGAAACCAGGATATGGCAAAGCGTCAAAAGCTGCGCGTGATCGAGCGCATAGCTTTCGAATGCGTTAAAACCTGCCACCATAATAGACGGCAGAGCCTCGAAAATCTCGCTGCTTAAAGCGCACATGTAATGGCTGAATTGCGCCGCAGCGGAATGCAGGACATCGGCGCACATGGAAAATCGCGCGAACCCGGAAAGGGCCGGAAGGATTGCACTGGAACTCCGAAAAGTTGTGTTTTGAGCGGCCATGTCTGCCTCCTTGCTGACGTTTTTCTGTGCTCACTTACACGTCGAACAAGGGGCAGGCAGATCGACACATTCAATCATTCTTTTATGGAGCATTTGGTCGGGCAGGCTGGTTCCGGTTTACGTCCTGGATCGGCGGGCGGACTTTTTCACGATGGGCGGAGCCACTTGATCTGCAGTCCAGGCCTCGACCGTGCGCGCCAATTCACCCAGCACTTCGGCATCGGTCTTGCCCGAACGTTTGAGCACGTGAAAAGAATGATCGGCGCCTTCGACGATATACAACGTGGCTTGCGAGCCGAGTTCTTCGCAGATGGGGCGCAACAACGTTAGATCAGCCAATTCATCGCGCGTGCCTTGCAGAAAAAGCATCGGCACTTTGACGTGTTTCAAGTGCTCGGCGCGTTTGATGGACGGACGCTTGGGCGGATGCAGCGGGAACCCGAAAAATACCAGCCCTCGAATGCCTGACAGCGAATTTTCAGATGATGGCTCGGCCGAGGCCTGTGAGGTCATTCGCCCGCCCATCGATTTTCCTCCGGCAAACAACGGAAGGTTGGGCGCCAATCTGGCAGCCAGTTTGACGGCTGCCGTAACAGTGGCGGTTAAGATCGGCTGTGGATCCGGAACGTGGCGATGCTGCTCCATGTAAGGGAATTGATAGCGAAGTGTGCCGACTCCAACGGCGGCCAATTCACCGGCCATTGCAGCCATAAAAGAATGATTCATTCCCGCGCCCGCTCCGTGAGCCATCACCAGAAGACACGAAGCCTTGGGCGGCAAGAGCAGCAACGCCGAAACTTCTTCTTTATCCAGAACGGAAAATTGCAAATCGCGGACGGCGTTCATTGCGGCAACTTTACTTGAAATTCATCCGTTGAATTTGGGGTAACCGCATTTAACACGTTCGAATTTGGTGCCCGAAAGAGGACTCGAACCTCCACTCCCTTGCGAGAACCAGGTCCTGAACCTGGCGCGTCTGCCAATTCCGCCATTCGGGCACAAGCGCGGCGCGTGCACACTCGAATCGCACGCGTATTGAAGCTTTTTCATTCTGCCCGCCGCCCCAACCTTTGTCAACGAACGTGGGCCGGTCATGTCGGTCGGTTGGATGCTCGCCTATTGCTTCCCCTTGTAGCTGTGGCACTATGAAGTTATGGGAAATAAGGACTCACATCGGCGGGAAAAAAAGAAGCCCAAGAAGCAAACTCCAAAAGTTTCCATGCGCCGGGACGAACACCCAGTGCCAGCCGCACCACCTCGCATCGACAAACCCGTCGACAGGCCCTGATCAGCTCGGGAAGTGCGCCATCCCAAGAACCATTCTTCAAGACGACGGCCGCCTTTGCCACGTGGCCGCCAGCCAGCCAAAATTCCATGCATTCGTAGGGCAGATACTAAGCAATAGATATTCAAATTTATGAGGGGTATACTCCGCCTGATGGGCCTGTCCGTTCGGGGCGGGCACCGTGGTTCGGTTCCGCAGGGGGTGTTTTATGGAATTACCGCTTTCGGGTCCTATTTACTATCTGTTGATCGCCTGGGCTGTCGTCACAGGGATCTTTCTGCTCCTTCTGATCCGGCGAACCTTGCTGGCCAGTCACGAGGACGATCAGATCTTTCTGGACTCCGCCCAGGATCACATGGCCAGGGAGCAACGCGAACTGGTGGCGAAAATTATGCGGCTTTCCAAGCCCATAACCACCACCGGCATCACCGCTGGCACTTTGCTGTTGGTTATTGCGGGGATGTGGATTTACCAGGGGCTGAAGAATTTCTAGGCGCTGATTAGTTGCAGGTTCAGTTCTGCGACTGCCACGCCTCGCCAGGGCCCGCCCAGCTAGGGTTTAACGGTTGGCGGTGTGCCCGGAGGCGTTGTTGCCGCGGGAGCCGTCGCCGGCACCATTGATGTATGGTTGTGAACGATAATCCAGTGGTTGTTCCTTTTTTCCATTACCAGAGTGGTCTGTCCTTGCGCCGTGCTGGGCTGTCCGTCCACGGTGGCAGCAAAATCCCACTGATAACACGCCCAGGCAACGTTGCCTTGCACCTTAATCATGGTATTTGAGCGGTCCAGTCGCACCTGCTGCATGCGCGTGCGTTGCTGCTGGTACACCGCGAGGTAGGGCGTCCAGCCCACGATGGGCGGAGCAAACGCGCCATTCACCACGGTCACATCATCGGCGTAGTCCTTATGCAGCTTGTCGACATCGCCGACCTGCCAGGCGCCCAGCATCTCTGAAATCATATAGTCGATCTGATTTTCATCCGACATGGGCACCAGCGGATTGGTGCTGTCCGCGGGTTGAATCGGGGCGGGCTTCTTTTTCTTGTCCTTTTGCGCCGCGGCCGGGGAAGCACACGCAAACGCGAGCGCCATCCCGATGGCAAGAGACAATGCCAAACGCACCAGGCGGCGCGCTTCGCAAGCGATAAACGGAATTTTCATTCCTTGAAAAACTCCTTTGCAACAAATGGATTCTTGAGAGAGAACTGCTAGAGGATAGCACGGCAAATTTTTGCGGGAGTGGTTGTGTCCAGTTGGTCTACTGTGAATTGCCGCGGGCAAAGCCGGCAAATTGTGACGGCTCCGCGCTAACGGCTTTGATTAGCCGGGGCTGGTGCAGGCTGCTGCGAGGGATTTCGTCCCGCTTCACGCGAGGCGCTCAAGAGATTGATGAACAGGCGATAGGCGCCGGGCACGCCTTCGGGCAATTGCCGAAAAAATGCCAGCCCGCTGTAGATGTACGTCCCTTTCCCGTAGTGGGTGTACACCAGAGCGCCATTCTGTTCGGGCTCGCCGGGATCGTTCATGGCCAGCAGTGGCGTGTAGTTGGCGTCAAACTGGCTCCAGAAATACAGGCCGCGCTCCTGTATCCAACCGCGGAAATCATCCGGCGTAATTTTGTTGGGCGCGTTCAGCAGCAGGTCGTCGGGCTTCAGAAATTTCACCGGTGAATTTTCATCCGTGATGCGCGGCAGCGGGCTGTTCGGTTTGTCCGAAGCGATTTTCGCGGGGTAGGGCGCGTACTGGGCTTTATCCCACGCGAAATCGCGCTGATATTGCACCACCAGCGTGCCGCCATGCGAAACGTAATCGAGCAAACGCTGATTTGCGCCTACTAGTTCGGACCGGAGCTCGTAGGCGCGCACGCCCACCACCACGGCATCGAAGCGCGAGAGGTCGCCGAACGCCAGCGCCGCGGCGTCCAGCATTTCCACGCGAATGCCCAGGCGTTCCAGCGCCTCCGGCACCGGTTCACTTTCCGCGGAGATGTATCCGACGCGCAGGTTGTCCGGGACACTGGCATCGAACGCGAAAACGCGGCATTCCGCCGGCTGGCTCCAGAGCAGCGTTGGCAGCGAAGGAAGCGGCGCAAGCGAGGCGGTGAATTTTTCAGAACCACGCTGCGCGAAGGCAGTTAGCGGATAGGTTCCGCGAGAGAGGTTGCCGGGCGGCGCTACATTTACTTTCGCATAGAGGTCGCCGGCGCCGGAAAATTGCAGCGCCACCTCGGGACTGACCGTCCAGCCTTGTGGCGCGCTCAGTCCAATCTCTACTTTGGCCGGCTTCGTGGCATACGAGTGCACACGCAGCAGCACGTCGAAAGGTTTTTTGGGTCTTGCCAGCAGCTCGATTTCCTGATCGGGTTCCAGCGCGAGCGTGTAGGCCGGCACCATGCGCACCGCGACGCGATCGATGCGCGTGGAAGTGGCTTCGACATGGGTCACCACCTGCTGCGCGGTAAAAAAGTAGCCGGCAAGCGATAGCTCCTGCGTGGCGGTAGCCAGCGGAGGCGGCTCCGGTTGCTGCTGTTCCCAGATACCTGGCGCCGCAGGAGCTCGATTGATCACCACCGTGAATTTTTGGCCCTTCGCGGCGTCCGTTCCGTTTGCGGCTTGCGTGGCGTCCGGCGGCAGCACTAGCTGCAGTTTTCCAAGCACGCATCCGGCTTCTTTTCTGCAGCGCGCTTCCGCGTCAACGGTGAATGGCTCGCCCGCCACCACCGCGCTGCGGTCCGCCTGGGCAACAATCTCAAGTCCGGCCGCAAGAGCCAACGCTCGATCCATGCGCTGCTGCGCCCAATGGAGTTCCGCCAAACGCGGATCACCGGCGACCCAATGTGCTGCGTGGCCTCCGCCGGGATACAACGAAGACAGCTCCTTAGCGGCTGCCGCGATGTTTGCAGCCGCCTGCTCCCAATGCAGAGCCAAAGCCTGCTCGCGAGCTTTGGCGAGATCATCTTCGGATTGCTTTAACACGGGACAGAAAAATGCTCCCTGGTCGCACGCGTTTCCGGCGTTACCCTCTGCCGCATCACCGCCTAGCGTGTGCAGCGGCCGCGCCAGGGAAGCGGGGTCGATTTTTTCGCCGTTTTCGGCTACCAAAGCAATCGGCCGATGCAGAAACGACGAACCGAGGAACGCCGAGATGCCTTGTGTGCGGTGATTCGCAAATGCGTCGATGCCGATTTCGCGCCAGGTTTTCCCCCACAGCGGCGAAACCTCGTTCAGTGGAAGCTGGTAACTCGTTTTGGGCACGTTTCCGCCGCCGCGATCGACATCCAGAATTCTTACCGGGCGATTGGCGCCGCCCCATGGTTTTTCAGAATCCTCCGTCGAATCGCCGGATTCCGCAGCAGCCAGTCGGGCCGCATCGGACGACAAACGGAAAGAAGTGTCGGCTGCAAGCTGCACGGCTTTCGGTGTCCACAGGCCCGCGGCCTGGTGATGGCCGTGTCCCCCATGCACACCGCCGAAATTATTGATCACGATGTCGGGACGAAACGCGCGAATGGCCCGCACCATGTCGCTCAGCACTTCATCGCCCCAGATTTTTTCCGTTTCCTCGGGCGTTTTCGAATAGCCGAAATCCTTCGCGCGGGTGAAAAAAAGTTTTACGCCGTAGCCGCGCGTGGCGGCCAGCAATTCCTGCGTGCGAATCAGCCCAAGCTGTGGAGCCTGTTCCGGTCCGAGCGCGTTTTGTCCGCCTTCGCCGCGGGTCAAGGACAGCAACGCCACGTCGGCATGCAGCCCGCGGGCTAGATAGGCCAGCACCGCGGCGGACTCGTCGTCGGGATGCGCGGTGATATACAGAATGCGCGTGGTAACGCCGGCGCTTTCGATGGCTTCGACGGTTTCATTCAAGCCCGGCCCGGTGCCGGGAGCGGGCGCGAATTGCGCGAAGAGCGGCGGGGCCAGGAAAAGCGCCAACGCAGCGATGCTGCTGCTTCGCCACCAGAATGTATTTGTCGAGTTATACGCGGTTGACTGATTTGCGGCTGACGGACTTTTCGCGGCAAGACTCAAGCGCCCTCCGGCTCCGGTGGTGACTGCGATTCCGCGCCAAAAGGCCATTGTCGCATTTCTCTGGCACGAAGCAGAAACGCCACCACGCCCAGGCCAATCACCAGCAAGCCCCATTTTCGCGCGGCTCCCGTGGCCCAAAAGAGCGTCGCCCAGCCGCACATGGTCAAAATTGCAGGCAGGGGATAAAACCACATTTTAAAAGGGAAACGTTCAGCGGGCCAGCGCCGGTGCAGCAGCATAATGCCGATGGCCTGCCCGATAAATTGCACCAGTAAGCGCGTCGCGAGGATGGCGGCAATCACGGTGGACAGGCGGAAAAGCAGGCTGGACACGAAAGCCACCGCTCCCAGGAACAAAAGCGAAACGTAGGGAAATTTCTTTTCCGGATGCACGCGCGCGAATATGGAGAAAAAGTTTCCGTCCAGCGCCGCGGCGTAGGGCACGCGAGAATATCCCAGCAGCGCTGCAAAAATGGATGCGAAGGCAATCCACAACACCAGCAGCGTGGCGATGCGCGCCGCGAATGGGCCGGAGATAGTCTCCACAAAGGTGCTCACCAGGAACTGCGAGTTCTGCGCTTTCTGCCATGGCACTACGCCGAGAATGCTGGTCTGCATGGCGAGGTACAGAATGGCAATTCCCGCGATAGAAATAAAAATCCCGCGCGGGATATTTTTTTGCGGATCGCGCAATTCTCCGCCCAAGTGGCAAATGTTGTAGTAGCCCCAGTAGGTGTAGGTGGTGCTGACCATGGCCGCGCCCAGCCCGACGAAAAACAAGTGCGAGAGACGGAACGCTCCCGGCGGGAAAGAAAACGCCATAGAGGCGTTGAAATGCGTGATGCCGCCGGCGATGAGCCAAATCATCGTGCCGATCACGCCGATCCAGAGCAGAACGGAAATTTTGCCGATCGTTCCGATGCGCCGGTACAACAGCGCGATCAGCAACAGAACCACCGCTCCGGAAATCGCTTTTTGTTCGTAAGGCGTGAACGGATGCAGGTAACCGGCATATTGCGAAAATCCGATGGCGCCCGAAGCAATCACCAGCGGCGCTTGAATCAAGGTCTGCCATACGAAGAGGAAGGACATCAGCCGTCCCCATTTTCCGGGGCCGTAGGCTTCGCGGAGAAAAACGTAGCTGCCGCCCGCGCGCGGTAGCGCGGCGCCCAGCTCCGACCACACAAATCCGTCGAGCAGTGCCAGCACCGCGCCCAACGTCCAGGCCAGCAGCGCCTGCGGTCCGCCCATGGCGCGAATCACCAGCGGGCTTACCACGAACGGCCCGATGCCGATCATGTCGATCATGTTCAGCGCCACGGCTTCTTTCAAGCCCAGCACGCGCTCGAGGCCGGGATCCTGCTGGTTCAGCACTGGTGCGGTGTTGCCAGTCATGGAGCTTGTATCTCGCGGCGGCTTCATTGGTCCGCTGAGAATAGCAAAGGCCCGGCGTGCGGCCTATCGCCATTACCCGCGATCAGATTCAGCCCATCGCGCGAATCGCCCGCCGGCCGCATTGACCTGCTCCCACAGAGGGTGATAATCATGAAGGGTTGCGCGTACCTCCCGAGCGAGGCTGCCGGGCCGCAACGGCAAGTCAACGCGCAGCGGGGAATCGGCATCTCATTCCCAAAGCAAACTGGCTGCACGTGTCCCCAAGCCGTGCCTTAGCCGGATTGTTCGCAAATCTCGAACTTGATTCCGGTGTACGCCTGGTTTCAGTCGAAGCGATGAAGGAGTCTCATGAAGCGGTCCTGGACAGCCTTGGCTGTCGCCCTGAGTACGATTTTTGTAATCGCCGGATGCAACGACTACGGCAACACTTTTCAGAGCAACACGGGCGCATCCATATCATTTCTTTCGCCTTCGAACATCAGCGCCGGCAGCGGGGACTTCACCGTAACCGCGAACGGCGGCAACTTCGTGGCAAAAACGTTCGTCGAATGGAATGGAAAAAAACTGACCACCACCGTGAACACGAATAGTGCCGGCAATATCGTTTCCGTCAGCGCGTTGGTACCCGCGGCTTTGGTGGCCAAGCCGGGAACCGCGACGGTCATCACCCAAAGCCCTTTTTCCGGCTCTGGCAACAACGGTCTTTCGAATCCGGTCACTTTCATTATCAATTTTCCGCCCAACCCGATTCCGACGTTGACTTCGCTCTCGCCGACAAGCATTGCCGCCTGCGGCAGTTCGTGCGTTGATGCCAGCTTCACCCTGGATCTGCAGGGAAGTAATTTTATTTCGTCGTCCACCGATCCGACACAGGTTTCCCAAGTACGCTGGACCGCGGGAGCCACGCAAACTACCTTGACGACCACCAGCGTGAGCGCCACGGACATCAAGGCCACCGTGCCCGGTTCGTTATATGCCTCGGCGGGAACCGCAATGGTCGCCGTTTTCAATCCGCCCGCGCCACAAGTACCGGTCACCGGCGGCACGCCTCAACCGTCCGGCGGTGGCGGCGGCTCCAGCAACTCTCAAACATTCACGATCACCTCGGCGGGCCCGGCATCGGCGCATGCCACCACGGCGTTGCTGCCCGAAGAAACTCCTTCGGTAAGCTCGGACGGCCGCTTGGTGGCCTACACCGGGTCGCAAGAGGGACACACGCAGATTTTCCTGCGCGACACCTGTGAAGGCGCGCCCAGCGGATGCAAGCCGCAGACGACTCTGCTTTCCGCGGCTTCCGATGGAACGGCAGCGAACGAGGACAGCAACTCGCCTTCCTTGAGCGCCAATGGCCGTTACGCGGCTTTCAGTTCCGCAGCCACCAATCTCGTCGAAAACGCACCGGCCGGGCGGCAGATTTATTTGCGCGACAGTTGCGCGGGCAGCGAGGGCAGTTGTTCGCCCTCCACGCAGATCGTCTCCACGGATTCAAATGGCGCGCTTACGGGGACAACCAGCCTGCTGCCGTCCATCAGCGTTTCCGGCAGGTTCGTGGCATTTCTTGCGGTCAGCCCCAGTCACGCGCCGCATCAGACCGCGTCGAACGGAAGCAACAGCGGGTACCGCCAGGTCTTCGTGCGGGATACCTGTATCGGTGTGTCCAGTTGCACGCCGAAAACATCTCGCATCTCGCTGCAGCCGGGCGACGGCACGGGAGATGCCGCAAAACCCACCGGTCCGGCGGTAGGGGCAACCGGCCGGCACGTCGCGCTGTCGGCGCAAGCAGCCACGCTCTTCACGCGCTCGGTGGCCATCGACGATCGCGTGTTTCTGGCCATCACAACATCCGACAAGTAATTGGCGGCCTGCACCGGTAATACTTTGCACCGGCCCGTACGCACCCTCAACCGCCGACACCTGGCCGTAAAAAGGGTCGAGCTCCCTGAGATTCCAGAGAGCTCGACCCTTGTGCCCCGTGAAGCTGCTCTGACTAACCCAGAAATCCCAGGTTTGATGTCTGGAAGTTGGCCAGGTTCGGGAAAATGTTGGGGAGGTCGCTGCCTGCCACTCCAAACCACGAAGCCAGCGTTGCGGCGTATTGGTCCACCGAGGTGGTCGGAATCCAGCGGCCATTGCTTCCGGTATCGTCGGGCCCGCCGAGCGCCAGCGTAGGAAATTGCCCGTAGACGGTATTTCCTTTCACCGCGCCGCCCATCATGAGCTGATGCCCGCCCCAGGCATGGTCCGTGCCGTTGTTCGAGCCCGGTTGGAACGTGCGGCTGAACTCCGACAATGTAAAGGTGGTGACATCGTTCGCCACGCCCAGCTCCGTGGTTGCCTGGTAGAAAGCTGCCATCGCTGAGCTCAATTGCGCGAACAGTGAGGATTGAGTGACCAACTGATCGCTGTGGGTGTCGAAACCGCCCAGCGAGCAAAAGAAAATCTGCCGGTTCACGCTCAATGCGCTACGAGCGGCGATCACCTGCGCCACTTGTTTCAACTGCGACGCCAATCCATTTTTGGCGGGGAAAACGGTTTGAATTGCGGGGATATTCTGCAGCGCCGAGGATAACAGCGCGCCCTGTTGCACCGATTGTCCCGTGACCGTGCTGGCAGCCTGCACCATGGAAATGCCGGTATCGAAGGTCAGCAGTTCCTGCAGTGCCTGAAAACGCGCCTGCCCCGCCGATGAAGTTCCGATGCCCTGGACTCCCGGCGTGCTGCCGGGGCTCATAGTGAAAGGACGCGAGACATCTCCGGTGCAGAAAATCGGGCTGCCCGCCACCGACAGGATGGGCGGGAATTGCGCCCCGCTATTGAATGCCGGTCCAACTTTGTCCGCGACCTTTCCGGCCCAGCCGGCGTTGGGAGTTCCGGACAGCTGCGTGGTCTGCCACTGATCCTGCTGGTCGGAATGAGAAAACAGGTTTTCCGGCACGCTTTGAAATTTCTGGAAATTCTGCCGCGTGGTGGGCTGCACCAGCGTGCCCACGTTGGTCAGCACCGCAAGTTTCTTGTCGGTGTTAAACAACGATTGCAGTTCCGGCAGATTGGGATGCAAGCCGAAATTGGCTTGACCGTTGATTTGCAGCGGCAGCAGCGAGCCCTGGCTGAGGGCCAGGTTCGCGCGAATGGTCTGGTAATTGGTGTATCCGGAATCGACAGGAACGATTAAGTTATTGGAATCGTTGCCGCCGAAGAAAAATATGCACACCAGCGCTTTGTAGTCCGTGGTGCCCTGCGCCATGGCGCTGACCAACCCGAACTTGCTGAGGCCGCCCACCATCGACGCGGTTGCCGCCGAGCAGCATGCCAGTCTTAGAAAATCCCTGCGTGTGTGCGGCGTCATGGTGTATCTCCCTTTTTGCGACTTAGCGTTGAACCTGGTACTGCGATGACGAAAGCACCAGGTAGATGGCCGTCTTCGCTTGATTCTTGGTATCGGTGCTGCTGTTGGCATTGATAGCCGTGAGGATGCTCTGCTTCATGGAGTCGGATATCGTTCCGTGAAGTAGTTGGGTATCCAGCCAGGCCACCATCTGGTCCGGGGTGCCGGCGTTAATCACCGGAGAGAAATCCAGCGTGGTAGCGCTGCTGAGCTGCCCGTACACGATGGAATTGATGAAATTCACCCGCGCCAAGCTGGTATTGGTGTTGAAGATGGCAAATTCCGGGCCGTTCAAGGTCGTCTGCGGAATCAGGTACGTGGGCGGAAAGAAGTTGAACACGCTTCCTGAATTGAAGAGGCTTTGCGACATCGCGCCGCTCGAGTTGGTAAAACCGGTGCCATCCGTCGTAGCGCCGAAGGCTCGTGCGACCGCGACTTCCATGACCACCGGTTCGCGCAATTTGCCGTCCGTGGCCACCGCCGTGGTGGGATTGTCGCCGCGGCGAGCCTCCGGGTCGAGGAGAATCGCCGCGGCTACGGCCTGCATGTCCCCGCGCTGGCCGGTTCCGTAGTTATTGAATTTCCCGCTGATGAATGCCTGCGCCACGCGTTGCACATAGGTCGGGCTGGGATTGCTGGTTACCAGCTTCTGGATTAATTGTCTGGCCACGAAAGGCGGCATGTTTGGATGATTGAAGATAATGGTCAACACGGAGTCCAGTTCCTGGCCCGCCGATTGCCCCGCTGCGACCGATTGGCCCAGGAAGGTTTTTGCCCCTGCGTCGTGATTGGATTCGAACGCCACCATCGGCCCGCCGAAGTAGGAAGGATTGTGTTTCATCAGCGTTTGCCCGGGTTCCGTTGGATACGTCCATCCCGTAAACGAGCGACCGAGGGCCATGACGTCGTCCTGGATGTACGTCGGCACGGGCACTCCCGAACCATCCAGGACCGGGGTTCCATCCGGATTCAATTTGTTCAGTCCCAGGGTGAAGAGCTGCATGAGCTCGCGCGCATAGTTTTCGTTGGCGTGCTGTCCGGTGCCCGGCTTGTCATTGTTGACCATGTCTAGCCAGTGGCCCATCGCGGCTGTCAGCGTGACGTCTTTCATGACGTTGTAGTAATTGCCCAGGCCATCCTTGGTCAGCGCCGCCATGTAATTGGTGTAGCCCACCGGGTCGCTTACCTTGTTCGCGCCCACCACCCACAATTCGTTCAGCGCGAAGGCCATGCGCTGTCGCAATTGATCGCCGTCATTCACGGCATTCTTGAAAAATGCGGTTTGCACTTTGCTCAGATCCGTATCCGTGTCGGCCGGGACCGGGTACGTGGAAGAGGTCGCGCTGAACTGGCTCTGCAGAAATATATCGAAGCCCGTCTGCTGCAGTTGATTGGCCAGCGCCGGTGTTGGTCCAAACGTGGATTGCTCCAGGAAGCGCGTCGCTGCCGCGGCTGATATCACCTGGCCGCCGTTCACCACCTTGGCCGACAAAGTTCCAGATGCCGATGAGCCGGGATTGGGATTGGTCACCAGCACGGCAACGTTTCCGGCCTGGGCAACGCTGGCCGTCCCGGTAGCGGTTAGCTCAGTGGTCGACACGAACATAGTGGTCAGCGCTTGACCACCAAAACTTACCGTCGCTCCATTAACGAATTTGGAGCCCGTTACCGTCAAGAGGAATGGCCCGGCTCCGAGGCTGCCGGGATTCACTGCAGTCAATACTGGAATGGGGTTGATCAGCGTAACCGTTGCCGAAGCCTTTTTGGTGGGATCGGCTGCGCTCGTGACGGTTACGGTGACGGTGTTTGGACTGGGAACAATTCCGGGGGGGGAGTAAACGCCATAGCCTTGTTGCGGGTTTACATAACCGTTGGTTGGGCTTCCCAGACCCGCATTGTTTACTGTCCAGGTCACCGCGGTGTTTGCGTTTCCTGTAATCGCAACTCCAAAATTTTGATTGCTGCCGGGGCGCAGAGTTGCCGACGTCGGCGAAATCGCGATCGTGAGGGGTCCTGCGTTTACCACCTTGGCGTTAACCGTCGCGGAAGTTACCGATCCGGGATCCGGATTCTTCACCAACACCGGAACGTTGCCTACCTCGGCGCTGGTCGCCGTGCCTGCGGCCGTCAACTTTGTCGACGAAACACGCGTAGTGGTGAGCATGCCGGTTCCAAATTGAATCGCTGCACCCGTTGCAAAGTGTGCTCCATTCACCGTGAGCGTAAACGCTCCGATGGGAATCGATGCTGGCGTAACGGTGGTGACTTGCGGGATGGGGTTATTTACGGTTACGGCGCTGGCGGCAGTTTTCGTGGCGTCAGCGGTTTCCACCGCGGTGATCGTGACTGCGCCGCCGGTGGGAGGAAATTCCGGCGCCACATACACGCCCGCGGAACTGATGGTTCCTGTTGCAACATTGCCGCCGGCCACTCCATTTACGGACCAGGCTACAGTTGGCGCCGTGGAGGCTCCGCCTTCTGCCGCGGAGAATGTTTGGGTATCGCCGCCGCGAAGAACGGCGCTCGACGGCGAGACCGCCAACTGGAACTTCTGCGGCTCCTTGGTTCCCGTAGTGCTGTTACCGCCCAGGCAGCCCGCTAATGCGAGCGATAACACTGCGATCAGACCAGTCCAGGTAACTCTCACGGAGTGCACCCCTGTAACGCTGTTTGTATCGCCACTCGTTTTAATGCCTGGGCGCTCACAACCCAGGTGGCAATATTTAATTTCTGGCTCACTCGCGTGTTTCTTTTGAGCGAAGCGATATTAGGGAGGGTAAGAGCTATGTGGTTGAAGCGCTACTGGCCCGCAGTACCGTTTCGGTGCACTGGCCTAGGTCGCGAGGAAAAACTGTAACCGTTTGAAATCGGCATGAGCGCCGCGGAAATGCCGCTGTTACTGGCCCGGAGCTTTATCGAAGCGGATCAGGGAAATGGAGGTTCCGGTAGGGGCCAGAGCTAGCGACACGATGCGTACCTGCCGTCCACGTTCAGCGAGGAACGCGGTATCGCCGTCCGAAATACGCGCCTCGTGAAGTACTTCTGGAAGCGGCTTCTCTCCCGCGTCATGGCGCGCAAATTCGGGACTGAGGTTTTTGGAATACCAGATGTCCACGGACTCGCGCGTGTCGTGCGTCTCGTACGTCACCGCGCTCATGCCCATTTGCCGTTGCTGAAGCGCGATCACCGCGGCCTTCTCATCCGGCAGCACGAGAATTGCGTTGGGGTAAATCGGCAGCGTGGGGCCGGCCTCGTTCTGTTTTTCCATGCGGAATGATCCCGCAGGAGTTCGGATCGTATCCTTATTGGTGGCTGCCGAAAGACCAACGCTATGCACCATCCGGCTGGCCATGAAAAGGCCGCCGCCCAGCAGTCCACCGATGCCCACAAACATGGCAATCATCATCCATAACAATGATTTGGAAGACGACGACCCGGTCGATACGGATGATTCCGCCATGAACTCTCCGCAACAGAGGCAATCCGCTTGCATACTATTTTGGCAGACAAACTGAGCCGTGTTGCCGGGGGAACTGCGAAGTGTGCTCTAAATGTGCCTGTTCTTTGGTTCAGGTCACAATTTCAGCGTGAGTTTTTTGGGCTGGATCTGCGGATCGGTTTTCATCGCGCGGAACGCCGGCTAATTGAAGCGTACTTTGATGTCGGAACGCTTTTCGAGATGCACGGAGTCCACAAATCGCACCTGGCGATCGTCCAGCGTCAGGATCATCGACTGGGTGCGCACGCCTTCGCCGAAAAAGCGCACACCGCGCAGCAGGTTTCCGTCGGTCACGCCGGTGCAGGCAAAAATCATTTTCTTCCCGGGCGCCAGGTCTTCCGTAAGGTAAATACGTTTCGGATCTTTTACGCCCATTTTCGCCAGGCGCTCGGCGTGTTCTGGCTTGCTGACCATCAGCCGCGCTACGATTTCGCCATTCAGGCAGCGCAGCGCCGCGGCGGTCAGCACCCCTTCCGGAGCGCCGCCGATGCCCATCACCGCGTGGACGCCGGTTCCCACCACCGCCGCTGAAATGCCCGCCGACAAGTCGCCGTCGCCGATCAAGCGGATACGCGCTCCCGCCGCGCGAATATCCGCGATGAGCTTTTCGTGGCGCGGGCGATCCAGCACGATTACCACCAGATCTTCCACGTCGCGCTCCAACCTCTTCGCAATCGCCTTCAGGTTGTCGGCTACCGGGGCGTCGAGATCCACCGCGCCTTTGCACGAGGGCCCCACCACGATTTTTTCCATGTACAGATCGGGCGCGTGCAGCAAACCGCCGCGTTCACTGGCGGCCAGCACCACGATGGCGTTGGGCGCTCCCGTGGCGCAAAGATTGGTGCCTTCCAGCGGATCGACGGCAATATCCACCTGCGGAAAGAGAGCTTTGGGCGCATGAGTGGCCAGGCCGACTTTTTCTCCGATATACAGCATGGGCGCTGCGTCGCGCTCGCCCTCGCCGATGACGATGGTGCCGTCCATCTGCACCGTGTCCATGGTCTTGCGCATGGCTTCCACGGTGATTTCATCGGCCTTGTGGCCGTCGCCGAAGCCCATGGTGCGTGCGGCAGCGATCGCGGCGGTTTCCACCACGCGGAGAAACTCGAGGCTGAGTTGCGCTTCCATGGGTGGCTCTCCGGTGTGTCCAGAGATACGCGGACGGACGCTAATGATAGGGCAACGCCACGCTACAGTCGACAGTTGCCGGCGGACGGTTTACATAAATGCAGCGATGCCGGTGATGCGTTCGCCGATCACCAGTTTGTGTATGTCGTTGGTGCCCTCGTAGGTGGATACGCTTTCGAGGTTGTTCATGTGGCGCATGATGGGATAGTCGTCCACGATGCCGTTGGCACCCAGAATGTCGCGGGCCTTGCGCGCTGTCTCCAGGGCGATGGCCACGTTGTTCATCTTCAGCATGGAGATGTG
>JBBSFG010000046.1:0-16142 GCA_038238965.1 Candidatus Acidiferrales bacterium | reverse complement strand
CCCGCGTAACCGGCGCAGTGCAAAACGAAATCTTGGCGTTACTGGCTTAGCGCCGCGCGGTTCGCGATGATTCAACAACGCGGCGCCGCCGAGCCCGGCGAATTGTGTTTCGGGCTAAAATTAGAAATGCTTCGCAGTCGGAATTCGCTACGCAGAAAGACTTATGACCGACGAATCCGCCATTATCCCGCCGCCAGCCGTGGCGCCTCCGCTGCCCGCACCACCTGCACATGTCTCCGAGACCAAACGAGCTGCGATCGCTGTGGTTGTCGGCGCCGCGGCCTGGCTGCTTCCCGGACTCGGCCACGCCTTGCTGAAAATGTGGGGACGCGCGCTTGCCTGTTTCTTCACGTGCGCCTTGCTCATCGTGTTGGGCGCAGGCATGCGCGGCAATATTTTTTCGCTCGACGGTGACGACGCCTTCTCCAAGCTGGGCTTCGTCGCCGACATCGGCGCCGGCAGTTTTTATTTCCTGGCGCGCGCGCTGGAGCCTGCCGGGCCCGACGTCTCGCGCTCCTATGGTGACTATGGCACGCGCCTGCTGGCCACCGCCGGCGTACTCAATCTTCTCGCCATGCTCCACGCTTATGAAGTAACGCGCGGCCGCAAGGCATGATCTTCGCGCCGCAATTCCGCCTCAGCCATCTGCAGGCCATGGTGATCTTCGCGCTAGCGGCCTCGGTGGCGTTCGGTTTCCTGAGCCGTCGCGGCGCCTACCATCGCGCCAGATACATCGCCTGGTCCTTCGTGGTGTTTCTGTTCGTCGCCGTCGGCCTTGGCTGGCTCATGTATCCCGCGTCTCGTTAAGCCCGCGCGTTTCCGCACGCGGCGTTTTTGCAGTTTCGCTTTTGTGTGGGGGATACGAAATGCCGCGGTCACACCAGTTGCGTCGACCGCCATTTTTGCAGCCGCGAGAAAAAGCGCTTGGCGCTTTCGATGTCCCGCGCGATTTGTGCGCGCAGTTCCGGCGCTCCATTGAATTTCTTCTCATCGCGCAGGCGGTGCCAGAACTGCACCTCCAAACGCCGCGCAGGAATCGTCCCTTGAAAATCCAACAGGTGTGTCTCCACGCTAAGCGCGTTGCCGTTAAACGTGGGGCGCATGCCGATATTCGTGACCGAGGGATGACTTTGTAAATCTCCGCGAAAACTCGTCCGTGTAACATATACGCCGCGCGCCGGCAACAATTCCTGCTCAGGCACCAGGTTCAGCGTCGGAAACGTAAATCGGCTGCCCGTTCCGGTGCCGCTCACCACTTCTCCAGTTAGCGTAAACGGTCGCCCCAGCAACCGCCCCGCGTGGCTCACGTCGCCTTCGGCAATCTCGCGGCGGATAATTGTGCTGGAAACGATTTCTCCGCGATACACCACCGGCGGAAGTATCACCACTTCAAAACCCAGGCGCTGCCCCAGTTCGCGTAACAGCTTCACGTTGCCGCTTTGGCGGTGCCCGAAGCGGAAATTCTCTCCCACCAGGATCGCCGCAACGCGCAGGTTGCGCACCAGGATCTGCTCGACAAAATCTTCCGGGCTCAGCCGCGCCAGCTCCATCGTGAACGGCAACACCACCGCCGATTCCACGCCCATCATGCTCAATCGCGCGATACGCTGGGTGTTGGTCGAAACTCTCGGCGGCGCGGACTCTGGCCGTAGGACTTTCAGCGGCGGCGGATCGAACGTCAGCGCCGTGGACACCGCGTCGATTTCCCGCGCACGCTCCACGGTGGCGCGCAAAATCGCCTGGTGTCCCAGGTGCAGCCCGTCAAAATTTCCAATGGCCAGCACGCTGGACCGCGCAGGAGACGAGTAGTGCGCGTTCCACGCTTCCGCCGACGCGAACGTAGCGACGCCGGAGGTTTCCGCCTCCAGCGCTGCGCCGTTTTCCATCGCCTCGTCGTCCGATTTTGCACCAGCTGCGTCCACGCGCACGTCGAATTGCAAGCCATCGTACGCCAGTTGCACATTTGGAAACCCGGCGTCACGCAATCGCTGATTCGTTTCCGCGTGCGACAAATCGTGCGCAATGTGCGTGAACCACGCGCGCCGCGGCGCTAATGTTTTTACCAGCGCCAGCGCCTGCGCCACCGTTTGATGCATGGGGTGGGGAATGTCGCGCAGCGCGTCGATGATCAAATCGTCCAGCCCCTGCAGCAGCGCCATTGACGATTCCGGCAACGCGCTGAAGTCCGTCAAATACGCCGCGCCGCCGAATCGATAGCCCAGCACTTCCAGGTCGCCATGCACCAGCGGTATGGGAATAATTTCTACGCCGCCCAGCAACTCAAACGGTTCCTTCACCACGTGCAGGTCCACAATCGGAATGGTGCTCAATGTGGGCTTGCCGCTGAATACATACGCGAACGCCTGCCGCAGCACTCCAAATGTTTCTTCATTTCCGTACACCGGCAGCGCGATGCCTTGCCGCATGTTGAAGGGGCGCACGTCGTCGAAGCCCATGATGTGATCGGCGTGGCCGTGCGTCAGCAACACTGCGTCCAGCCGGTCCAGGCCCGCGCGCAAAGCCTGCTGGCGAAAATCCGGAGTCGTATCGATAACCACGTTTTGGCCGCCGCGCGAAAGCAGCAGGGAAGGGCGCAATCTTTTGTCGTGCGCATCGCGGGAGCTGCAAACCCGGCAGTGACATCCCGGCGAAGGCACGCCCATGGAGGTTCCGGAGCCGAGCACGGTCAGTTTTATCGGCGCAATTTTCGAGTCAACTGGCATGGAGGGTATGGAGGACATGGAGAAAAACAGAACCGCTTCGCCTGCTCACCGCCGGGGAAATGCCGCCTGCGACATTGCTGAAAACATGATGCTGAAAAATGTGACGCCGAAAAACGCAACGGATCGCGCCAGCGTACTTCAATAATAACTCTGCGCGTTATCTTTTCGCGCCGACTTTCGCCTGCTGCGCCACTTTCGCGGCCTGCGCCGCCAGCGCCTGGTTCACTTCCAGATACGTCATCTTCAATTTCCCCAGCAGGTCCACCAGTAGCGTGTCTTCTTCCGGCGCCAGATTGCCTTTCGTTTTTTGCTGCAGGGTGTCCAGCATATCGATCAACTCGCGCGCCGCCTCGGGATCAATGACCGGTTGCCCGGTGCGCGGGTCGGCATACGCGCCCAACACCATCGCCGCGTTGCTGCCGATCATGCGAATTAAATTTTCAAACGCCGGCGAAGCCTTCGGCGCATCCGCAGCCGGCGCCGCCGCAGATCCTTCCGGCGCTGCTGGCGGAGCAGGATGGCGCGCCGCTTCTATCTGCGCCTCGCGCTCGGCCTTGCGCTCTTCGGCTTCGACTACGTCTTTGCGAATTTCGCCTTCGGCGGTGAACGGGCGGCGGTCGATTACGCGAAATGCTTCTTCCGGTTGCTTGTTTTCAGGCAAGGTCGTCCTCAACAATTCTTAACAGTCATTGCTGTCGCCAGTTTATCACGGCTGCCCGCTTTGGGCATTGCGGCCACGGTTACGGCAATTTTCTCGGCCTGGAAATGGGAACGCCGTCCTCTTGTCAAAATTGGACTCGCGCCGTACAGTGGAAACCCGCGGCCAGCAAAACTCTGCGGATAGCGCATGCCTTCCCGTACAAAAAAAACATCGCCCGCCCGCCAACGAAAATCCGCCGCGCGAAAATCGCCCCCGGGCGAGCAACTCAGCGCCGGCCAGTGGTTTGAAAAACTGGTCGCGGTGCAAAAGCGTTTGCGCGGGCCTGGCGGCTGCCCGTGGGACCGCGAACAAACCCACGCCTCGCTGCGTTCCTACCTGATTGAAGAAGCTTACGAGGTTCTGGACGCGCTCGATTCCGGGGACGACGCGAAATTCGCCGAGGAAATGGGCGACCTCCTGTTGCAAGTGGTTTTTCATTCTGACATCGCGCGTGAAGAGAGCCGCTTTACCGTCGCCGACGTCGTGCGCGAAATTCACGACAAGATGGTGCGCCGCCATCCGCATGTCTTCGGCAAAGTTCGCGCCGAAAATTCGCGGCAGGTTTTGCAGAATTGGGAGCGCATCAAGGCTCAGGAGCGCCTGGACAAAGCGGCCACGCCAAAAATCGGCGCGCCTGAAAAGCCGGCTAATCCAACCTCGCTTCTGGACGGAGTTTCGCGCGGATTGCCCGCCATGCTGGAAGGTCTGCAGCTCACCCGCAAGGCCGCCCGCGCGGGTTTTGACTGGCAGGATGCCGGCGGCATCTTCGAAAAATTGCGCGAAGAAATGGCTGAAGTCCGCCACGCGCTGACGGAAAATAATGCCCGCCGCGCGGAAGAGGAACTGGGCGACCTGCTGTTTGCGGCCGTGAATCTGGCGCGTTTCGTACAAGTCGATCCGGAAATTGCGCTGAAAAAAGCCAACGCCAAGTTCCAACGCCGCTTTGCAGAAATGGAGCGTTCTGCGTTGAGCCGAGAGCGTAGTTTCGCAGCGTTGCCGCGCGAGGAAATGGAATCGTTGTGGGATGCGGTGAAACGGCGCGAAAAAAAGTCCGACGATCCGGAATCGTTCAACGGTAAATCTGATCACGGCAAATCGCAGAACTTGAAACTCGTGGCGGCACACACGCCCAACGGCAGATGAACGACGGCGGCATCGTGGTGCGCAAATGCCGGACCCTGGAAGAATTTCATCTGTGCGTGGCGCTGCAGCGCGAGGTGTGGCAGGAAGCGGACCTGGAAGTCGAGCCGGCCACCCTGTTTGTCGTGGCGGCAAACACCGGCGGGCAGGTGCTGGGCGCGTTTGACGGCGCGCGCCTCGCCGGTTACACGCTGGCGGTCGCCGGAATCCGCGACGGCGTCACCTATTTGCATTCGCACATGACCGGCGTCCACGCTGATTATCGCAATCGCGGAGTGGGCCGCATGCTGAAACTTTTTCAGCGCGAAGAAGCCTTGAGCCGCGATCTTCGCCTGATTTGCTGGACTTTCGATCCTCTCGAAATACGCAACGCCCGGTTCAATCTCAACGGTCTGGGCGCCATTTGCCGAAAATATCTGCCCAATTTTTATGGCGTTACCAGTAGCCCCTTGCATCGCAGCCTGGAAACCGACCGCCTGCTGGTCGAATGGCATCTGGAATCGCCGCGCGTGCTCGCTGCCGTCGCCGGTCTGCCGCTACCATTGCCCGAACACTTCGTGGCACTGGAGATGCCGGCGGAATCCGGGCCCGTCCCTTCGATTGTGCGGCAAGAAAAAATTCAGCTCGCGGAGGTACTGGGGCGCTTGCGCAACGAATTCGGCACTCATTTCCAACGAGGGTACGCGGCCGTAGCGGTGCGCACCGGTGGCGTGGCGCCCGCGTATCTGCTTGCGCCCTGGAGCGATTTCTAGTCATGCGCAGAGAGGTTTTGCGTTCACGATGAAAATAAACGACATCACTCTTCGCGAAGTCCCCATGAAGCTGGTCACGCCCTTTGAAACCAGCATGGATTGCACCGATTTGCGCCGCGTCCTGCTGGTGGAGGCTAACGTCGACGGCGTCACCGGTTGGGGCGAATGCGTGGCCGGGGAGGATCCTTATTACAGTCCTGAAACCACGAATACTGCCTGGATGGTTTTGCGCGATTACCTATGGCCGCTTATAAAAGGGAAGGAGTTCACCTGCGCTGCGGAAGTTTGGGAGTTGCTGCAACACGTCCGCGGCCACAACATGGCTAAAGCATCACTTGAAGCCGCGGTGTGGGACGCCGAAGCGCGCCAAAAAAAACTTCCCCTCTGGAAATTGCTCGGTGGCACGCAGCAGGAGATCAGTTGCGGCGTCTCCATAGGACTTAAAGTATCACTTGAAGTATTGGTCGAAGCTGTCAAGAAGGAAATGGATACCGGCTACCACCGCATCAAGATAAAAATCAGACCGGGTCAGGACCTCGAATTGGTTCGCCGCCTGCGTCAGGATTTTCCCCGAATAAGATTGATGGTCGATGCCAACTCCGCTTACCGTCTGGAAGACTGGCCGCTGCTCAAACAACTCGAAGGCTTCTACCTGATGATGATTGAGCAGCCGCTCGGGTGGGACGATCTCTACAGCCACATCGAGTTGCAGAAAAAACTCGACACGCCCATCTGCCTCGATGAGTGCATCCACACGGAAGAGCACGCCCACGCCGCGGTGACGCTGGGTGCTTGCAAAATCATCAACATCAAACTTGGCCGCGTGGGTGGTTATACCGTAGCGAAACGCATCCACGATCTCTGTCAACGTGCCGGAATGCCAGTGTGGTGCGGCGGCATGCTCGAGACCGGCATCGGACGCGCGCATAATATCGCGCTGTCCACGCTACCCAACTTCAGCTTGCCGGGCGACGTCACTGCCAGCAAACGCTACTGGGCAGAAGATATTATCGACCCGGAAGTAACCGTGTCGCCGCGCGGAACGATTTGCGTGCCGCAAGGGCCAGGCATCGGATTTGAGCCGCGCCGCGAGCGCATCGAAAAGCTCACCACTCGCGTTGAACGACTGGTGTAAGCGAACGGGAATGGAGAATGCCTTGGCAAAATTGTCCCTGCGTCGCGGCGGAACAGCCGCAAGGATCGCCGTAATTCCCGGCGATGGTATAGGTAAAGAGGTCACTCCCGAGGCGGTGAAGGTGTTGAAGGCGGTGACTGCAGCTTCGCGGCGCTCCATCGAATTCGTGGAGTTTGACTGGGGCGCGGATAAATACTTGCGCGAAAAGGTCAGCCTGCCTGACGGCGCGGCGGAGATGCTGCGCGATGAATTTGACGCCGCCTTGTTTGGCGCGCTGGGCGACCCGCGCGTGCCGTCCAACCAGCACGCTGCGGATATCCTGCTGGGGCTGCGCTTCAAGCTCGATCTCTACGTCAACGCCCGTCCGGTGGAATTGTTGCACAACCGCTTGACGCCGCTCCACAGCCGTACTGAAAAAGATATACGCCTGCTGGTCGTTCGCGAAAACACCGAAGGACTGTACGTTGGCGTCGGGGGGTTCTTCAAGAAGGGAACGGCCGACGAGATCGCCGTGCAGGAAGATGTCAACTCCCGCAAAGGCGTGGAGCGCATCATTCGCTACGCTTTTGAGCACGCGCAGCGCAAAGGCCTGAAGCGCGTGTGCATGAGCGATAAATCCAACGCCATGACCTTCGCACACGATCTGTGGCAGCGTGTGTTCAAGCAGGTGCGTCAGGAGTATCCCGGCATCGACTCTCGGCACCTATATATCGATACGCTGGCGATGGAGCTGGTGCGCGATCCCAGCCAGTTCGATGTCGTCGTGACCTGCAACCTGTTTGGCGACATTATCAGCGACCTGGGCGCACAAATCGCAGGTGGCCTGGGCTTGGCACCGTCCGGCAACATTCATCCTGGTAAGACTTCGTTGTTTGAGCCGGTACACGGCTCGGCTCCCAACATTGCCGGGCAGGGAATCGCGAATCCGCTAGGCTCAGTTTTGGCTTCCGCAATGATGCTGGAATTCCTGGGATGGGACCGCGAGGCATCCGCGTTAAACGACGCCGTGAAGGCTGCAGTCCATGGCAATTTTCTGACGCCTGACCTGGGCGGAAAATACAAGACATATGAGGTAGGCGACTGGCTCGCAAAGTCGGCCATCGACTCCGTCAAATTGTCGACGCGCCGACAATGAAAGTAAAACTTTAAGCCCACGCCGAGTCTCGTTCGCGCCCGGTGACGATTCGCTCATTTCAAAATGTCGATATGTCGACAACGAAAGTAAGACTTTAAGTCCGCATCCAATCTCGGCACGCTCCCGGAGCGAACCCCTCGCTTCAGATGTCGACGCGCCGACAATGAAAGCAAAACTTGAACTCTTCAGAATCCCAGGTAAGGCGTCGTCTTGAGTTTTTCGATACACACCTAGCCCGCGCCAACATTGAAAGTAATACTTTAGGTTTCTGAAGTCAGCCCGAAATTATTCCTGGCGCCGGCAAAGCGAGAAAATCACTAAATTAAGATAGTGAAAGTAAAACTTGAAGTGTCTCCAAGCACGCTTCGCGGCCTACCATCGTTGAGAATGTCGACTCGCCGACAATGAAAGTAACACTTGAAGTGCTTGAAACGAACTTGTCAGTGTCACCCGGCTCCGAGGCTGGAAAATGTCGACGCGTCGACAATGAAAGTGAAGCTTTAACTGTCCGCAACATCTTCGCGACTTTCTCGATTGGCGCTAGGGGAGCAAAAATGTCGACGCGTCGACAATGAAAGTAAAAATTTTATGGGTCGGCGTGGACAGCGTTATTGACGCTACTGTTTCTGCCGGGCTCGCGCGATGCCGGTCACCAAGATTCCCAGAAGGAAGCCGCCAATGTGAGCCCACCACGCCACGCCGCCCTGGTTCACCGCGCCAAGGGTGGTCACTCCGGCCATGAACTGCAGAAGGAACCAGTAGCCGAGAATAAACACCGCGGGAATCGGTATCAGGAATATGAATACCAGCGTGAGGATTCGCGACCCGGGATAAAGCACCAGGTACGCGCCCATCACTGCGGAGATCGCTCCGCTAGCGCCCAGCGCCGGAAGCTGGGAGTTCAAATTGAACATGACATGTAGCAGGCCGGAGCCCACGCCGCAAACCAGATAAAACATCAGGTAGGGGAAATGCCCGAAGAAATCCTCTATGTTGTCGCCGAAAATCCAAAGAAACAGCATGTTTCCCGCGATGTGCAACACGCTGGCGTGCAGGAACATGCTGGTCAACAGCGGCAGGAACGCGCCGTGGAAATCGATTTGGCCGGCGACAAATGCAGGGAAGCGTGCGGGAATCGTAGCGTTCGCCATCAAAAATGCTTTCAGCAAGTGCGGCGGCAGGGTCACCTGGTAAATGAACACCGCGATATTCGCGCAGATCAACGAGACGTTGACGATCGGCGGTTGGCGGTGCGGAGTGAGATCTTTCAGTGGGATGAACACGGCGGGTGGCGGTCAGAGTACCCGAAACGTGAAGAAATGCAAGCGCCACACTGTACCGAGCAAAAGCACGGGCGCAGAGTATGTGGAAAGACGATCAGTGCCAGCGACAGGAGGTTCATTCGCACCGGCGCGCAGATTTTCGCTTTTATTTAAGGGCAAAACATTGCGCCGCAGTTGCGGGTATGATAATTAATCATGTTCCGCATGCACGCGAGTTTTGGTTCGGGGAACGCACCGGCAAAAATGGCGGCACGATAAATTCATGCCCGCCCGGGAAACGGAAGCCATTATTCTAAAAACTTTTCCGCTCGGCGAGGCAGACCGGCTGGTTAGTTTTCTCGGTCGCGACACCGGAAGGATGCGGGGAGTGGCCGGGGGCGCACGGCGGATCAAGAACCGCTACGGCTCCACGCTGCAACTGCTGTCGCACGTTCAACTCTGGTACGTGGAAAAAGAAACCCGTGATCTGGTGCGTATCCAGCAGAGCGAGCCGCTGGAGTCGTTCAACAAATCGCAGAGCGATTATTTCCTGAGCACCGGGCTGGCGGTGATCAGTGAAGTGGCGGAGTTGGTGCTGCCGGAGCGGGAAGCGTCGGAGCCGATGTTCCGGTTGATGCTGCTGACCGTGCAGGAAATTGAGCGCACCGGCGAATGGTCGCTGCCGCTGGGTTATTACGCGTTCTGGACGGTGCGGCTGGGCGGGTGGCTGCCGCGTTTTGACCGCTGCGCAAACTGCGCCAATGAATTCGGGGCGCATGCTGCGTACTTCGGAAGTTGGGAGCCCGGGCTGGTGTGCGTGAAGTGCCGGCGCAGCGGCATGGACGCGATGCATCCGGCGGCGCGGGCGATCGCGGAGCGCTTCACGGGAGAACGGCTCGACCGCATTGCGTGGGCGGAAGAGATGAAGCCGGCGGTCAGGGAATTGCGCGAGGCCGCGCTTGGATGGATCGAGCATCACACGGAACGAAAACTGGGGACGCGGCAGCTTTTAGAGGACCATTGAAAGTTAAAGTAAAACTTGAGAAAAAAAATACCGGCCTGAATTTCCAGGATCTGATTTTGCGGCTGTCGCAGTTCTGGGCTCGCCAGAATTGCGTGCTGCAACAGCCTTACGACGTGGAAGTTGGCGCGGGCACCATGCATCCTGAGACATTCCTGCGTGTCCTTGGGCCAGACCCGTATCGCGTAGCGTTCGTGCAGCCCAGCCGCCGTCCCGCGGACGGCCGTTACGGAGAGAATCCCAACCGGCTGTATAAGCATTCGCAGTTTCAGGTAATACTAAAACCCTCACCCGCGGACATCCAGGACATCTATCTGAAGAGTCTGGGCGCCATCGGCATCGATTTGCGCGAGCACGATATTCGCTTTGAAGAAGACAACTGGGAATCGCCGACGCTTGGCGCGTGGGGCATCGGCTGGCAGGTGCTGCTCGACGGGCTGGAGATTACGCAGTTCACGTATTTCCAGCAGAGCGGCGGAATCGATCTCGATCCGATCTCTGTAGAACTGACCTACGGACTCGAGCGCATCTGCGCGTTCCTGCAGGGCGTGGACAGCGTGTATGACCTGCGCTGGTCGGCTGACAAAACCTACGGACAAATCCGCCTGGCGGAAGAGCAGCAGTTCTCGGTGTACAGTTTTGACAAAAGCGACGCGGCGGCGATTCGTGCGGAGTTCGACCTGCACGAGAAGGAAGCTAAAGTATTACTTGAAGGTTTCGCAGCGGCCAAAGGTGAGGCACGCACGCGGTATCCGTTGCTTCCGGCTTACGACCATTGCCTGAAATGTTCGCACTTGTTTAATTTGCTGGACGCGCGCGGCGTGATTTCCACGACGGAGCGCGCGGCGCTGATGGCCCGGGTTCGCTCCGCGGCGTGTAAAACAGCGGCGGCGTACCTGGAACAAATCGGCGGCCCTGCGAAGCGGCGGGAGTTGCGAGCATGAAGAAAGCGGCAGAGAAACCAGACACGAAAGAAGAGAAGCGGCTGGACCTGGTGTTCGAGATCGGCTGCGAAGAGATTCCGGCCGGCATGCTGCAGCGCGCGGAAGAAGAACTGCGCGCCAACCTAACGAAATTATTGACCGCGGAAAACCTGATGGATGGCGTAACGGTGGAAACCTTCAGCGGGCCGCGGCGCCTGACGGCCTGGGTGCGAGGACTGATTCCCAAGCAAGCGGATGTCACCAGCGACGTAACCGGGCCGCCGAAATCCGTAGCCTACGATCACGAAGGTTTTCCTACACGGGCAGCGCTGAGCTTTGCCGAGAAGCAGGGCATGCGGGTGGAGGACGTACACATTATTCAGACGCCCAAGGGTGAATACCTAGCGGCGCGGCAGGTGAAGCGGGGCAGGACTGCGGAGGAGATCCTGCGAGAGATTTTACCGCGAGCGATTCATGATCTGACCTGGCCGCGCTCCATGACCTGGACAGGAATCGACGGTGCGCGATTCATACGACCGATTCGCTGGCTGCTGGCTGTGCTGGATGGCAAGCCGCTGCGCTTTGCTTTTGGCGGAGTTTCGTCGGGAGATAAAACATATGGGCACCGCTTCATCGGCAAAGGGGAATTGACGGTAAAGAGTTTTGGCGAATACGAAAAGAGGCTTGGCGCCAATGGCGTGATCGTGAGGCCGCAGGCGCGGCGCGAGAAGATTGAAAAGGAATTGAACCAACTGGCGCGCAAGGGCGGCTTCCAGATTCATGAGGATGCTGCGCTGAAAAACCTCGTGTGTTACTTGAATGAGTACCCCACGGTGATTGAGGGCGAGTTCGACGAGGAGTTTCTGAATCTGCCGGACGAGATACTCGTGACGGTGATGCGCGATCACCAGAAATACTTCGCGGTAGAGAACAAGCGCGGGGAGTTGGCGCCGCGCTTCCTGGCAGTGATTAATCTGGCCCGGGATTCGCGAGGATTGGTGCGCGCAGGGCATGAACGCGTACTGCGCGCGCGATTTGCGGATGCGCAATTTTTCTGGGCGGCTGACCAGAAAAAGCAACTGGCCGACAATTTGCCGAAGCTCGAGCGCGTCACTTATGAGTCGCGGCTGGGAAGCTATCGCGACAAAGTGGAACGGGTGCGCTCCATTGCGCGTTGGCTGACCGAGCAGTGGTACAGCAGCGGAATCATCGAGGCGCACGTGGCGGAGGCGGATCGTGCAGCAGAGCTGGCTAAATGCGATTTGGCCACTGAGATGGTGCGCGAATTCCCGGAACTGCAGGGGATTGTGGGCGGCTTGTATGCGCGGGCGCAGGGCGAGCCGGATGAAGTGGGCGACGCAATTTACGATCATTACCGCCCGGTGGGATTGACGGATCCGATTCCCCGAAATATTACGGGATGCGCGGTGGCGCTGGCGGACAAACTGGATTCCATCACGGGCTGCTTCACCGTGGGCGTGGTGCCGACGGGGTCAAGCGATCCGTACGCGCTACGCCGCGCGGCGCTGGGCATTGTGAAAATCATCCTGGAAAAGAAGCTGCCGGTAGCGCTGTCACTGGCGGTGGGCGCGGCGGCCAAGGCGCTGCTGGTCTATAAGCCGAAGAAAGGGATGACCACGGAACAGGAAGCGCAGGTGCTGGATTTTATTCTGGACCGCGCCAAGTTCATCTTCCGGGATCGCGACGGATTTGCGTATGACGAAGTAAATGCGGTGTTTCGGGCCGGGGCCGAAGACCTGGTGGACGCACAGAAGCGGCTGGTGGCGCTGAAGTCTATTCGCAAGTCGAAGAATTTTGAGCCGCTGGCGGTGTCCTTCAAGCGGGTGCGCAAGTTGCTGGAGAAGGCGGACCTGAGCAAGTCGGACGGGCGGCACGTGCAGCCGGAATTGTTCGATCACGATGCGGAGCGGGAGTTGTACGCGGGGATGCGGGAAGCCGGGGCGCGAGTGCAGACCGCCAAGCGGGCGGGAAAGTATCAGGAGGCGCTGGAAATTATCGCCGGGCTGCGGAAATCGGTGGACAAGTTTTTCGAAGAAGTGATGGTGATGGCGGAGGACGAGCGAATCCGCACGAACCGGCTGACGCTGCTGTCGGAATTATCGAAGGAATTCACGACGGTAGCGGATTTTTCGGAGCTGGGTGAAAAGGGTTGAGGCGAGCGGTGAAAAATGTCGAGACGCCGGCAAATGAAGAAATGGTTGAAGATAAAATGTCGACGCGCCGACAATTAAAGTATTACTTGAAGTATTGAGTTGCGGGATTCGAATGGGTTTTTGTTTGAAAAATGTCGACATGCCGACAATTCAAGTGAAGGTTTAGATGTCGTGCGAACATTCGAACGACGGATTTAGCTGGGCGCACAGCAGTTGACGGAAGAGCGATTTTTAAACGGGCGTGCATTCGAACGCTCGGAGCATTCGAATGACGTCGAGGCTTGAATACGATTTCAGTAGCGTGAGTTAAGAATACAAATCCTACATCGAGGGTCACAGTGAAAAAATGGGTTTATTTTTTCGGGGCAGGTAAAGCGGAAGGCAACGGCGAGTGGCGGGACCTGCTGGGCGGCAAGGGAGCGGGCTTGGCGGAGATGACCAAGATCGGGCTGCCGGTGCCAGCAGGGTTCACGATTTCGACGGAGGCGTGCGACTACTACTACAAGAACGGCAAGAAGTTCCCACCCGAACTGAAGAAGGAAGTGGCGGAGCACGTCGCCAAGCTCGAAAAGGTAACCAAGAAGAAGCTGGGGGATGCGAAGAGCCCGCTGCTGGTCAGCGTGCGGTCGGGTTCGGCGCGGTCGATGCCGGGAATGATGGAGACGATTCTAAACCTGGGCTTGAACGATCGCAGCGTGGAAGGACTGGCCGGGGCGACGAAGAACGAACGGTTTGCGTACGACGCGTATCGTCGATTCGTGCAGATGTATTCGACGGTGGTAATGGAAATGTCCAAGGAAGACCTGGAACACCGCCTGCGCGCGCTGAAAGAAAAGTTGAACGTGCGCGAGGACACCGCGGTATCGGCCAGCGGCTGGAAAGAGTTGGTGAAAGAATACAAGCAGTTGTTCAAGGAAAAGACCGGGAAAGATTTTCCGGACGATCCGATGGATCAATTGTGGGGCGCGATCGGAGCGGTATTCGGTTCGTGGATGGCGGAAAAAGCGGTGACGTACCGGCGGGTCGAGAAAATCACCGGGATTATGGGCACCGCGGTCAACGTCATGCAGATGGTGTTCGGAAATACCGGCGACACTTCGGGAACGGGAGTTTGTTTCACGCGGGACCCCAGCTCGGGCGAGAAAGTTTTTTACGGCGATTACCTGGTGAACGCGCAGGGGGAAGATGTGGTGGCGGGAATCCGCACGCCGACGCCGCTGCGAGATATGGCGAAGGCAATGCCGAAGATGTATGGGCAGCTCGATAAAGTTCGAATAAAACTTGAGAATCACTACCGCGACATGCAGGACATGGAATTTACCGTGGAAGAAGGCACCTTGTACATGCTGCAGACCCGTACCGGCAAGCGCACGCCGGCGGCGGCGTTTCGCATTGCCGTGGACATGGCCAACGAGAAACTGATCAGTAAAGAGGATGCGATCCAGCGAATCAAGTCGGAAGACATCGAGCGGTTGTTTTATCCGGTGATTGACGCGAAGGTGGACCGGAAGTCGCTGGCCTCGAGAATTCTGGTAACGGGTATCAACGCGGTGCCGGGAGCGGCGGTGGGCAAGGTGGTCTTCTCCGCGCAGAAGGCGGAAGAGTGGGCGGAGAAGGGGGAGAAGGTAATTCTGGTTCGGCGTGAAACGAGTCCTGAAGACGTAGGTGGGATGGCGGTGGCGCAGGGAATTTTGACGGCGACGGGTGGGAAGACCAGTCACGCGGCGGTGGTGGCGCGCGGATGGGGCAAGTGCTGCATCGTGGGCGCGGAGAAATTGCAGATCGATTACAAAACATCATCGATGGTGGCGGGCGGAAAGACGGTGAAAGAAGGGGATTGGGTGACGCTGGACGGCAGCGAAGGCGTGGTGTATTCGAGCGAAATGCCGCTGGTGGTGCCGGAACTGCCGCAGGCGTATGCGACGCTGATGAAGTGGGGCGACGAAGTGCGGCGGCTGCGAGTACGGACCAATGCGGATACTCCGCAGGATGCGCGCAAGGCGAGAGAGTTCGGCGCGGAAGGCATCGGGCTGTGCCGCACAGAGCACATGTTTTTTACGGACTTCGAGCGTCCGGAGAGGAGCCACGACCGGCAGCGGGCGATTCAGGAAATGATTCTGGCGGAAACGCGCGAGGCGCGGGTGGCGGCGCTGGACAAGTTGCTGCCGTTTCAGCGGCGGGACTTTGTGGGGATATTCCAGGCGATGGATGGATTTCCGGTGACCATCCGACTGATCGATCCTCCATTGCACGAGTTTGTGCCGCACGAACGTGCGAAGCAGGAGGAACTGGCCAAGGAACTGGGCTTGAGCGTAGAGACAGTGGCGCGTCGCGTGGAGCAGTTGCATGAAGCGAATCCCATGCTGGGGCATCGCGGGTGCAGATTGTCGATTACGTATCCGGAGATTCTCGAGATGCAGGTACGGGCGATTATCGAGGCGGCGATCGAGTGCCACCGGGGCAGAGTTAAAGTATTACCTGAGATTATGCACCCGCTGGTTTTGGACAGGAAAGAGTTGTCAATCCTAGAGCAAGCCACGCGACGGGTGGCGGATGACTTGATCAAGAAGGCGGGGATCAAACTGCCGTACCTGGTGGGGACGATGATTGAGTTGCCGCGAGCCGCGTTGCTGGCCGGGGAGATCGCCGAGGTGGCGGAGTTTTTCTCGTTCGGAACGAATGATCTGACGCAGACGACTATGGGACTCTCGCGTGATGACGCGGGAAGGTTTCTGCCGGACTATGTGGACGAGAAGAAGGCCGGGGTGTTTGCGTCGGACCCATTTCAGTCGCTGGACATCAAGGGAGTGGGGATGCTGATGCGCTGGGCGGTGGAAAAGGGGCGGGAGACGCGGCCGAAACTGAAGGTGGGGATTTGCGGGGAGCATGGCGGGGATTCTGAGAGCGTAAAGTTCTGCCATGGGTTGGGGATGGATTACGTGAGCGCGTCACCGTTCCGAGTGCCGATTGCGAGGTTGGCGGCGGCGCAGGCGGTGATTGAGGAGAATGCGCGCGCGGGTAAGAAGGCGAAGAAGGCAGCAGGGTAGAGTTGAAGTGATGGTTTAGATGTCGGCGCGTCGACATTTTTTTGCGCGGAACACTCACTTACCCGCGCCTTGTTGAGGACGCTCTGCCTCCTTCTTCAAACGTGCTAGAGCCTCCGCTACGCCGTCGTGT
>JBBSFG010000045.1:0-16348 GCA_038238965.1 Candidatus Acidiferrales bacterium | reverse complement strand
CCCATGTTCGTGCCTGCGATCCCGAAGCCATGGACCGCGCGAAACATTTGTTCCCTCAGGTGCAGTACCACGAGGATCCTTTCGAGACCCTTCGCGGCGCGGATGCTGCTCTTATCTGTACCGAGTGGGATATTTTTCGCAGCCTCGATTGGGTGCACGCCGGAAAGCTGATGGCCCGTAAGACGGTGATCGACGGGCGTAACCTTTATTCGGCAGCGGTCATGCGTGAACTTGGATTCGAGTACTATTCGTTCGGCAGAGAAATTCTTAAATCGGAACGTAGCGTATCGGACCTCTTAGTCGCGGCTCAGTTCGCCTGATTTGGCTTACCATGCTTTTTGAAATACGCTAACGTGCGTTCAAACCTTCGTCCATATCTATTTTGGTTCTGATTTAGCAGCCGCTTCATCGTGCTAGAGCCCCGACAATGCCGCTTGGAATCGTCCTGCAACTCCAATTTACAACCTAGCGCAAACATTCGCGCTTGGGGTTGGGTTGCCCCAATTAAAATGCATCGTGGTGCCGACCATGGCGCTTGGCGCACAGAGCGATCAAATTATCGATTCATCCGATCTTAGTTGGTTGCGGCGGACAGATGATGTATCTGCAGATCCGCTACGGAGCCGCAACGTCGGCATTTCCATCCATCGCAATTCAATACCTCGACTCTCAACTCCCGATATTCCTCGCGGTTCAAGACAAGTCGCGGTCGCTTTGACGCCGAGGACAGCGAGAGGTTTGAACGTGCACCCCTGGCAAAGAGGAATTAAGCCACGCCGGCGCTCGCCGGAATCCTTCCGCTCCGGATGGACTTCACAAACACTTCGTAGTCGCGCTCCGTCTGATCGGCGTACGCGCGGGCAAACTTCCCGATAGCGTCGCCGAATGCGTCGCCACTTCCCACGTAGCCCGCGATTTGCGCGGGGTCCCCGGTACGCGCGTGGGCTCGCGCCAGCGCCCATCCGCACAGCTCGATGTACTCCGTCCAGTATTCTTCGGACATATCTTCCACGTTGATGGTCATCTTCATGTCGCGCAGTTGCCGAAAATAGTAGTCGTGTCCCTGATCGTCGCGCGTCCAGCCCAGAAAAATATCGCTAGCGGACTGCAGCATGCGCTGCCCGGTGACCACGCGTTCGCCATGATACGCATAGCGGCTCTGGCCGGCGTACGGTTCCAGGACCGAAGGTAGCGCCTCCTTGAATTGCAGGAACAGCGGGTCCTGCTTATCCGCCATCAGCAGCACGATTGCACACCGTGTGCCCACGCTGCCGACTCCCACAACCTTCCGCGCGATATCCACAATGTGATAGCGATCGATAATCACGCGCCGCTCTTCCGGCAGCGTCAAGCGGTAACGGCGAAACATTTCGCGAACCCGTTTTCCAAACTTGATGATTTGTCGCGGGTGATAGATCAGCGGAGGGTTGTCCTTGATGTGCGGCTGGCCCTTCACCATGTCAGTCATTCGCGGGAACACATGCTCCGCGGTCTGCAGTTTTGCCTTTTGCTCCACCTGCTCCCAGTACTTCTTGGCCTTTTTACTCTTCGCGCTTTCGATCAGAATGTTCGCGTCAAGTTGCGAATACCACACGTCCAGCGCGAGCATCCTCGCGTAGTCGTTCATATGGTCGCGATAGCTTTCCACTGCCAGCCGCACTGCTTTTTCGCAGTAATGTTCCCCTTCACCTTTGTGTCGCGCCGCCAGAACGATGCTGGTAGCCAGCCGCTTCACATCCCATTCCCACGGCGCATGCAATGTTTCATCAAAATCGTTAATGTCAAAAACCAGCCGCCGCTTCGGCGAACCGAACCCGCCGAAATTGCTGACATGGCAATCCCCGCACGCCTGCACGCGTATTCCGGTCTTGGGTGTGCCCGACAAGTCGGCCGCCATTACCGCATCTGCCCCGCGAAAAAAGGCGAAGGGCGATCGCCGCATCCGCGCATAGCGAATCGGCAAAAGCTCCGGCAATCTCCCACGGTCCGCCTTTTTTAGTAGTGCAATGGGATCGAAGCGATTTGCTGGTGGCGCCCACTTCGCATGAACACCTCTTGCCACTTTTTTGCGCAGCGATTTGCCCGCGGCAAATCTTTCTTTCGCGGTAGGCCCGGGAAGTTTCGCTTTGCGTTGCGAAATCCGGTCTTCCTTCGTGCTGTGGATGTTTACTTTTGAAGATTTAGTCACGGTCAGTGGGCTTGCTGCAAGGCGATGAAATCCAGATGATGAACCCAGCGCGCCGGACGCTTATCGTCCGGCACAATCAATTGGTACGGACGAGACTTCCCCAGCGGCTTCCCGTCCCGCGAATCCGCCACGGTTGAAACTTCTACGGTCGTTCGCATTAATTCGGGAAGTTGAGTTTTGCTTGCAGCGCGATAAACCGCGCGTTCGATCGCAGCGGGTCAAGCTCGGGCTCAACTCTCAGAAACACCAGGCCATTCGAGCGGTCCGCGTACGCTTTGTCCAGCCAGTTCATCGCCAGAGCGTTTTTTCCCAGACCCACATACACGATTGCAACATAGAAAGGAGACACATACCGCTTCTTCGATTGGACCATCAGTTCGGACAGCAGCTTCTGTGCTTCCTCACGATTTCCCGACAATGCATTGGCGTGCGCCAATGCGGAAATCATCAGAGGACTGTTGTGCGAGAGTTCGACAGCTTTGTGCAATTCGGCAATGGCCAGGCTGAATTCCCCCTTTTGTTCGTACGCCTGTCCCAATATCAAGTGCGACCATTCGTAAGAAGGATCCATCTCCAGCGTGTCGCGCAGTTGGGCGATAGACCGGTCATATTGCCTTGCAAGGTAAAGACGCCAGCCGAGACTCGAATTAATACTGATAGATAGCGGATCGAGGTCGCGCGCTTTGGCGATCTGATCCAAGCTATCGTCAAATCTACCCATCGCTATCGAATACAGCGAATATCTCTGGTAAGCAGTTGGATACCGGGGATCCATTTGAATGGCGCGCTGAAACCCTTCCGCCGCGCCCGTCCAATCCCAATCATAATTAAACTTCGCCGTAGCGAGCGACGTTTCCGCCTCGGCTAGGCTTGGATCGAGTTCGAGTGCGCGAATCGCGGCAGCCTTGGCTTCAGGTGCGGCCTCGGCGGCGGGAACACTTCCATAGATCGTTGCGCCGATGATTCCGTAACAATCCGCCAGCCCTGCGTAAGCCAAGGCATATTGCGGATCTTCCCTTGTCGCATCTTCAAAATATCCGATAGCTTTTGCAAAACCCTCGGCGGATCGCCTGTTCCAATAATACCGGCCCTTCAAATAATCCTCGTACGCGGTCGGGCTCACGGAACGGTTTTTGGCCAAGCGCTTCTTGTCTTCCGGCGTCAGGTTGATGCGAATTTCATCCACAATGGCGGACGAAACCCGATTCTGAAGAGACAGGACGTCTCCGATCTGACTCTCGTAAGTGTCGGCCCACAGGTGGTGGTCGGTGGAGACTTGAATCAGTTCGGCGGTAATTCGTACTCGACTGCCCGACCTCAGAACAGTGCCCTCAACGACGGCATCCACATGGAGATCTTTGGCAATTTCCGAGAGTGGTTTGCGAGTTCCTTTGTAAGCCATTGCCGTGGATCGCGAAACCACTCGCAACGAACCAATTTTCGCGAGGTTCGCGGTAAGCTCGTCGGTCATTCCATCGGCAAAATAATCTTGCTGCGCGTCGCCAGACAGATTTTCGAGCGGAAGAACTACCAGAGACATCTTGTGGGCGGGATTGAGCCTTCCGGATTCCCAGCCGGTCACGAAATGAACCGTCAGCCCGGAAAACACCGCGAACAGCAGGACGACGGCAAACAATAAAGCGATCCTCGGCAACGTCAGCCAGCGGTTCAGATGTACGCCGCCTGCAGTCTCACGGTCGTTCCGCACAAGTGCAGGTGTTGCCAAGCCAGCGGGAGCGCCGGAGGACGATTCGCTTTCGGCCGCCACCTTTGAAACTGTGTGGATTTCCTCCACGGGGCCCACGAAGCGATAACCCCGTCGGGGTAACGTTTCTATAAATCTTGGGCTCTCGGGGGAATCCCCCAGAACTTCCCTCAAGCGCATCACCGCGTTATTCAGTCCATGGTCAAAATCTACAAAAGTGTCGCCCGGCCAAAGCCTTCCTCGGAGTTCTTCCCGCGTAATGATATCGCCGGGCTTTTCAAGAAGTATCGCCAGAATCTGAAAGGGCTGCTCTGCTAATTTAAGGCGCAGTCCATGTTTACGCAATTCGAACGCTTTGAGGTCTACCTCAAAAACGCCGCAGCGAATCATTCTCGAAGGAGACTTGTGCTGCATATTGTCAGAGCGAACCGCCGCGAGTATAGCCCGTGAATCTGCTTAGGTCAAAAAAACCTTGTGACCCGACGCGCTAAGTTTCGCGTTATCAGTAACAAGGATGGAGATGCAGAAAGGGCTTCGATTGGATGCATTACGGATTGTGTTAATTGTTCAGCTGCCGCAAATTCTTCCCACTTAGCAGCGCCATACCGAGATTGCTGCAGCGACTAGCACATGACTCATTGGAAGATCTAGCGCCCGGAGAGGGACGATCTTTTTGTGGTCGTGGGCAAACAGGGGGAATGCGTTGTGCTTAAAACTTAACACTGCGATACTAACCTGCCTATTTCTGGTAGTGCTTTCGATTAGCGTGCAAATCGTATGGATAGTGCCTGCATCAGCTCAGGTGTCTGGCGCCACATTGTCCGGACTGGTCACCGACGAGCAGGGTGGTCCAGTGGCCTCGGCAACAATCAGCATCAAGAACACTGGCACAGGTGTGGTTCGCGAAGTCTCCACGAACCCGGATGGAATCTATTCCGCGCCCAACCTGTTGCCCGGGAATTACGAAATGACCGTGACCGCCACTGGCTTTCAGACGTTAACGCAAAAGGGTGTGACGCTGACCGTAGGTGGACAACAGGCTTTGAATATCATTATGAAAGTCGGCTCCCTCAGCCAAACCGTGGAGGTCAACGCTGCCATTCCAGACATTCAAACCACCACATCGACGGTAAGTTCCACGGTGAGCTCAACCACCATGCGCGAATTGCCCCTGAATGGCCGCGACTGGACTTCCCTGGCGACTCTTGAGCCGGGAGTTTCGAGCATCCCCAATCAGGTGGGCACCGGTTTCAGTGCGAACAAAGGCAACCGCGGTTTTGGCAATCAATTAAGCAATGATGGACACCGCGCCAATGAAAACACTTATCGGGTCAATGGTGTAAGCATTAACGATTATTCGAACGGCTCTCCTGGCGGCGCTTCTGGCCTGAACCTGGGCGTGGACGGCATTCAGGAATTTTCCGTCTTAACCAGCAACTACACCGCGGAATATGGCCGGACCTCGGGGGCCGTGATTAACGCCATCACCAAAAGCGGTGTGAATGAGCTCCACGGCACCGCCTTTCTCTTTGATCGCGACAAAGTTTTTGACGCCAAGAATTATTTTGATCCAGCTGGCCCAATTCCCCCCTTTCGCCGCGTTCAATTCGGTGGCTCCGGCGGCACCGCGATCGTGAAGGACAAAACATTTATATACGGTACGTACGAGGGAGTGCGGCAAAATCGGCCCGGCTCGCAGTCCATTCACGTGCCCACCGATGCGGAACGAGCTTTAGCTGTTCCCGCCGTTGCACCGTATCTGGCGCTGTGGCCGGAAGCTCCGTCTGGAACACCGGTTGATGCCAACGGAATCACACAAACCTTCAATGTAGCGTTGCCTTCCATTTCCAACGAGAATTACTACACACTTCGCTTGGATCAGAAATTCTCCGACAAGAATTCTCTGTCAGGCAGCTACTTCTGGGATTCCGGGCCGCAGAGCCAGCCTGATCCGTTGCTCAACGCGACCCATCAGGTTTTTTCACGGCGTCAAATGGTCAGCGTGGAAGACACCAACGTATTCAGTCCGGCCTTTGTGAATAGCGTTCGCGTTGGTATTAGCCGCGTTCGCGGCGACATCAACGCACCGGTTTCCGGCAATAGTGTAGCAACCGACACCTCTCTCGCAGTCGCCCCGGGCGCCATCGGCCCTCCACAGATCGGCGTTCCTGGCGTCCTCACCACGGCCATTGGCTTGGGTGGGCTAAACCAGTTCCGCCATCGTTGGACCTCGGTGCAAGCGTACGATGACGGTTTTATCACCCGCGGCACCCACGCCATCAAAGTCGGCTTCGCATTTGAACGCATGCTCTACAACATCACCGAGAAGCTCAGTCCTAATGGAAGAAAAAACAATTACAAGACCCTCGACGACCTTTTAAACAATGTTCCCGATCGGCTGAATGCCCTGGCGCCTGGCGGTTCCAACGAAGTCGCCATTCGTGAAAGCCTCTTTGCTGGATACATTCATGATGATTGGCGTTTCCGCCCCAACCTCACTTTTAACCTGGGCCTTCGCTATGAATTCACTACGCTACCGAGGGACGCCAACAACCGCATTCAGGAAATTACTACTCTCATGAATTGTGCCACTCCCGGAGTCGACCCCGGGCCTAACAGCCCGTGTGGACCGATACACGTCGACACTTTCATCAAAAACAATCCCACTTCGAAGAATTTTGAGCCGCGCGTTGGATTTTCATGGGATCCCTTCAAAGATGGAAAAATGGCGCTACGTGGAGGCTTCGGAATTTTCGATGTGCTGCCTCTTCCCTACGAATTCGGACTTAACACTGCGGCGACCGCACCCTTCCAGATCATCGGTTTTGATCCCGCGAACACTCTGGGTGGCGGCATTGACCCCAATATCAGTTTCGATCCCAACAAAATCAGAAATCGCTACGTGGACCAGAATCCGCATCGCGCTGACGTGCTCAACTGGAATCTCAACATTCAGCGGCAGCTGGGAGCGAATTGGACCCTGACAGCCGGTTACGTAGGGTCTCGTTCCGTACACCTGTCGGTGGCCGCGGACGATATAAATCTTGTTCCACCGGTACAGACCTCCGCCGGCATTGTTATCCCCTCCGACACTTACCAGGTCGACCCGAATTGGGCAGGCGCAAATGGAGGAGTTACGCCCGGAGCTCCCGGCGGCGCAGGCATTCGACCGGTTATTTTTGATGGTGAGTCCACCTATCAGGGTTTCCAGGCGCAATTGAGGAGAGAAATGTTCCATGGCTTGCAAGGGCAAGTCTCCTACACGCTTGGCAAGTGCCGCGATACCAGTTCTGCTCCGGTGACCGGCGATACCTACGTGAATTCCGTCGCCGTACCATTGCTCCTGAGCAAGGCATACCGCATCGGTGCGTGCGATTTCGACGTGCGCAACACTTTGGTGGGAACTTTGATCTGGGACGTCCCCGGGCCAAAAAGCGGACTAGTCTCGTATGTGGCGGGTGGATGGCAAATAGGCACCATCGTCACCGCTACTAGTGGATCTCCGTTTACGGTCACTGTCGGCGGCGGAGGCGATCCGCTCAACACCGGCTTCAACGGCGATTTCTCCATGGACTATGCCGATTTGATTTCTGGATGCAACGCTACACCCGGTGTTACAACCAACGCTTCCGGCCAATTGCTGGCCTTCAATCCAAATTGCTTTGCGGTCGCACCGCCAGTGGCGGGTGGAGTGCTCGTTGGAAATTCAGGTCGCAACCGTTTCTACGGGCCGGGACTCACCACCGTGGATTTCTCAACCTTCAAGAATTTTTCCTTCCGCGAAAAACTCAAGGTGCAATTCCGCGCAGAGTTCTTCAACGTGCTTAATCATCCTAACTTTGCCGCTCCCAACTTCCTGAATGACTCCAACAATTCCATCGACACTTCCAACGCCGGCGTTATCGGATCCACTTCGACCGCATCCCGGCAGATCCAGCTGGGGCTGAAGTTGGTTTTCTAACCCGAGCTGCGTTATCGAGCGATACTGTTGGCAACGTCTCGATCGGGAGCGATTTCCGATCGTAATTAGATACGAACGGCATGACCTGCGTATCGGTACGATAAGTCCGCTGGCCGGCGTCAGCCTGTGAGTTTGTCGAGGCAATGGGTCCGAACATGAAGTCCGCTGAACGTAACTCCAAGATTTGGTCGGTGATCCGCGTCTCCAGCGGAAACTTCCTCGAGATGTACGATTTCATGGTGTTTGGTTATTATGCCACGGCCATCGGCAACGCGTTTTTTCCCAGCGGCAGTCCATTCGGTTCCTTGATGCTTTCGCTCATGACGTTTGGCGCAGGGTTCTTGATGCGACCTCTGGGAGCCCTCGTGCTCGGTGCTTATACCGACCGCCACGGGCGACGCGCTGGCTTGCTTCTGACTCTTGGGATGATGTCCATCGGCATTTTTTCCATCGCGTTCATGCCAAGCTACGCGACCATCGGACTGCTAGCCCCGTTACTCGTCTTGTCCGGAAGGCTACTCCAAGGCTTTTCTGCCGGCATGGAACTCGGCGGCGTCTCAGTCTATCTGTCAGAAATTGCCACGCCCGGTCACAAAGGCTTTTACGTAAGCTGGCAATCCGGCAGCCAACAGGTCGCGGTGATGTTCGCGGCGTCTGTCGGTGTCATTCTTAACTCCGTTCTTTCCACGGAAAAGATGCAGCGTTGGGGATGGCGTGTACCACTTCTACTCGGCTGCCTCATCATTCCCTTCCTTTTCAGATTGAGAAAATCTCTAGTCGAAACAGACGAGTTCCTCGCGCGCAAACACCGGCCGGCCACTTCGGAGATTTTCCGCTCACTGCGAAACAATTGGGCCATCGTACTGGTGGGCACGTTCATGGTAACGATGACCACCGTGTCGTTTTACATGATCACCGCATACACACCCACTTTTGGAAATTCCGTGTTACATCTCGCCAGTATAGACAGCCTGGTCGTCACTCTCTGCGTCGGAGCCTCCAACCTTTTTTGGTTGCCCATCATGGGCGCGCTCTCCGACCGTATCGGGCGCCGTCCGCTGCTGATTGGATGCACTGTCTTAATGCTGATCACCGCATACCCGGCCATGCTTTGGCTGGTTCGGGAGCCGTCGTTCACCAGATTGCTGGCAGTCGAACTATGGCTGTCCTTCATTTATGGCAGCTACAACGGAGCCATGGTCGTCGCCCTTACCGAAATCATGCCCGTCGAGGTCAGAACCTCAGGATTTGCTTTAGCCTACAGTCTCGCAACCGCCATCTTCGGCGGTTTCACGCCCGCACTCAGTACCTATCTGATTCACGTTTCTGGCAATCGCGCAATTCCTGGATTGTGGTTGTCTTTTGCGGCGGCGTGCGGCCTCCTGGCGACCTTTTTCGCCAAGCCTCAAAGCGCGATCGTAAGCAGTGACCCAACCCTTGCGGTAATCCCTGGTTAAGTGGTTCCAATCCGACACCTCACCCAGATTGTGAAGTTATTCGTCATGAGTCGCGGTGATTGCGATTACGGCTCAACTTCAAAAAATAAACAAACACGTTAGAATTATGCGATATGTGAGGCTTGCAGACGTGTTACGAGCCGATAAAACATTTCTTCCCGAGCAGCCGAGGCGATGAGATTTTGGCGAGGGACAGCGGAAAATCACGACCAGTGTAAACGGTTCTTATTGTTTTGTTTTTTTGTCGACGGGAAAAAACAATCAGACTAAGCCGTCTAGATGGCGAGGTCCTTGGGTGGTTGGTTTCCCCCTGATTCGTTGTTCCTTGGTCAGAGTTCGTCACACTAAAAGGCGAAGGCGCCTTATGGCGCCCGGTTTGTATTTGGTGAATGTAGATCGCGGGACAGTATCAGCTTCAGAGTCACTTTGCTCGAAGCGCTGGTCAATCCAAAACCTACCCCTGCTTCAATATTGAGGAATTTGCTGGTGTGGTCCACAACCGCATATATCTGCTGTGATTGCTGGTCTGCTGGATAGAAATTGCGTAATGGCCCGAAATCGGCGTACTCCTCAGTTGCCAACGCCCACTTTGGCGACAAGTTGTACGCCACGCGTGTCGCCGGCGCGAAGTCGAGTCCCTTAAAGCCGCCGATGAAGGAGTTGTCGAGAATGGGGTTCACGATGATGTCCACAGGATGCAAATGAAAACCGATGATGGGCCGGATTTCGGATGTGTAGCGCCTGGGATCCCAATGTTTGGCGTTGTAACTGAATTCGAAATTTATGGCGTAAAAAAACATGTGCTCGCCTGCGTGCGGCCTTGTGAACAGCATACGTAGCTTGCCGCCATTTATCGTCGCGCCACGGTCTTGGGAGACACTGTATAGCGGGAGATAAAGACCCGCTTCGAACCATGGGGTGACGCCGTAGGCCCATTCAGGCACGCCATTGAAAGATTTGTCTGGTATGAGGCCACCGGGGAACGCTGGAGACTTCAAACCGAGCGGAGTAAGGTTGTTGTGCAACGTGAGATTGAACACCCCAGGCTCGGCGATGGCGCCATCATATACTTGGATCTCGTCGGTTTGTGCGAAGCCGATGGCAGGTAGAGCGAGCAGCGCGATGGTTATCACCGCAAGCGCACGCATATCGAATTGAAAGCTTTTCATTTCGTTCTGGCTTGAAGCAACCTGCCCCTGACGTTTGTCGTCACTCGGCAGGGCGCAGGTTAGCAAAACTCCGTCGACGCCTGAGTTCTAGTATCTAGGGAACGAGTTAGTCCCTGTCAAGTATGTTATCGCCTGATAAATGCGGCCAGCTCAGACGGTTGATGCAGACTGACCGGGGCGAGGTTTTAGTCCAGGGAGAAGTGAGAGAGTTGTCATTCCTGATCGGACCGGCTTTTTTGTACCAGCTCTAGGGTGAGTTTTCGGCTGTTTGTAGCCCAAGGAAATCGCGGCTAGCCGCGATTTCCTTGGCGAATTCGTTAGGCGTCTTCTCCCCGAGAGCCCGGTGAGGACGACTCTCATTGTATTCCGCCCCCCAAGCCTCCACGATCCTTTAGGCTTCCGGCAAGGACGTGAACCAATGTGCATTCAGGCATTCCGACCGAAACGTTCCGTTGAACGACTCCACGAACGCATTGTCGGTCGGTTTCCCAGGTCGGGAAAATGCGATTCGCACGGCATTCTGATAGGCCCACAGATCCATCGCTTGACTGGAAAATTCACTTCCGTTGTCACAGTACATCATCTTCGGAACCCCACGGATGATTTTGATCCGCTTCAGCACCCTTACCACGTCTTCGCCCTTCAACCTCTGCTTCGATTCGATCGCCAAGCATTCCCGCGTATAGATATCCACGACGGTCAGCGATCGAAATCTTCTTCCGTCGGCCAACTGATCCGCAACAAAGTCCATCGACCACACCTGGTTCGGCCCCGTTGGATGGAAGCGCTCCCGACGATGCTCCGCCACTCGCCGCCGCCGTTTCCGCCGCTGATGCAGCGTTAATCCCTCTTCCCGATAGATTCGTTCCACCAGGTATTTCCCCACTTTCCAGCCCTCACGGTTCAGCAGCACGCGGATCTTCCGATATTCGTAGCGCCCTCTCGTTTGAGCGATCTCGCGGATACGCATGCGCAACTCCGTCCGCGGATCCCGATGGCTGCGATATCGGAAGGTGGCTCGATGCATCCGGGCCACTCTGCAGGCGTGCCGCTCGCTCACCCGGTAATTGCCGTGCAGATAGTCGACCACCTGCCGGCGCCGCGAGGGCCCTAGAATTTTTTTGCCAGCACATTCCTGCAACATGACTTTGTCGAGCGTCAGATCGGCCGCCAACTGTTTCAACCGAGTGTTTTCTTCCTGGAGTTGTTTGAGCTGGCGGACATGGTCCACTTCCAGCCCGATGTACTGCTTCTTCCACCGGTAGAACGTCTGTTCGGAAACTCCGACTCGTCGGAGTAGCTCCACTAGCGGTACTCCGGCCTCCGACTGCTTCAAGACTGCCACGATTTGTTCGACCGTGAAGCGCTTCTGTTTCACGGCAAATCTACCTTTCTTCAGGTCTAGATTTTGCCGGAAACTAACCTTCGAAGTGGCTCAAAAATGCCGGGGCCGCTCAGCTAATCAAGGCTCTCTCACTCGTCGTCTTTGGCTCGTAGAAACAGAATCTTGTTCCATCCTATCCAGCCTCGAGGGCTTCCGTTCTTGACGCCAAAAGTTGGCTTAAATGTGGTAAGATCGTCTTACCATGCAGACTGTAGTTTCTACCAAAGGCCAAGTTGTTCTTCCCAAGCGCATTCGCCAGAAACTTGGACTTCGAACGGGCGACCCGCTGGACGCTGAGGTGGAGAGTGGACGGATTGTTTTAACCCCCCGCAGGACTCGCTCACGGGAGGTTAAGATTCTCCGTGACCCAATTACCGGTCTTCCCGTTCTTAGCGGGGGGCCAGACGCTTCAGCCTTGACCGGTAAACAGGTTGCCGAAATCTTATCCGAATTTCCATGAGATATCTACTCGACGTAAATGCTCTCGTGGCGCTCGGGTTCCTCCAGCATGAATTTCACCAGCGGGTGGCCCACTGGGTACGAGCATCACGGGCTGCCAAGGGATTGCTGGAACTAGTGACGTGCTCGATTACAGAACTCGGGTTCGTCCGGATTCTCACGCAAGCTCCGCAGTATGGGTTTACCGTAGCCCACGCACGGACCCTGCTTCTGAGCCTGAAAACAGAAAAGATATTGAAGTTTGGGTTTCTGCCCGACGATCATGATGTTTCGCAACTCCCGGGCTGGGTCAAGACAGCAAAACAAATCACCGATGGTCATCTCGCGCAACTCGCTAAGGCGAACGGTGCAATTCTTGCGACGCTGGATGCAGGAATTCCGAAGGCATTCCTAATCCCATCAAGCCGGTGAGGCCAGTCGTATGTGCATCAACTTGTTAACCACCCACGTTCGAGCAGAACGACTTGGCAATGGGCATAGGAATTTGCTTCCTAACTCCGCTGGATGGGAATTACTGGGAGCCGCTTCGTCCCATCGGCAATGCTATCCTACGCCCCATGGGTGATGACCACTACCACAGAGCGGTGGTAATGGATTTCGCCGGTAGCGTAAGGTGCAGAGTACGGCCTTTGGAAGCCACGTTCACGGCTGTATCCTGCTCCAGGCTATTGAGTAGCTGTGCGACGAAACCACCTTCCGGCGTTTGAAACGTCATACTCGCACGCCCTTTGCACTCCCTTTGGTCTGCAAACGCACCGCGCCGGGACGCACAAATTTGCTGAAATGCGCGAGGTAATAATATGTTCCGGTGTACGTAATTTCGTGGGTCCCGCGGTCGAAACGCCCGTACCTTGCAATTGATGGTTACGAAACGTCAGATCTTCAAACCGGAAAATAGCGCGCGATGCGATGGGTGTTGCCTGTAGTCTCGTGCACCTCTGAAATGGGCGATCGCCGCTGTTCCACCTCGAAGGCAGAAGCGAACTTTGAGCTTGGCACCAGAAGATACGACGCCTTGGCGGCAGCTAGAATTCGTGCTCCAGCGGGAACATTGCGCAGAACGTCCATTACTCGAATGCCATTGTTCTCGAACGAGAAACTTCGTTCGAACTCAATGCGCCCTGGATGGCGGTAGGTAATCAGGAGCTTCCGCAGGAGGGCACGCGTTCTTTTCTGGAGCAGCAGAAAGCGCCCAAATGTAACTGAATACAGCTTGAACGCGACCATGGACAAGGTGGAGAAAACCGGCTCCTGAATGCGCTTTGCTCGGCCGCGGACGGTCAATCTGGGGCCGTCACTCGTCGCGATATTTGAGTAATCAAGAATGGCGGTTGACAGGGACACGCCGTGATCGACGATTTCGATACCGGAATCAAATGCCACTCCTTGTTTCGTCGTATAAAAGCGGAATGTGCCACCTTTGAAGACGTTGCAGACAAAGAATGTGCCGTCGTGTTGCGAGCGAAAGAGTCCGGCTTTGGGGAAGAAGGCCGTGGGCTGGGTGAATGAAGACACGGGCAATGCGGTGCGGAGCGACTCGACGACGGCGGCGTTCTCATACAGGAGCGCTGCCTCGCACCAGTTGTAACAATTGTAGAGGAGATAGGTGTCATCGAGCACATGCGGAAGAATTCCCATGCCCTTCCGGCAGCCCTCGATCATGAATGCGGCAATCGCGGCGGCACGTGCGTCGTGCTGGGCGCAGCGTAGGAAGCCGGACGGGATAAGATATTCGGTGTTGCGCGCCATGTACTCTCCGCCGGCGGTGTAGTCGGGCTGGAGAAAATGAAGCAGGAATTGCTCGGCGTTTTCGATCGCGGTCGAGAGACCGGAATATTCGTGTTTTGACACATAGCGCGAGAGGTATTCGATCATGAGCGAAAGATATCCTGCGTCGGGACCGCCGTATTCGCTCCACCAGCCTTCCTCGGTCTGTCCCGCCAGCACTTCGTCGATCTTCATCTCCGAGGCGCGCCGGTAGCGCTCATCGCCCGTCACCAGGAAAATATTAAAAAGCGCGACCGCGCTTCCAGCGGTCTGATTGAAGACCAGGTGTTCTTTTTCAGCCGCGACGCGATCGCCCGCCCGTCGCAGGGACCGGGTTGCGCTCTCGTAGGATGTTATAGACGAGCGTTGGAGGAGGAGAAGCGTCTCGGCCACGGCGTTCGCCACAAACGATGTGGTAATGAACGAGCTTTCATTCACATACCATTCGTCCCACGATCCATTCGCATGCTGTATGGAAAGCGTGTAATCAAGCGCCGCATTGATCCAGGAAAGAAGGAGTGGGCTTCCCGCGTAGCCGTTACCGGGTAGAGGATGCGCATAGAGCAGCGCAAGGGTGTACAACGCCTCCTGTTTGCGCGCATTGCTGATGTCGTTGGTGCGGTGGTGCCAGTATTGGCGGTCGAACGAACCGTATGTGTGCGACGCAGGGTTGCGGTTGAGTTGCCCGAGGAGCCGAGGAACCTCAGCGAGCACCAGCGAGAAGAATGGGTTAGCTATTTGACGCATGTGATCACCGCAACGGAGCCGAAGAGCCCGGCGCGGCGAAATCCCTGGAAGCGGAGCAGGGCGGTGATGGCCGAAAGCACCACGTCGCCTTTTACTTCGCGATGAAGATAGCTTGAGCCTTCGCTCTTTATGAATTGCTTGAACATTTCGTAGAGCTTCTCGTAGAAATCGGGAAAGGCGAAGAAAGAGTGTGCGGTTACGTTCGCGAATCCCGCCGCAACAAGTTCGCGACGCAACTTGCCCACACGCACCGGAGCGTAAGGCCCGAAGAAATTATAGATTCCGGTCTTACGCACGTCTTTGCCGAACAAGATGCGTACCACAAGAAAAAACAGCGAGAGAAATGGATTGCGCTTGCGCGCGATCACCACGAAGGTCCCATGCGATTGCAAGGCTGCATGCGTTCTAGCGAACAGCTCGGCGCGAAGCGCACGTGGTATGCGTTCAGCCTTGTACAGAAGCGTCGCGGTGCGATAAATGCCCTCTCCAAACGAGCCAGTGGGGGCATACACCTGGAAAACAAAATCGCCCTGCCGCTCCGGCGGCAGTGACATCGCTACCGCGGCGCGGGTGTACGTGCTGGTCTCGGGAGCGAGATCCACGACTGTCACTTTGCCCGTTGGAAACTCGCGAACGTATGCGCCATCGTAGCTAAGAAGATCGAGGAACGGCCCGTGTAGCGGCGCCAGCGTGCGGCGGACGAGCTCACGCTCGCCCCGGCCCATAATGTCCATCTCCTTGCCGAGCGAGGTCTTCCGGGAGTAATGACACTGATGGGAGATGAGCGTGGAAAGAGTCCAGTCGTCGTGATCGTAGGTGAACGGAGGCTTCTCACTTCCACTCCAGCGCTCGCGATGGAACATGTCGCTTACCGGCTTACGCGGCACCGGGGGCGCGTTTGCTGCCCGTTCGTCAGGAAATCCAACCGCGATGAAGCAGCAGATCGTCTCGGATTCGGGAATGTTGAGGATCTTGTGGATCTTTGAATCCGCGCCGTAGCTGTTCATGGGCAGCGCCCCGACGCCGTAATACTCGGCCGCCAGGAGAAAGTGGCCCACGGCGAGGCTAGCGCCCTGGATCGCCTCTTTGTAATTCCATCCGTCGTAGGTGACGGCGATGACGACGGGAGCGTGGCGGAAGAGCGTGTTCCCTGCCGCTTCGGTGATCAGACGCTCTTTCGTGGCGGCGTCGCGGACCACGACGAAATTCCAAAGCTGCTGGTTGCAGTTGGTTGGCGCATGCGTGGCCGCAGTCAAAAGTTTTTCAAGCAGCGAATCGGAGACCTCCGCATCGCTGAAGCTGCGGATGCTTTTCCGCGACTGAAGCACTTCGAGAAAATCGCGTTGCATAGCTACAACCGCTCTGGCGCGATCGACGGACGTGCCAAATCGGAGTACAACTTCGCAACATGCGGTGACATCTCCTTCGGGATCTCATCCACCATCTTGCGGATCGCTTGCAACGGATGATCCGCTGGAACCCGCTTCTCCGGAGAGATGTAGCTGAATATT
>JBBSFG010000044.1:0-16960 GCA_038238965.1 Candidatus Acidiferrales bacterium | reverse complement strand
TGCGGATGTCTCCTGCGCAGGTGCCGCCGCCGCTGGGAGTGTTCTGGTTGGTCGGAGCCAGTTCCGTGCTGCAACCGGAGTTGTTGGCAAACGGCGAGCCGTAGCCTCCGATGCCGCTGCTCGACGTCGTCACTGTGGTTGGGGTCGTCACCGGATCTCCAGGTGCCGCGCCGGTGAGGGTGTTGGTGGTGAGTTTCACCGACTGATAGCCGACATAGGACGTACGGGCTGCGTATTCATCCCCGAAGTATGCGTAAAGGTCCAATTTAGGAGTCGGATGAACCTCGAACCGCGCCAGCGCATGGTACACGCGAATCGGCGCCAACGTGCCGTCCGGGCGGGCCGTCACGTCGGCAAGTTGCGCGGATCCAAAACGGCCGATTCCATCGCCGATTACGCCCTTCAGGCCAAAGTCGAATTTCTTGGCGATGATGGGCACGTTAAGGCTCGCTCCTACACCGCCGCCAATGCGTGTGTCGTTGAACGCGCCTGCTGCGGAAGGAGTAGCGGCCGCGGGATTCGCAGCGCAGCTGATCGGGTCGCCAACCAGGGTCGTCGTCGGGGTACTCGCAGCAACGCTGACCACCGCGCAAGGATAAACTCGCGCGCGGAAGGTGCTGAGGATACCGAACAATTCGTAGTGACCGAATCCTGGATCGACCGCGATCTTTGCGATCAGATCGGGCGCCTTGTTTGTCGTGTAGCCTGTCGCGTCAAATGCGTTGTACAGACCACCGCCGTTTCCGGGAGCATTAACAAAGAAATTTTGGGACGTCGCCGCCGACGCGTTTGTGTATGTGCTGAACCCGCGACCGCCGACGGTTGTTTGCGGACCCTCGATGGCAACAGCCAGCGCGAGTTTGTTGTCAAGCAGGCTCTGCGCTACGCGAAAACCGTAGGCACGCTGCCAGGTGAATCCGACGATGTATTGCGGATCGATTTGCAGCGTCAAATTTTCTTGCCGGTTCAGAATGCCTTTCTTGTTTTCGGTCGCCAGGCTCCACATCTGCCCGCCAGTTACCGTAAGGCCGGCCGGAAATTCTACCGACGCGAACAGTTGCCGCTGGCGAAATACGTAGCTGTTGCTCTGGCGGTTGTTAGAGGTTGTCCCGGCACCCAGGAAATCCATCTCGTAATAGGCGCTGACTTTCGCGTTGCCGATGTGCGTCTCCGCCAACAGGGTGGCCCGGCTCTGCCTGGCCGTGAAGTTAAACTCTGACACTCTGCTCAGTGCATTTCCCGGGAACGGAATGCCGGTGAAGGGGGTGTTGATGTCGGCGCTGGTCGCGTGCGTCCGGAAAACCGTTTCCGCGGCGATGAATCCACCCGGCGTCAGGTTTATGCCCTTGAATCTAATTGATCCTGGACCATCTTCAGTCGGCTTGGACTTGGGGTCATTCGGGTCAGCTTTACCTTGCGCTACCACGGCGCTCTCCACGGCGCCGGCATTGTCGCTAATCGAGGCTGTCGAAGACAGTGAGGCCTTAGCTGTGGCCGCACTGCTTGCAGTAACCGCCTCGCTGGCCTTCGCATTCGCTTCCGCGGCGCGCGAATTTGCCGTCGCGGCCGCTTCCCGAGCTTCATCAATCTGGCGGTCGCGCTTGGTGAGTTCTTCCTTCAACAATTGCAACTGCTCCTGTTGAGACTGCAAAGTCTGTCGCAGCTCCTCAATCTCGGCTGCAATGGCTGAATCCGCTTTATCAGTTTTTTTGGCTTCCTTGGCTTTCCCCGGTTGGGCGTTCTTGGCCGGTTGAGCGTCGGCATCCTTGGGCGAATCAGCGAATGCTATTCCGGACGTGAGGAATAGAGATAGTGTGAGTACAGCTAGTTTTTTCATTGCCTCTCTCTTTTAAATCTAAAGTTCAATTCAAGATGTACCGGAGTATGCGTGTCGCGTGGAGCAGAACGGTAAAGGCTCCGTCTTACGGTGGCGTCAACCCAATGTGAATATCGTGTAACACACTGGCGAAGCTTCGATTTAAACCGTAGTTGGGACGGGAGTTACGAAAAGATCGTCGGCTTCAACAGCAGGTGAAGCGAAGCGAATCGCAAAACCGACGGAATGCAGGGAGCAATGAATGCTGCCGGAGCCGATAAGCCATTTTCGTACTCTCCAAGTGGCCTCTCACCTTCTGCACCATGTAACAGCTTACTTCGGTGCCGACATGGTAAAGGCGAGCACAATTTGGGTCAAGCGATATTGGTATTCGGCATCGGTCGCGGTAATTTCCGCCTCGGTCTTTTGAAGATCCGCCTGGCTGAACTCTACAATCGAGCTGAGCCCCAGATTGTAACGGGACTGCGCCAGTTCGAACGCGAGTGTGGCCTGCTCACGAAGTTGCCAGCTCAGCGACAGCCGTTCGTACGCACGATTGGTGTCTTGCCAGGAATTGCGCACGTCGCGCGCGACGTTGTTGCGCAGGTCGGTCAGTTTTTGGCGATTCACTTCGGTCTGCAAGTCGGCGGTCTTGGCCCTCGCGTTAAACAGAAACCCATTGAAAACCGGAAAATTGATATTCACCCCCACAGCGCCGTACCAGCTGGACAGCCGGTTGTCTCGCACCGGCGCGAGCCCCGCCGCGCCCAATGCGCTCACCGTGGGCCTCCACAGATCATGCTCAGCGCTGCCGAATTTTTCCGACGCCGAAACTTGGTCTTGCAGCGCCAGTATTTCCGGGCGCTGTTGCAATGCCTGCATCACCAGGGAATTCACGTCCGGCGCCGGCGGCACAGCTTCCTGCGCATCCTCCACAGGTTCGAAATTCTGCCGGTCTTGGTAACCGAGAATGGCGGACAGAGAATTCAGCGCTGCTTCGTAATTGTTTGCCGCCTCCAGGGAAAGCAGCTTGCCTCGCGCCAAGTCGACATTGGCAAAGCTCAGGTCCAGATCGGATTTTAGTTTGGAGTTGGTCAACGCCTGGATCTTGTCCACCAGCGTCTGGCGCGTGCTGACGGCTTGCCCCGCGACAGCAACGAGCGCTTTGGTTTCCAGGGCGTTGAAAAACGCCTGATCCACGGCCAAGATAACCTGTGCCGCGGTAGCCACGGCCAACTGATCCTGCGCCTTGGCTTGGTATTCCGACCCGGACACAAGATTATTCGTGCGCCCAAAATCCGTGATTAATTGGCTGACAGCTACGCCCGTCGCGGCGCGCGGAAAGATAATCGGATTATTCAATCCTCCCGCAGAGATTCGGCTGCTGTCATGGGCGTCCACGGCGGTGACACTTAGATAGGCGGTAGGCAGCAGCGCCGACCGCGTCTCGCCCACGCCCTGCTGCGAAACAAGCGCCTGCAATTTCCCGATGGAGATCTGCGGATTGTTTTTCAGCGCGATCGCTTCCGCTTCACGAAGAGTCAACCTGCTTCCGGCAGGCGTAGCGGGCGCCGTTCCGGATATCGGATATGGAGCTGTCTGGGCCTGGGCCGGCGCACAGCAAATTAATACGAACGCCAGCATAAATGCCGCCTGGAAAGAAGAACGCTTTATCATGCGAGGCTCTCTTTGGGGATTTGTTTGTCGTTCCGATGCGCCAGGATGTAAGCGGCGGGTACCAGATACACCGTAAGCACCACCGACAAGAGCAGTCCTCCGATAATGGCGCGAGCCAGTGGCGCGTACGCCTCGGATCCCGTGCCGAGTTTCAGCGCCATGGGAATCAATCCCAAAATGGTGGCTAGCGAGGTCATCAGGATGGGGCGCAGACGCACGCGGCATGCCGTGCCAACTGCCTCTCTCAGTGGCGTTCCTGCTGTCCGCAATGTGCCCGTGAATTCCACGATCAAGATGCTGTTGGAAACCACAATCCCCACCATCATGACCACGCCCATGAGCGACATTACATTCACGGTCGTGCCGGTCAGCAACAACAGCACGATAACCCCGGTAATTCCCGGCGGAATCGCTAGCAGGATGACGAAGGGATCGATGAAGGATTGAAATTGCGCCACGAGAATCAGATACACCAGCGCTACCGACAGAATGAGCCCAAATCCAAAGCTTGCGAAGGACTGGTTCATGCCCTGCACCGAGCCGCGAAGATCCACGCGCACGCCTTCGGGAAGCTTCGTCTTCTTCAGGATTCGTTGTATGCCCGCCGTCACGCCGCCCAGGTTCTCCGTGGCCGGGGCAACATATAAATCGAACACCCGCCTAAGCTGGTAGTGGTCCACCTCAGTGGGGGATTCCACGGGAGTCAGTTTCACCACCGAATCCAACGGCGTCGGATTTTTTGAGTTGCTGCCCCGCAGCGGAATTTGTTTCAAGTCGCTCAACGATTTTATTTGCCCTTCGCGGTACTGCACGGTCAGCAGATAGTCGTTCCCGCTGCGGGGATCCACCCAGTAACTCGGCGCTATCATTCCGTTGGAATTGAGCGCCGTGATCACGTTGTCCACTACTTCCTTTTGATCCAGCCCCAGTTGACTGGCGCGTTCGCGATCCACATCCAGACGCATCGCCGGATAATCCAGGTCCTGGGGAATCAGCACGTCGTTGACTCCTGTGAGCTCCCGGATTTTCCCCGCCAGCTCCAGAGCAGTCTTGTCGGTCCTCTCCAAATTGGCGCCGCTGACCTGTACGTCGATCGGCGCTGGCAATCCGAAGTCAAGCACTGCGTCCACCAGGCCACCTGATTGAAAATACGTGCTTATTTGCGGAATATCGGAACTCAGCCGTCTTCTCACCCGGTCCATGTATTCGTAGCTGCCGGTCTTGTGTCCTTCTTTCAATCCCACTTGGACGAATGCGGTGTTCTGACCGGAGTTGCTGGTGTACATGGAAGAAAACCCCGGTGTAACGCCCACATTGGAGACGATGATCCCCAGTTCCTGGGGCGGTACGACCTGCCGGATCTCGTCTTCAATTTTCGCAACGTATTTTTCCGTCAGCTCAATGCGCAGGCCTGGCGGCGCCTTCAAATTGATCATGAACTGGCCGGGGTCCGTGCGCGGAAAGAAAGAAACGCCCAGCAGCGGATAGAGTGACAGGCTCAGGAGAAACACTCCCAGAAGTCCGGCCACCGTGGCCACCGGCCGCGAAGTGGACAACAGCAAAGTGCGGTCGTATCCTCCCAGCATTTTCTCGAAAGACCGGTTGAATTTTTCAACCACGCGGCCCAGCACGGAAATCTTGTCACCATATAGTTCCTCATCCGCTTCATGCCGGCCCATCCACTTCGCGCAAAGCAGCGGCACTACCGTCATGGCCACTACATAAGAGGCCGCCAGGGAAAGCACCACCGCCAGGGCCAGTGCGGTAAATAAAAATCGGCTCACCCCGTACAAAAACGTAACCGGAAAGAACACGATCATGGTCGTAAGCGTGGCCGCCAGCACCGGCATGGCGACTTCTTTTCCGCCAACCTCCGCGGCGGTCGCCGGGTCTTTGCCCATTTCGAGGTGCCGGAAGATATTTTCCAGCACCACCACGGAGTTATCGATCAAACGGGAAAAGGCCAACGCCAGTCCGCCCAGCACCATGGTGTTGACCGTTCCCCCGCCGGCGGATATGGCCATGAAAGCCGCCAGCGCCGACAAGGGGATCGATAGCAAAACCGCCACTGTCGCGCGCACGCTTCCCAGGAAAAGCAGGATCATCACTGCCGTCAGCACCAAGCCGATTCCGCCCTCATGAAGAAGGTTTTCGATGGCCTTCTTGACGAACAGCGATTGATCGAAGACCACCCGGGCTTCCAGTTGCCGTGGCACATCCGTCAGCCCCGCTATCGCTTTCTTCACGCCGTTGACTACCGCGATGGTGTTGGTGTCCCCGCCCTGTCTGAGCACCGGCAGGTATACGGAGTTTTGGCCATCCACGCGAACCACGTTGGTCTGAATCTGCTGCGCGTCCTGTGCCGTGCCGACATCAGCCACCATTACCGCGCCCCCCAGTGTTTTTAGCGGTACCGAATTGATTTCTTTTGTGCTCGGGAGTTGGCTGTTGGTGTACAGGTTGTAATCCAGGTTGCCGATGCGTACGTCCCCGGCAGGCAGGATCAGATTGCTGTTGTTTACCGCGCGTACCACATCCATCACGCTCAGTTGGTTGGCCTCCAGTTTGAGCGGGTCCACATACACCATGATTTGCCGGTAACGCCCTCCGAATGGCTGAGGCACCGACGCACCCGGAACGTTGGCAACCTGGTTCCGCACATCATATTGGCCCAGGTCGCGCAGGCGCGTTTCGTTCAGCCCCTCACCTTTCAACGTGATCAGGCAAACCGGAAGACTCGAAGCGTCAAACTGCAGCACCACCGGCGGCAGCGTTCCGGGAGGAAGCTTCCGCAAATCGGCCATCGCCAGGTTGGAAATGGAACTCAGCGCGGCGTTGGCTTCCATCCCCGGCTGGAAATAAATCTTGATCAGGCTGACGCCCGGCAGAGAGCGCGACTCAATGTGGTCCACTCCGCTGGCCAGCGTAAAAAATCGTTCAAATCGGCCGGTAATGTCGGTTTCAATTTGTTCCGGAGGCATGCCGCTGAAAAATGTTGCCACCACGACTACGGGAATCTTGATGGGCGGGAAAAGGTCCACCGGCATGCGCACCAGCGTGGTAATCCCTACGATGGTGATCATCAGGCACAGCACGATAATCAGGTAAGGATATTTGAGGGCGAATCGCGACATTAGTTCGCCATTTCCACGGACGCTGCGTTTATCTCTTTCGGCTGCACCTTTTCTCCGGGATGAAACTGCGTGTGGTTGCCAATCACCACGCGGTCGCCTTCCGTCAGCCCGCTCCGCACCTGCACGTAGGACTCGCCCTCGAAGCCCAATTGAATGTGCCGCTCTTCGATTTCGTTCCGCTGGTTCAGTGTCAAAACCGTGGCTTCATTGTTATTTCGCGAAACCGCTTCTGTCGGGACGCACAGCTCATTCGCGATTTTCGAAAGCGAGAGCGTGGTTTCCGCATACATTCCCGGGATCAGCCGGCCATCCTTGTTCGCAAAATCAATTTCGGTTTCCATCGTGCGGGTTTGCCGGTCCAACAAATCCGAAAAACGCGAAACCTTGCCTTCGAAGTCCTGATGCAACGCCTGAACTCGCGCCTTCACAGCATCCCCAAGATGAATCTGGGACGCCGCCGATTCGGGCACCGGCAGGACCAGCCGGAGTTTCGATACCTCCGCCAACCTAACCACTGGTCCGGCGCCGCTGCTTGCCGATGTGCCGCCCTGGATTAGCGCGCCGGTGTCCGCCAGGCGCGCGGTGATAACCCCCGCAAACGGCGCGGTGATGCGCGAATAATTTGCCAACGCGTTGTACTGCTTTTGATTGGCCTTGGCCATTTCGAACTGTTGGCGCGCGGCCGAAAGTTGTGCTTGTGCGCTGGACACCTGCGCCTCGGACTCCAGGTCCTTGGCTTGCGCGTCGTCGATTTCCTGCTGAGCCACCAGCCCGGCCCGCGAGTCAGAAGCTTGTTTCAATCGCGCATATCCTGAATGCGTTGCCGCATGGGAAGATTGCGCGCGCACTACATCACTCTGCGCCCGGCGGATTTCCTCTTCGGAGCGGCGCACCGCCGCGGCTGCGCCGGAAAGTTCCGCGGTCAATTCTGGAACCTCCAGCACCGCCAGCACCTGTCCTTCTTTGACGTGGTCGCCTACATCTACATTTATCTTTCGGATGTAGCCCGCGACTTTCGCGTGCACCTCCACATCCTGAAAAGGTTTGAACTCGCCCGCGATCGTTAGCGTGTTGCCGAGCGACCGCCGCTCAACCCGCACTACCGCCGCTTCGATGACCGGCGCGCCTCGTTCGGAATGATTGCGGTCGGCGGCTTCGCTCGGAGCACGCTCCATCCATCGCCAGGTCGGAAAAGCAGCGACGGCTACGACCCCGACCGCAATCCAAGTTGCCTTTCTGACCATGCAGAAATCCTTTAAAAGGGTTACCGGTGGCTAACGTTGGAACTGCCACCGCACCATTTGAGAAATTACAGTAAGGCTGAAAGGTTAACGCCCTGTGAACAACCGTAGCCGGGGATCGTAAGACGGGGGCTTATAGAACGGGAGGGGGTCGAAACCACAAATCCGCACACAGAATTTTGCAAGCGGGCGAATGCTCTTTGTACTCTTCGATGGTTTCGCCCGCCGATAAATTCAAGGGACGTTCAAACCAGTCAAACAAAATCACAGGTTGCACTGCGAACGTCTTTCGCGCATCTGTCGGACTGAAATGTTGCAATTCGGAGAAACCGACGGTCGCTCGATAGCTGGCGGTGTGGCGGACGTTCAAACTGCTGGACGACGATATCAACGCCAGGTAGGGGTTATACAAAAACAGCAGGGCCAGCGAAACGCACAAACCGGTCTTGAGTTTGCTCTCCAAATCGGATTCGCGGCTGGCGTTCATTTTTGTCGCTGTCTTAAAGACAATAATCTGAAGTTTATGGCGGGTCAATACATGCGTGCAACATGCGTGCACCATGCGTGCACGTTGCGGCTCAGTGTGTCGGCAGCGACTCTACGCACGCTTTCCCGCTGCTCCCGATAACCGCCTTCCATTGCCATAACTTACCGGTACTACCCAATTTTAATAGATTGACTTCCGGTTGTAACAATTCTGTAACACAAGCCAGACACACTGATGCGCTCCTAATCTCATTTGAGTTCGTGTGGAGAAAAACGCATGAAGCGAATCGCATATCTGCTCCTCGTGGTCTTTTCACTGGCTGCAATCGCCGTGGCCGAGGGCACCCTGTCCATCAATGGCGCCGGCGCGACATTCCCGTATCCGATGTATTCGAAATGGTTTGACGAATATCACAAGAAGGACGCCAACCTGCAGATCAACTACCAGTCCATCGGTTCCGGTGGCGGCATTAAGCAAGTCACGGATGGCACCGTCGATTTCGGAGCCTCCGATGGACCTATGAACGACGAGCAACTCAAAGCTTTCCAGGACAAGCACGGCTTCCCGATTCTTCACTTCCCCACCGTTTTGGGCGCCGATGTACCCACCTATAACATTCCGGGTATCGACGCCGAGCTGAATTTCACACCCGAAGCGCTGGCCGGTGTTTTTCTTGGCAAGATAACCAAGTGGAACGATCCCGCGATTGCCGGCCCCAACAAGGGCGTCAACCTTCCCGGAAACGACATCGTCGTCGTGCATCGTTCAGATGGCAGCGGCACTACCTACATCTGGACCGACTATCTCTCCAAGGTCAGCGACGAATGGAAGACCAAGGTCGGCAAGGGCACCTCAGTTAATTGGCCCGTTGGCCTGGGCGGCAAAGGGAACGAGGGCGTCGCTGGCTTGGTCAAGCAAACCCCCAACGCTTTCGGATACGTCGAGCTGATTTACGCCATTCAGAATAAGATGCCGTATGGCCGGGTCAAGAATTCCTCCGGTGCCTTCATCAAGGCTGACCTCGCTGGTGTGACGGCCGCTGCTTCGGGGGCTTCGAAAGACATGCCGGATGACTTTAGGGTTTCCATCACCAATGCTCCTGGCAAAGCGGCGTATCCCATCTCCAGCTTCACTTGGCTATTGGTGCCTTCGAAATTTTCCGACAGCGCCAAACGCGACGCTATCAAAGGCTTCGTGAAATGGATGCTGGCGGATGGGCAAAGCCAGGCCGAAGCGCTTTCCTACGCGAAACTCCCCAAGGAAGTTGTCGCCAAGGAACTGAAGCAGCTCGGCGCGATTCAGTAATCGCGGTCCGTTTCAAAGGCGAATGGCGACTACAACCACAACGGTTCCGAGCGCGGGCCCAGTAGCGGGCTCGCGCTCTTTCATCAACCGGCTGCGCGACGGGGACGAAATTGCCCGCCTGGTCACATTTCTGTTTGCCGGCTCCGTCGTGCTGATCACTTTGTTGCTCGTTTATGAGTTGTGGCACGGCTCCTATCTCCCGCGCCACAAGTTCGGTTTTGCGTTCTTCGTCACCTCCGTTTGGGATCCAATCTTCGATCACTTTGGCGCTCTGCCTTTTATCTACGGCACTCTGGTGACCGCCATCGTATCGCTGCTCATCGCCGTGCCCTTGGGTATCGGCGCGGCGATTTTTCTGGCCGAGCTGGCTCCCGCGCGCGTCTCCGACACACTCCAATTTTTTATCGACCTGCTCGCCGCTGTCCCCAGCGTCATTTACGGCTTGCTGGGAGTCTTCATCGTCATCCCGCTGATGCGCCAGTATATTCAGCCCGCGCTCAAAAGCTCGCTCGGTTTTCTTCCGTTTTTCCAGGGACCAGCTTACGGGGTCGGCTTTCTAACCGCCGGCCTCGTTCTGGCCATTATGGTGATTCCCTACATCATTTCCGTTTCGCGTGAGGTTTTGCTTTCTGTTCCGCGCGACCAGCGCGAATCCGCTCTCGCGCTCGGCTCCACGCGCTGGGAATCCACATGGAAAGTAGTATTGCCTTTCGCGCGCACCGGAATTATGGGTTCGATTTTTCTGGCTCTGGCCCGCGCTCTGGGAGAAACCATGGCCGTTACCATGGTCATCGGCAACACTCCCACCATCAGCGCGTCGCTCTTTTCCCCGGGCTATTCCATCGCGGCGGTGATCGCCAATGAGTTCACCGAAGCTACCGGCGACCTTTACTTGCAATCGCTGATCGAGCTGGGCCTGGTGCTATTCCTGCTCACGTTCCTCTTGAATGGTTTGGCTCGCCTGCTGATTGTCGTCACTTCCCAGCGCGGCAGCGGAATGGGGCAGGCATGAGCAACCGGCTGCGCTGGCGCAAATTTGTCAGCCATTTCATGCTGACCATGACCGGGCTCTGCGCCTTCGTCACCGTTGCCGTGCTGTTTTTCATTCTTGGCTACCTCGTTTATCACGGCGGTACGTCCGTCAATTGGGCTTTCTTTACCAAGTTGCCCACTCCCGTGGGCGAAGTCGGCGGTGGCATGGCCAACGCCATTGTGGGAAGCGCCAAGCTACTTCTCCTCGCCTGCCTGCTCGGAGTGCCCATTGGATTTTTCGGCGCCATTTACCTCGCGGAATTCAGCGGCGGCACGGTTGCTTTCGTGGTGCGCTATGCGGCCGACCTGCTGAACGGCGTGCCCTCTATCGTCATCGGCATATTTGCATACAGCCTGGTGGTCTTGCCGTTCAAACATTTCTCCACGCTAGCCGGCGGCTTCGCGCTCGGGCTGATGATGATTCCCATCACCCTGCGCAGCACCGAGGAATTTCTGCGCGCCGTCCCTCGCGCACTGCGCGAAGGCGCCATGGCTCTGGGCGCCAGTAAATGGAAAACCATCGCTTCCGTCGTGGTTCCTGCGGCTTATCGCGGAATTCTGACTGCCGTCTTGCTAGCCTTCGCGCGCGTTGCTGGCGAAACGGCGCCGCTGCTCTTCACTGCCTTCGGCAATCGTTTCTGGAGCCCCGGATGGGAACAACCCACCGCTTCTTTGCCCGTTATGATTTTCACCTATGCCATCGCGCCCTATGACGACTGGCATCGCCAGGCCTGGGCCGCGGGACTTGTCCTGCTGGGCTTAATTCTGGTTATTAACATCGTCGCCCGGGTTATTCTTTCCCGGGGCGTCGCCGTTCCGAGGACTTAATCATGCACGCTTCTGTGAGGTCGGCAGTGTCCGTAAACATCACACCACCCGTCGCAACGCCATCTAGCCGCGAACCGCAAGCGCCGCTGGTGATGCGCATGACCATCTCCAAGGTCAATTTTTATTACGCTACCAAGCAGGTGCTGTTCGACGTCAACCTGAATATCGCTTCGAACAAAGTAACCTCGCTCATCGGGCCCTCCGGCTGCGGCAAATCAACCTTGCTGCGCACCTTGAATCGCATGCATGAAACGGTTCGTAGCTCCAGGCTCGAAGGCGAAATTCTCATCGATAATCAGAATATTCTTGCTCAGGACGTAACCGCGCTGCGCCGCCGCGTCGGCATGGTCTTCCAGCGGCCCAATCCGTTTCCAAAATCGATTTTTGAAAATGTAGCGTACGGATTGCGCATCAACGGCACCAAGGGCTCCATCGCCGACGCCGTCGAAAAGAGCCTGCGCCACGCCGCCTTGTGGGACGAAGTGAAAGACCAGCTGCATAAATCCGCCTACGAGCTCTCTGGAGGCCAACAACAGCGCCTGTGCATTGCGCGAGCTCTGGCTGTTGAGCCGGAAGTCCTCTTGCTGGATGAGCCATGTTCCGCGCTCGACCCCATCAGCACCGCTAAAATCGAAGAGCTCCTCGTGTCGTTGAAGGATCTCTGCACCATAGCCATCGTCACCCACAACATGCAGCAGGCCGCCCGCGTCAGCGATTTCACTGCTTTCCTGCTTACCGGCCAGCTCATTGAATTCAGTCCCACGCCGCAGCTTTTTACCACCCCCAGCGATGCCAGAACGGAAGCGTACATCACCGGCCGGTTTGGCTGAGATGTAAACGCTGTTCAATTCATTTTGAGATTTTCGCCCGAGAGGACGTATGGAACGCCATTTCGAAAGAAATTTGAACGATCTGAAAGAGCGGCTCCTGTGGATGGGGAGCCTCGCCGAGCGCGCCGTTCACCAGGCCGTGCACTCCGTCCTGGATTCCGACGAAGCGCTAGCCAATCGCGTGCTCGCCGAGGAAGACGCCATCAACGAGCTGCAGATAGAGGTCGACGACCGCGTCGTCCAATTGCTCGCCCTGCATCAGTTGATGGCCGTGGACCTGCGCTTTGTGCTGGCCGTCTCGCGCATCAACAATGACCTCGAACGCATCGGCGATCAGGCGGTAAACATTGCGCAAGGCTCGTTGAGGATTTTGCGGCACCCCCGCGTTAAGCCATACGTGGACCTGCCCCGTATGAGCGAATTAACCGAAGAAATGGTTCGCAACGCTTTGAATGCCGTGGTGCGCCGCGATGTCGACCTGGCGCAAAAGGTTCTGGCCAGTGACGATCAGGTCGACAATTATCGCGACCAGATTTTCCGCGAACTGCTCACCTATATGATGGGCGATTCCAGCGTGGTTTTTCCCGCATTCGAATTGATCCTCGCCGCCAAAAACCTGGAACGCATCGGTGACCATGCCACCAATATCGCCGAGGATGTTATTTACATCGTGCAGGGGCAGGATGTCCGGCATCCCACCGTGGATCGCCGCTGAGCCCCTCTGCATTACATTTGTTTTCTCCTGACAAGAAGTAAAATCGCCAGCAGTACGGAGCCCAACGTCACCGCCGCTCCTATACTGCGATCCGGCGTGCGCGTGAATTGAACCACCACGTGTGATGTTCCCGCAGCAAGCGGCAGGACCATCTGATTGTTCTCTTCCGTGCGTTCCGGAATCACCACCGCATCGTTGACCTCCACACGCCACGCCGGGTAGTTCAAAAGCCGCAACGCCACCCGCACAGGTGCGCGCGCGGTGATGCGCATCTCTTTCCTTTCTGCCGACCAGCGCTCGATATGAATTCTCGTCGCCTGCGCCGTAACCGGTTTCTGCCCAGCACTCAACACTGTTATCCGTGGAGATTTTTCCGGCAAACTTGCATGATCGTCTCCTTTGGGATCGTATTCATCCACCCCCTCAAACCCTTCATCATTGTCGATCGCTTCCCGCAAGACCGGTATGTCTTCCGAGTCCCACCACGTCCGGCTCACCATCCACGCCGCCGTGCCGCCCAGCACGGCCACCAGCGCAATCGCGAGTACTACCCTCCAACTCCCGCGCATCGTTTTTTGCTCCAGGGTCGCCCCAATGAAGCATGCGAACGGAATCGCCAGCAATGACATCCAGCGCCACGGAAATTGCACGAAGCGCAGCTCGGGAAGCGCGCTCCAGAAAATACTGCTGAGCCGCAGCATCAGGAACGCCGCTGTTACGGCCAGCACCAGTAATGCGCTCCAGGCCGTTTTCGTTACTGGTTGTCCGCTTGATTTCTTGTCCCGCCGAAAAGCGCTCCAGGCGAACATGGCCGTCAGGGCCATCATCAGCACCGCGGCGTCAGAAGCGATGCGGTTGAACGAATTGTGTTCTTCGTCGGCAATCACCGCGTAGAGAAAATTCTGGGCGGGCTGCAATCCGGACGCCAGCGCCGTGGAAATGTTCACCCATGACTGTTCGTACGCTGCGGGAAGAAGATAAAAACTCGCAACGCCAAAGCCCAGTACCAAACCCGCGGCGCCATGCAGGGCTGGCCGCCACGATTTCGCCGAAATCGCCGTCCACGCGAAAAGCACCGTCAGGCCATAGCTGGCGATTACCCCGGCGGGGGCGTTCGTCAGCCACACGGCGGCGAAGGCAATAGCCAGTAAGACCACGCTGCGGCCGCGCGCCTCAACGCGCCGCTCAAGTACCCCGGTCACTTCTAGCGCGGCAAGAATCAAAACAGGAAAGAAAACCAGCGCGAGCTGCTCGGCGAAATCGCTGCGCATATACACGATAAGCAGTGCATAGGGATTTGCCGCGTAACCAACCACGCAGAAAAGGGCGCCTCGTTGCCGAAACAATCGCCGCGCTAATGCAAACGCCGAAAGCCCGGCCATTGCCTGCGTCAAAACGATGAACACCGCCGGCACGTACAGCCACGGCACAAGGAAGCTGAGCGCCGCGCCAAACATCCACGACAGCGGCGGATAGAAAATAAAGCGTGGTTCGCCGAATCCGAAATTCGCTCCCGCTGTCCATCGCGGAGAAAAAATTCCCTCGCGCCACTGTGCCGCGGCGTCCATCCACGATGCCGCGTGAAAAGAGAAATCGTGCCCGGAAGCGTTTCCCTTCCAGCAATACGGAGAAATAATCGCCAGCGCGGTCGCCAGGGAAACGACAAACGCGAGCAACCAGGTACGTTTATGGGAACCGTTCGAGTTGGTAGAGCTTGTGGCTTGCGGCGAAACTGTCATGCACGATTCACGCAATCATAAAGTGGCTGAGGTTTTGGCCGGATCTGCCGCCGGAGTCTCGACGCGTCAGTGTCCCACAGCGTGCTCATCTTTATAGATCACGCCTTCTTTCATCACGAACACAACATGCTCAGTCTGCCGGATATTTTCGAGCGGATTTCCCGGAACCGCGACAATATCGGCCAGTTTTCCCGTTTCCAATGTGCCAATCTTGTCCGCCAGCCCCAGCAAATCGGCATCCGCGGAAGTTCCCGCCCGCAACGCATCAGCTGGTTTCATTCCCAGGTCGACCATCTGGTGAAACTCTTCGGCATTGCGGCCGTGGGGATAAACTGCTGCGTCTGTGCCGAGACCGATCTTTACGCCCTTGGCCAAAGCTTTTTGAAACGCGGCATGCAGTGACGTCATGGCTCGCTCTGCTTTCGCGCGAATCGCGGGCGGGATGTACATTCCCGCTTGCATCTGCTCCGAAAGTCCCTGCAGCGCCATCAGCGTAGGCACGTAATACGTGCCGTGCTGTTTCATCATGTCCAGTGCCTCATCGTCCAGAAACGATCCGTGCTCGATGGAATCCACCCCCGCGCGCACCGCTCGCTTGGCTGCTTCCGCGCCGTGCGCATGGGCCGCAACTTTTCGCCGCAACGCGTGCGCTTCGTCGATCAACGCGTTCAGTTCTTCCTGCGTCAATTGCGGCGTATCTACGTCGTCGGCCAGCGAAAGCACCCCGCCGGAAGCGCAGGTCTTGATAACGTCCGCGCCATATTTGTGCGCCAGGCGCACCGCGTAACGCATCTGGTCCGCGCCATTCGCCACACCGTCCTCCGGCCCGGTTTCTTTTCCAAAAACGCCGGACCGGAATCCTGTCTCATCGCAGTGACCGCCCGTCGTGCCAATCGCGTGCACCGAAACCAGCATGCGCGGCCCCGGCACTTTGCCGTTGCGAATCGCATTTCTCAGCCCCACGTCGATGAAATGTGCCGATCCCACATCGCGCACGGTGGTAAATCCGGCCATCAGAGTTACCTTGGCGTTGGCGATCGCATCCAGCGTTTGCTCCGGCACGGTCTTTTGCAGTGCGTCCAGCGCTGCCTGTTTATAGTCTGTGGTGTACATGAAGCTCAGATGTGTGTGGGCGTCGATGAATCCCGGAAGCAGCGTCGTATCTCCCAGGTCAATTATCTCCGTACCCGCCGGCACGCTTGCGTTGGCGCCCGTCGCGGCGATTTTTCCATCCGTGACCACCACCAGTCCAGGTGTAATCAGAGCGTTGCTCTTGCCATCAAAGAGTCGGGCGGCCTTCAAAACGATTGTCTTGCTTTCCGGCTTGGGTGTCTGCGCAAAGGCGCTTGCCGTAGCCATCAATGCCAGCAAAAACACTCCGGTTACCCGACGCAGCATGGTTATCTCCTCGAAATCCCGAACGCCGACGATATCTCGGTGCTGCCAAATGTCAAGTGCTGTTGGTATTGCCGGGCTCGAGCGCTTCGCTATGCTGTTGGTGTGGTTCCCCAGATTCGCATTCAACATTGCAACGCGGGTCCCCTCCGGCCATCCGGCAGCTACGTCCTTTACTGGATGATTGCCAATCGCCGGCTCACTTTCAATTTCGCGTTGGACCGCGCGCTGGAGCACTGCCGCGAACTTCATAGACCGCTGGTCGTTCTCGAGGCCCTGCGCTGCGGCTACCGGTGGGCGAGCGACCGCATCCACCGTTTTGTCATTGATGGCATGGCCGATAATGCCGCCGCCTGTGTCAAATACGGCGTCCGGTATTACCCCTATGTCGAGTCGGCCCCGGACGCGGGCAAAGGTCTTCTTGAAACGCTGGCAGCTGACTCGTGTGTCGTGGTCACCGATGAGTTTCCCTGTTTTTTCCTTCCACGCATGCTCGCCGCCGCCGCCGCGAAGTTAACGGTCCGGCTCGAAGCGGTAGATTCCAATGGCTTGCTACCGCTGCGCGCAGCCGATCGCGCGTTTTCCCGCGCGTTCGATTTTCGGCGGCACCTTCAGAAAGTTCTGCCAGCCCATCTTGAAAACTACCCGGCTGCCGATCCGCTTTCCCGTCATGATCTGCCTGCACCGCCGGGACTGCCTGAAAAGCTTACCGCTCGATGGCCGCCCGCCTCTCAACCATTGCTCAGAGCCAAGCCCGGCAC
>JBBSFG010000043.1:0-17048 GCA_038238965.1 Candidatus Acidiferrales bacterium | reverse complement strand
CGGCTTAGAGCGGTTGTCACGTTTCACAAACGACGTTGGCGGGACAGGCATTTGTGCCTGTCCTTTTTTTTGTTTCGCCTGGCACGTTTGCAAAACGCCCACACGAAGAACCGTCGTGTGGGGCACCCAAGGGCAAGAGGCAGGCGAGGAGTGCCAATTTGACCGTTGCGCATGGCGTGTTATATGGAGGAAAATCGATTCCTCACGCCGCGCTTTTCTCGACAGGCGCAAGCGGCGGTTCCCCGGGTAGCTGCACACTTTAGAAGGACAAGCCATGACGCAACACGTTGGCGAATTGAATCCACCGGTGCGGTTGATGCTGACGCCGGGCCCGTCGTCCATTGATCCGCGCGTTTATCGGGCTATGGCGACGCCGCTGGTGGGACACCTCGATCCGTGGTTCAAGACATGCATGGACGAGACGCAACTCCTGCTGCGGCAGATTTTTCAGACGGAAAATAAATTGACGATGCCGCTGTCGGCTTCAGGTTCGGGCGGAATCGAAGCGTCGGTGCTGAATACACTGGAGGATGGCGACGAAGGCATTGTGGCGGTGAATGGCCTTTTTTCCGATCGCATGTACGAGATAGCGCAACGCACCAGCGCAAAGATTACGAAAGTGGAAGCTCCTTACGGCAAGACGGTGGACCCTGAAGATGTGCGGCGCGCCGGCAAGGGCAAGAGAATAAAAATTATCGGGTTGGCGCAGGGCGAAACTTCTTCTGGTGTGCTGACGCAGTTGGCGGACTTCCGAAAAGTAGCCGACGAGCTTGGCGCGCTGTTGATAGTGGATGCGGTGGCTTCGCTGGCGGCGGTGCCGTTACATGTGGACAGGGAACGGGTGGACATCTGCTTCAGTGGAACGCAGAAAGCGATCAGCGCACCGCCGGGCATGTCGCCGATTACGGTGAGCGAGCGGGCTGAGGAAGTGCTGCGCACGCGCAAGACGAAAGTGCAAAGCTGGTATTTCGATTTGACCACGGCGATGAACTACTGGGGCAAAGAGAGGCTGTACCATCACACGCCGCCGATCAGCCTGATTTATGCGCTGCGGGAAGCAATGCGCATCGTGATGGAAGAGGGGCTGGAAACGCGCTGGGCGAGACACCGGACGAATCAGCTGGCTTTGATTGCCGGGCTGGAAGCCATGGGGTTGGAGCTACTGGTGAAAAATGCGACGGAACGTTTGCCAACGGTGACGGCGGTGATGATTCCGAAGGGCATCGACGATGGGCGGGTGCGAGCGCAATTGCTTGAAGAGTTCAACATTGAAATTGCGGGTGGGTTGGGTCCACTGAAGGGGAAGATCTGGCGCGTCGGATTGATGGGATATTGCAGCCAGAAGCCTAACGTGTTGCTGTTTCTGGCGGCGCTGGAGAAAATACTGGCGGAGATGGGATTGCGAGTGCCGGCGGGTGGCGGTGTTGCGGCGGCGATTCGGAATTATACGCAGGTGGAGACGGCGACGGCGGTGGCGCGGTAGTTTTTTATTCACAGAATCCCCATACGAAAAGACGTCGTGTGGGCACCCGGCGGACAAAGCGGAACGTAGGTAAGCGGTGAAGGTCTGTGGGGAAGGGAACAGGGAGAGAGTGTGACGACGACACGACCAGTATTGGCGAACGCCGGCGCGATGAAAGAATTTGTGGGGGCGTTCGAGGTGACTTCGAAATTGACGGGGCATGTTTATCAGTGCCGGTTTTCGTATTTATGGAACGGAATTGCCACACGGCACAGCGACACGATCGACACCAAATTTTTCGTGGACGGGGACGTTGTTACGGTGGGGCTGTCGCATACCGCGTTCGTGGAATTTCGGGAACGGCACAACCGCGATCTGAGTGATCGCGAAGCGAGCTTTGTGGCCGCCGAGTATTTGAGAGAAAGACTGGAAGAGGAAGACGTCCGCCCCTTGTACGATGTGACGCATGAGGACGTGTCCAGAGTAATCGAAAAGGCCGGCATCAAGTAATTCCCGCGTGGATGCGGCACAATAGACCGCAGATGAAGCCTTTTTCTTCTACCTCTGCCGTGACCACTACCAGCGACCGCTTGACCACGGTGCTTTCCTACGGCGCGCTGCTGCTGCTGGGCTACGTGGTGTTTCTGATCTTCGAGCCGTTTCTGGTGCCGCTGACGTGGTCGGCGGTGCTGGCGATTTTTTTCTATCCGGTGCACGAACGGCTGGCGCGGCGCATGCGGCCTTCGTTTGCGGCGCTGTTGAGCACGCTGGGCGTGACGCTGCTGCTGATCGTGCCGACTTTGGTGGTGCTGTCGTATACCGCCAAGCAAGCCATCGACGCCACGGCGCGATTGCAGACGGCGCTGATGAATCCTGAAAGTCAATTGCCGGCTGAAGTAGTAGCGCGGGTGCGCGCGGAACTGCCGGAGGCCTGGCAATCAACGGATTTTTCCGAGCCGCTGCGTCAGGGCGCCGAGAAGGTGGCTACGTTTCTCGCGGGAAAATTCGGAGCGCTGGTAAAAAATCTGGTGAGCTTCTTTGTGGCGTTGTTCATCCTGGTGTTCGCGCTTTTTTTCATGTTTCGAGACGGCGAAGGAGTCGTGAGGGGCGCCAAACACTTATTTCCATTCGACCGCTCGATCCAGGAAGAAATGCTTTTTGAGTCAAAGGAATTGATATTTGCGAGCGTGGCGGTGGGCTTGCTGGTGGCGGGAATTCAGGGGGCGTTGGGAGGGACGGCGTTTGCGATTGCGGGGATTCACTCTCCAATTTTCTGGGGGGTGGTGATTGCATTTTTCTCTCTGGTGCCGGTGGTCGGTTCGGCGATGATTTGGCTGCCAACAGCGTTGTGGCTGGGTTTCAGCGGGCACTGGGGCAAGGCCATCGTGATCATGGCGATTTGCGGCGGGCTGGCGGGCACTATCGATAATATTCTGAGGCCGCTGCTGCTGCGCAATCGCACGCAGCTGAACGAACTGCTGCTGTTTATCGGCGTGCTCGGAGGGATTTCGGTGTTTGGTTTGCTGGGGTTGGTGGTGGGGCCGGCCATTGTCGCTGCGGCAATGGGCGTGTTTCGAGTACACATGGTGCATCGCGAGGACGTGGCGGCTGCACGGCTGTCTTCCGGGGGAACAATCTGAATGAGCAGTGAAATTAAGGTGCGGGCCGTAACCTAGTGCTCAACGGCGCGTCCAAAATAGGATGCGGGTGCCTTTGCGTATGCTAGAGTACCCCGCTCGATGACTTCCAAGAACATCAAGGCTGCACCGGCGCATGTGGAGCTGCCGCCCGCAAAACTGCGGTGGCGGTGCGAGCTGTCGCGCATACCGTTTGAAACGACGGCGCAGGCGGAGTTGCGCGAAGGTTTCATTGGCCAAGAGCGGGCGCTGCGCGCGTTGAAGATGGGCGTGGAGTTGTCGGCGCCGGGCTATAACGTGTTCGTTTGTGGGCTGGCGGGAACCAGTCGCGGCGGAACGATCGCGAGCATGATCGAGAAATTGCATCCACGCACGAAGCAATCACTGGACCGCTGCTATGTGAACAATTTCAAGATCGCGGACCGGCCGCGACTGCTTTCGCTGGCGCGCGGACAGGCCAACGGCTTCAGAAAGGATATGCAGGCGGGAATCGACTTTCTGAGGCGGCGCATTCCGCAGGTGTTTGAGGGAGAACCGTTCCAGCGGCAAAAAGGAAGGATTGTGGAGCGCTTCACGGTTCGCGAAAAAGAATTGATGGACGATTTCACGAGGCGGATTGCGCGGGAACAATTCGCGCTGGGGCACATGCAGGTGGGCGCGGTGGCGCTGCCGGAAATTTTCCCGGTGCTGGAAGGGCAGATGGTGCCCATCGAAGATATTTCCAAGATGGTGCACGAAGGGAAACTCGAAGCGCCGGTCGCGGAAGCCATCGAGAGAAAGTACGAGCAATTCCGGCAGGAATTTACGGTGGTGTACCGCAAGACGCTGACATTGTCGCGCGAATTGGCGAGCGAGTTGAGCTACCTGGAACAGGAAGCGGCGTCTGTGCTGGTGGACGGCGCGATTGAAGAGTTGAAAGAAAAATATCCAGGTGCGGGTGTGACTGAGTATCTGGAAGAGGTTCGCCATCATTTGCTCGACAATCTTGGACCGTTCAAGGAGCGCGAAGGCGAAAGCGAATCGGAAGGCGGAGGCGAACCGCCGGATGGTTTGCTGAAGCTGCCGGGCTTGCCGGAGCGCGATCCGTTTCGGGTGTATGGCGTGAACGTGATTCTGGCGCATGGAGAGGAAGAAGCGTCGCCGGTAATTTTTGAGACTACACCGACGTACGCCAATCTTTTCGGCACCATTCAACGCGCTTACGACACGCGCGGCGGGTGGACGAGCGACTTCATGGATTTGCGCGGGGGATCGCTGCTGCGCGCGGACGGCGGATTTCTGATCATGTATTCGCTGGAGGCGCTTTCGGAAACGGGGGTTTGGCGCGCCCTGAAACGCACGCTGAACCACAGCCGGCTGGAAATTCAGCCGCTGGAAATGTTCTATCCGTTCGGGGGCAGCGCCTTAAAACCGGAAGCGGTGCAACTCGATGTGAAAGTGATTTTGATCGGCGACCGCGAGCTGTACGAGGTGCTGTACCAATACGAAGAAGATTTCCGCAAGATTTTCAAAGTGCGCGTGGAATTCGACGAAGAGATGCACATGAGCGACGGGGTCATCGCGGAATACGCGGGGCGGCTGCGGGCGCTGTGCGAGAAAGAAAAATTGTGGCCGTTCGATCGCGGGGCGTTCGCGGCGATGCTGGAGTATGGGGTGCGGCGGGCGGGCCGCCGCAACAAGGTGACGGCGCGCTTCGTGGATATGGCGGACCTGGCACGCGAGGCGCACTACGCCGCGGCAGCGGCGGACGAGACGGTGGTGCGCGCGGCGCACGTGCGAGAAGCGCTGGCTTCCAAGATGGAACGGCACAACCTGATCGAGACGCGCGTGCGCGAAATGATCGAGGAAGGCACCTTGCTGGTGGATGTGGCCGGCGAGCGGGTGGGTCAGGTGAATGGCTTGAGCGTGCTGGAGATTGGCGGGTACTCATTTGGCAAGCCGGTGCGCATTACGGCGTCGGCGGCGCTGGGAAAAGTTGGCTTGATCAATATCGAGCGCGAAGCGAATTTGAGCGGGCGATTTCACGACAAGGGAGTGCACATTATTTCGGGATTTCTGCGCACGCGGTTCGCGCAGGACACGCCGCTTTCGCTTTCCGCCAGTATCTGTTTTGAGCAATCGTATTCCGGAGTGGACGGCGACAGTGCCAGCTCCACGGAAGTGTATGCATTGCTCTCAGCGCTTTCGGGATTGCCGCTGCGGCAAGACATTGCGGTTACAGGTTCGATGAACCAACAGGGAGACATCCAGGCGATTGGAGGCGTGAACGAGAAAATAGAGGGGTATTACGATGTATGCAGGATTCAGGGGCTGACGGGCAAACAGGGCGTGATGATGCCGGCTTCGAATGTGGAAGACCTGATGTTGCGTGAAGATATTCTGGATGCGGTGGCGGGCGGCAAGTTTCATATCTGGCCGGTGGAGAAAGTGGAGGAGGGAATCGAGATATTGACGGGATTGGCGGCGGGCCGGCGGGATGACAAAGGGAAATTTGAGGATGGGACGGTGTTTGGGTTGGTGGATGAGAGATTGCGGGCGATGGCGAACACGATGAAGGATTATCAATAGATTGGCGATGGACTGATAAGAAGGCGTACGTTCGCGGTTGAAGGCTTGATGTTCCACGTTACAAGACCCACCCTCCAAAAAGCTGAGGATGGGGCACCCTCCGTCTGACTTGTGTTGGTGCATTGAGTCAGGACAAATTTGAGCTTTGGCCGATCGAGACGACCAGGAGCTAACAACTGCGGGCGGAACAATTAGGGGTTGGCGGGTGGTGGGGCGAGGTAGGCGCGGCGGTAGTCCAAACGATAATTTGATGGAGCTGGAGCGGAGGATGAGCCGGCGGGTTTGCCTGGCGAGTCGGCGGTCGAGTTGACGCTTACGCGAACTTCGAGGGAGTGGATGGCGCCATCGGCGGCTGAGGGGGCGAAGGCTAGGCTGAATTCGTGGCGAACGATTTGCGCGATCTGCGCGAAGATGGCGGGGAGTTGGTTTGAACTGGTGGGGAAATAGGCGAGGCCGCCGGTAGTTTCCGCGATTTGGCGGAGAAGCATGTCGGCTTCAGCGAATTGTTGCGCGGAGAGCGCCGCCTTGGGAGGCGGCGTTTTCTTTTGGGGGCCCGGAGCGGGGTTCCGCAAGTTGCCGGTAAGGGAGACGGCCATGATGCGCACGTCGCTGGTCCTGAGGCGCTGCAGCAAATCCTGAATTTGTTTTGTGGAGGAAGTATCCACTCCGGTGGAAAGAAGGACGATGGTTTTTTTGCCGATGACGGGGGTGAGCCAATCGAGGACTTTGGAGAGGCTGGCGGATAAATTCAGGGAACCAAAGCCGAGGTTGAAGCGCAGGTCGTCGAATGCGGCAGCTGCGGCTTCTTTGTCGGCGGTGAAATCGATGAGCGCCTGGGGCGCGTCGGCGTATTTGACGACTGCGACACGATCGCCGGGAGACAAACCGTCCAAGAAGGCATGGGCAGCTTGTAGGTGGCCGCCTTCAAGAAGATACACGGCGGGGCCGGCTTCGATGAGCACGAGGGCCTGGGCGGGTTCGTCAACGGAGAGGAAGCCGGTGATGGGCTGCTCGACACCGTTGTCGAAAATATGAAAATTTTCGCGCTGGAGACCTTCGGCGAACTTGCCGGAAGGATCGGTGACGAAGACGCCGACGTTTACGCGATCGACGCTGACGCGAATGGGCTGGGGTTGCTGCGCGTCGTCGGTTTGTGGAGCGGGAATCTCGGGCTGAGGGGCAGATTGAGCCTGAGCCGCGAAGTTCGATGACGCAGCAAAAATGGGGACGAAGGAAAAAAGAAATAAACGCGCTGAGCGCAGGCTCATCCTGGAACTATTCGATCCACTGATCGAAATGGAGGCCTTGCGCATCTTTCCACGAAGCGCTGGAGGCCACGTGCAGGTGGCGCGCGAAGGCCTCGGTGTTTACCTCCTGTATCCAAGAATAATTTTGCGTGGCTGAGGATTTCGGGCCGCTCTGAGAATGCTTTGACGGTGCCGGCACCTTATTTGCTTCAGCCACCATGCGGGCCTTGACGGCTTTCCAATCGAGTTTGCGGAAATCGAAATAGCCGAAACCGTTGATGTTGGCGGGGAACTGTGCACGCGCGGATTGAAAGCCCGAAGTGGCGGAAAGTCCCGCGGCAGAACGTTTGGCGAGCAGTTCGCGCACCGCCTCGTAAGTGGGCGCGGCGACCAGATAGTCCGAAGTAGCAGCGACATGATAAGAATCCTGGGGAGTGGAGGCAGCGGCCGCGCCTTTGACGGCGGTACTCCCGGTAGAAATCTTCATGAAGGTGGTTTCGCCTTCGTTGCGCTCGGAAGTAATGCGGTCGGTCAGCACGGTATGCAGCAGCTTTAGCGTTTCGGGTTTGTCGTGGATGCCCACCAGATAGATCTGCTTGTTATTGTCGAGAGAGGTGCTGGTTTGCATGGAGGCGAACTCGCCGGTGAAAAGCGCCAGCGCGCTGCTGAGCGATTGGCCTAGTTTGGCCTGGGCCATCATTTCGACCATGTCGATGTTGCCTTGCTGTCCCGGCGGCAAAATGGAAGCGGCGATGCGTTTGACGGCGCCGTACAGGCCGGTCAGATCGATTTGCGTGTTGCTGTAGGAGACGGCGTCAGCCGGAACCACGCTGAGCGACGCGGGCGCGGACGTGCCTGGACCCCAAATATCGAACAGCGAGCCGGGCCCTGTGTCACCCAGTGCCGCCGCCTGCACGCGCGTTTTTGCGCCATCGAGGAGCACGCGCCCGGACACGGAGTGAATGGCTTCCAGCTTGACGGCGTCGAGCAATGGGCGGACGCGAAAGCCGCCGGCGCTGGAGTCCGAGGCGAGCGATTTCAAATCCGCGACGCGCAGGAAAAATTCCACCTGGCCGGCGCCGATAGCAGCCTGGGCCTCCTTAAACGCCGGGGCGTCGGCGAGAGAACCGGAAGTGGGCTTGCCATTCAGGCGATTGAGAATTTCTTCCAGCACGCTTGTGTCTCCCGTGCTGATGGCGTATTTGCCATTTTCCACCCAGTAGGTGACGCCACTGGTGCGTTGTACCTTCATGGCCGCGACGCCGGCGATGGTTACTTCAGAAATTTGCGGCACTTCTTTTTCGCTGGCACGCAGGCCAAGTACGGCCTTGGTGAGGATGGCTTCTTTACCGGTGCGGTCGTAGATGAAGAACAGCCCGTTCCACGGAGCGGTTTTGGCCGACGAAGGATTAGCGGAGGCCACGTAGCCTTTCTTGTGCGGATCGCTCAGATAGCCAAGCACAAAAGAGTTGTCGAGCAAGGAGGCGTACTCATCGAGTTGCTCGCGCGTGAGCTTTTTATCGCTCGATTTTTCTTCGGAGTTTTTGAGCAGGGCATTGGCGATCGAGGAGCGTACAGGAGCGAAGCCGGGATCATCCCAGAGCGCGGCAATGGAATTGGTTTTTCTGATCTCGGCGCTGGGCTGGCCGTGCCAGACAAAGTAGAAGGCGGTGTTGGCAGGCAACTGCGCGGGTTCGAGCGGCGCCTGAGCGGATAGAGTCGCGGCGCAGAGCAGGAATATGCCGGCGAGGAACGACAGGTAGCGAGTGCGAATCATTTTCATGAGATTACTCCAGGCTCACGAGCAGGAATTTGTTACGACGATTTAAATGCATGGGCCGCCAGAAAACCAGAAACCCTGCTGCGCGGACGATGCTGGAACGCGGCGGCAGGGCTTCAGAAACCGAGCGCAGGATGTCACTACGATTGCGGCTTGGTGGTAGCGGCCGCGGGAGTGGCAGCGGGGGCGCCGCCGACTTCCTTGGGTGTCGAGAGATAGCCGACTATCTGATTCTTGCCCACGTCGAACACCACGATTTCGTAGGGGGCCATGCGCGAAGCGCCCTTCATGTAGAACTGTACCGGCTCGCCAACGGTCTTATCTTTTTTCTCGATGGAGCGATCATCGGCAAAAACGGTCATGGTGTATTTACCCTTTTTCTGGTCGGCTTTATTCAGGGTCATCTGCACGGGGCCGACGCGCTGGGGGGACTTGGCTTTGGGCAGGGTGAATTCGTAATAGTTGCGATCGCCGCGACGGCGCAGCTCTTCGAGATCGTCGCGATTGTGAGCAATCAAGCCGCTCATGACGCCCATGTCGCCGGTGGCGCGGTCGAGTTTGCCCTTGGTCGCTTCCAGATCGCTCTTGGTGCTTTCAATGTCTTTTTTCGCGCCGGTGACGTCGGTGGCCACGGCGCCGATCTTCTCTTCGCTTTCCTGCTTCACCTGAGAAAGCTGGGTGGTGAGCTTTTGGTCGGCCGCGACCTGATCCTTGCGGATGGATTCGGAGCGGCTGCGGGCCTGGGCGAGCTCGGATTGAGTCATGCCGACTTTCTGCTCGGTGACTTCCAGGTGGCCCTTGAGATCCGCCAAACGCGAGTTGGCTTGTTCCAACTGCGCGGACATGATCTTGTTCTGCTCCTGCTGGTGAGCCAGGTCCTGCTCGAGCCGCGATTGCTGCGAATGCCCCACGTAAGCCAGAACCGCCAAACCGGCAAAAAGGACTACGAACAAAACGGCGATCCAGCGAGGCGTGCCTGGATGGTCGTAGTGGTAGGACTCCTGCGGGCTCGGTACGTTCGGTGAAATGCTCATTCACCCTCCTCAGTCATGTGTACTCGGATGCGTCACCCTCAGCAAGGGTTCGCCAGAAATTATCGCTCTGCCGGGCGCCGTGTGTCCATGCTGGAATATCAACGGTTGCCGCGACCGGCATTCGCGCGAGAGGAGCGGGCGTTGGGCGGAAAGGCGGAAAGGGGCCAGCGGGCAAAAACGGAGGTGGTTAATCCGCCGCGGGGTGTAAACTCGCCGCGCACGACGCACCATTTGGGGCGAACGGATTTAACGATGTCGTGAAGAATCTTGTTGACGGCGTTTTCGTAGAAAATTCCGAGGTCGCGGTAGGCTAGCAGATACATTTTCAGCGATTTGAGCTCGAGACATTCGCGGGCGGGCATGTAGCGAATGGTGATGATGCCGAAATCGGGCAATCCGGTTTTTGGGCAGACAGAAGAATATTCTGGAAAACGGGTGGTGATGATGTAGCCGGGAAACTGGTTGGGCCAGGTTTCCAGGGCAGGAAGACGTGTTTTGATGCCAGCTCGAGCGTGCTCTGCGGTGTAATCGGCCACGGTGGCTCCCGGGTTCCATTGTACCAAGACGGGAAGTGGGTCTTGCCGAATTGTAGATTTCAAAATATAGTAAAGTGAACGTTTGGTACTTGACGGAGCGCCATGTTTTGTCCTGGTTGCAAATCTGAAGACCATCGCCGCTCTCGGCGCCGTTCTCCGCTGGATTATATTTTGTTTCTGATGGGACTGGCTCCGTTTCGCTGCAAGAAGTGCGCGAAGCGCTTCCATGCACGTACCGTGACGCTGCGATATGTGCGCTACGCGCGCTGCGGAATTTGCGGCAACCTGCGCCTAAAAAGGATAGCCCCGGAGCACGTGCAGGGTCCCCTGGGAGTGGTGGGGCAGATGCTGGGGATTCCTGCGCTGCGCTGCGATCCGTGCAGGCATAAATTTTTTGCGGTGCGGCCGGTGCTGGAGGAAGACAGCCGTCTGCGTATGGCATCGCGGGACCGGGCTGCGTAGTTTTATCCTCATAAATCACGGGCATTTGACGGCAGCCGCTGGCCCTCTCTGCTTCCGAGTCACTTCCCTTTCAAGGCACGACTAGTCGATGACGCTTACTTGCGATAGATTTCATTGCGGAGGAACGGAATGAATATTCTTGCAGCGATCAAGCGGGAAGAACGCAAACTCGAAAAGGAATTGAGCAAGCTACAGCATAAATTGAAAGGCGTGCGAGCCGCGGGAGAAGCGCTGGGCCATTCCGCGGGGCGCGAGCTGAGCGGTATAAAGAAGCGGGTACTGTCCGAGGCGGGCAGGGCAAAAATCTCAAAAGCGGCCAAGAAGCGATGGGCGAAGATGCGGTCGCAGGCGAAGAAGGCGTTGAGTTAGCGTTTTCGGCGTGGAGCGCCTTTGTGCGCCGAACGGTGCGATGTTAAAGTCTAACGACGCTCAGGCGATATGGTGCAAGGGTTAGCACGCGGCCCTCTCAAGGCCGAAATCCGGGTTCGAATCCCGGTATCGCTGCCAGATTCCGCTGTTTTCGATGCTGTAGATTCCTAAAGTAGACCAATAGCAAAAGCAAGTCCCGGTGCTTCGAATCGGGATGACAGCATGTTGGGGTGACGCCAACCTGGAGGGTGATGCCGACATCGTCCTGTTTGCTGCGTTGCGATGCGCTTAGTAGTGCGGGCCTAATTTCGCGAGCGCGATTTGTGCTTGCTTAGCCTGGGCGGCCCACGCCGAGGGCATCTGCGACGCGATTGATGTAGTTGAACCAGGAGGCGATGAGGGTGATTTGGAGGATGCCGCGATCGTCGAAGCCTACGGCGCGAAGGGCGGCGTGGTCCTCCGGGCTGCACTGCGTGGCGTCTTTGGTTAACTTGACGACGTAGTCGAGCATGACGCGATCCTGGTTGGAGATGGGCGCGGTCTTGTAGTGGTGCTGCAGGGCCTCGACCATATCTTTGTCCAGCGTTACACGACGCAGAAACTCTGCGTGAGATTCGATTCAATAATGGCAGCGGTTGGTGACCGACACCATGGTGGCGATCATTTCATGCTGGCTGCGAGTGAGAGGGAGATCGGGAGAGAGCAAAGCGCCGTAGGCACTGAAGGAATGGAAAAGGGCATCGGGGATTAAGGTGTGGGACGCGGCGATGCCGGCAGCGTCGCCTGCGGCGTCCACGCTGGCGACTGGCGTGGCGTATTCGATGGGATAGAGTCTGCGCATGGATTCCATGGCGTGCCTGACGTGATCGTCTTCATCCATGCGAATAGTTTTGATCCAAGTCATAGTGGATTCCCCTTTGGGATTCGAAGTCACCGCGACACACAGCATATAAAAAAAATCGGCCGGATGGCTTCGATCATCCGGCCGCGATGCATTGGGGTGCTTCAGGCCGGGTGCCGGGCCAGAAGCGGGGTGTCACGTGCTCCTTTTATATGGCGGAAGCGAAGAGGTAGCAATAATGTAAAAACACTACGGCGGGCAGGTTTGTTGGAGGGCCCAAAAAAGAAGCGTCGCACCGTGCATGGACGTTTACGTTTTGTAAATCGAAAAACGGTTAAGAACCAGAGGCGGGCTTGATGCCCTGGGATTCGGTGCATTCGTAGGCGAGGCCGACGGCGAGGTTTTTGTATTCTTCGGACTTGCCGCTGGGCCAGTCGATGACCAGGCGATCGATTTTGTCGCGCTTGCCGAGGCCGAAGGTGACGGGTAATTCGGATTGGGAGAGATAGCTGGAGCCCCCGTGGACGAGGCGTGACTGACTTTGTCCGTTATAGAAAATGCGGAGGTGCGCGCCGATGGCGTCGCGATTGGATTTGGTGCCAATCAGGCGAATGCGAAGGCTGCGGTTGCCGGCGGATTGATCGTTGCGGAAGAGATAGGCCGGGCCATTGTTTGTGGTGATGAGGACGTCGAGGTCACCGTCACGATCGAAGTCGGCGCAGGCGAGTCCGCGGCCGACTTTTGATTTTTCAAAGCCGCCGCCGACTTCGGCGGCCACGTCGCGAAATTTTCCATTGCCGCCATTCAGGAAAAGATGCGGAGGCTGCGCGTAGCCGACGTTGCCGCGAATGTTGCGCACGGTCTGGTCAATGTGGCCATTGGCGACAGCGAGGTCGAGGAAGCCGTCGAGATTGATGTCGAGGAAGGCGCAGCCGAAGCCGAGAGTATTTTTTGAGGGGCCACCAATTCCGGCGGGAACAGAAATGTCGTCATAGGCGGTTGGGGATACGGAGCGGTATAAGCCGATCATTTCGTTGTCGAAATTTGTGATGGCTACGGCGGGGCGCCCGGAATTATCGAAATCGCCGGTGTCTACGCCCATACCGGCGCGCGCTTTGCCTTCGCTGCTGAAAGCCAGGCCAGCCTCCACGGCGACGTCTTTAAATTTTCCATTGCGAAGATTGCGGTACACCTTATTGGGTTGGGTATCGTTGGCGACCAGAAGATCGGGCCAGCCATCCTGATCGTAATCGAACATAGCGACGCCGAGAGATTTGGAGCTGCTGTCGAAGACGCCGCTGGCGGCGGTGACATCTTCGAAAGTGCCGTCGCCGCGATTGTGAAAGAGCCAGCAAGTGTCGCCGCGATAAGCTTCCGGCGTGCAATAGGATTTGTGGGTACCGTCGAGGCTGCAGAAAACGTCGTGCTCCGGCGACCAGCGCACGTAGTTGCAGACGAACAAGTCGAGGAGGCCATCGCGGTCGTAGTCGATCCACAACGCGGAGGTGCTGAAACCCTGGCGAGGCAGAAGCCCGGCAGCGCGAGTGACGTCGGTAAATTTTCCGTCTCCGTTATTGCGGAAAAGATGGCTTTGGCCGACGCAGGTGATGAAGATGTCGGGGAAGCCGTCATTGTTGTAGTCGCCGACGGCCACGCCCATGCCGTACATTTCGATGTCGAGGCCCGCGGCGCGAGTGACGTCGGTGAACGAACCGTTGCGATTGTTGCGGTACAGGCGCAGGGTGGATTTTTGACGCTTGTGGCCGGGCCAGTCCATGCCATTGACGAGGAGAATGTCCTGCCAGCCATCGTTGTCGAAATCGAGAAACGCGCAGCCGGAACCCAAAGTTTCGGGAAGGAATATGCCGCCGAATGCTCCGCTATTATGCTGAAACTGCAGACCGGCGGCGGCGGTGACATCGGTGAAACTGAAACCGAGCGGGGCGGAAGGCGCAGCAACAATGCGATGCGGGGTGAATGCGGCGCTGAGGAGCACGCCGCCGGAGGCAGCAAGAAATTCGCGGCGCTTCATCGCCTTCTTGGGCAGCCTCAAGGAAGAGTGACCAGGCCGTTGCGAATGGCGTAGACCACTAGTTCGGCGGCTTTGTGGATGCCGAGGGCGTCCATGATATTGGCGCGATGAACCGCGACGGTGTTGGAACTGAGATTCAAACCGGCGGCAATTTCTTTGTTGGATTTGCCAGCGACGATATGTTGCAGGATTTCCAGCTCGCGGGCGGTGAGACCGGAGCCGCGTTCACCTTTCAGTGCCGCAGGTTTTGAAACCTGCGGGTCGATGACGGATTTGCCGAGTGCGACGGTTTTTACCGCGCTGACGAGGTCGAGGTCCATGGCATTTTTCAAGACGTAGCCGCGCGCGCCGGCATCGAGCGCCTGGCGCACCAATGTTTCTTCCGAGTGCATGCTCAGCATGAGGATCTCGACGGCGGGAAATTCCTTGCGAATGCGGCGGGTGGCTTCAATGCCATTGAATTCGGGAAGCGCGCAGTCCATGACGATGACGCGGGGGCGCAATTCGAGCGCGAGGCGGACGGCTTCGGGTCCGTCGCTGGCTTCCGCGACGACGGAGATGGACGGATCGTCTTCCAGCATGCGGCGGAAACCGCGGCGGACGAGGGCGTGGTCATCGACAAGGAGAACGGTGATTTTAGCTGGCATGAAGTTGCACTTGTTCCCGTGGGATGCGGATGCGCACCAGGGTTCCTCCCTGAGGGGGACGCGAAATGTTCAGAATTCCGCCGATCAGCTCGGCGCGTTCGCGCATGCCGACGAGGCCGATACCGCGGGGCACATTTGCGCCCGATGCGTTTGTAAAGGGTGAGCTGCCGCCGCCGGAGACAAACCCCTTGCCGTGATCTTCCACCTCGAGCTCAAGGCTGTGGGGAAGAAACTTCAGGTGAACCCACGCTTCGGAGACAGCGGCGTGGCGAGTGACGTTGTTGAGGGCTTCCTGGACGATGCGGTAGAGATGGACGCCTGCGCCAGTGTCCACCGGAAAAGGCTGGCCGGATTTTTCGTAGTGCAGATGAATGCCGCTCTGGCGCTCCACGGTAGGAATATACCAGTCCAGCGTGCTTTCAAGCCCCGCTTCTTCGAGCAGCACGGGGTGCAGGGCCTGGGAGAGGCTGCGAATGTTATTTAAGGTGGACTGCGCAATTTCGCGGACTTCCTGTAGATCGGCGCGCAGGGGCGAGCCTTCTGGGGCTTGATTGCCCGCGCGGCCCAGCATCGCGCCGATGGCGGTGAGGACCTGGCCGAACTCGTCGTGCAATTCACGCGAGATGTGGCGCAGGGTGGATTCCTGGGTGGAGATCAGTTTCTGGGCGAGTTCGCTGCGCTGCCCGGAGAGTTCCGCTAGACGCGCGAAAATCTGGCGATTAGCGCGAATGAGATACAGGCTGGTGAGCGCGATGGCCACCAGAGTGGCGGCGAGGAAAAGATAAAGCTGACGCTGCACACTGTCGTAGATGCCGGTGATGCGCGCGACGGCTTGCTCTTCTCCTTCGTTGTTTTCGACCAGCAGGCGCGAGACGACGGTGCTTAAGGCCTGCTGCCGCGATTGCAGAGTGAGGCGAATCTGTTCGCGGGCTTCGATTTCCATTCCGGAGTCGGCGAGAGCGAACATACGATCCATGGCGTCCCAGAACTGCGCGAGGGACTGATTGAGATACAGGCGCTGCTCGGGAGTGCGGTTGGCGCCGGCAAACTTTTCTTCGAGCTCGAAGCCGGCGTCGAGGTCTTCATGGATGCGGTCGAACTGCGCGGCCCAGGCGGTCAGCGGATAAGGCTCGGCGGTATCGAGCATGTCGCGCATGGCGAGGGCGATGGAGTTCAGGTCGTTCTGGATACGTAGGAGCTGGAGTGAATCTTTGCGGTTGCGGTCGACCATGTCGCTTTGGAGACGGCGCAAGCCGGAGAGTTGCACAGTGGTATAGGACGCGAAGACGAGGACGGCGGCTAGGGTGATGATCAGTCCGAAAAGCAGGCCGGTGGTGGGAGAGCGCTGGGATACGCGTTTCGGCTGCTCGGGCTGAACGGGTGTCACGGAGAAAGAATACCTCAGGCGGAGATGCGGCGGCGCAGGGTGGACACCAGCAGCATCATGATGAAGCATCCGGCGAGAGGCACAAGCAAACCGATGCGCAGGCTGTGGGAATACTGCGAAACGAAGCCGACCGTCCAGGGAACGGTGGCGCCGCCCAGGGCGGCGAGAGCGAACATGACGCCGCCGAGGCGACGCGCTCTCTCACCATACCATTTGGAAAGCCAGGCGATGAAGACGGGATAGAGGCCGGCGAGTCCGAATCCCGAGAGGAGGACGCCCAAAATAAGCTGGGGACGAGCGGTCGCCAGCAAGAGACAGGTGGTTCCAACGGCGGAAAGTAGAAGGCCGGCGACGACCAGCGACTTTTCTTTTATGCGGGCGAGAAGCAACGCGGAGATTCCGCGGCCTGCCAGTATGCCGGTCCAGAAAAACATGGGAACGATGGTGGAAACGGCGCCCGCGCCGATGCGGCGGGCTTGTTCGGCGACCCAGCCGGAGATGCCGCTTTCCGTGCCGACATAGAGATAGAAAAGAAGCGCGAGAGCGACGGGGACATGGATAGGATGGCGCGAAGTGCTTTTTTCGTGAGAGATGGCCGCGCTTGCGCCGGAAGATTCCGCGGATACGGATTCAAATCTCATGGTCCAGAAAAGAATAGCGAGTAGGGTTGAGCTTATGGCGATGGCGAACAAGACTTCATTGAGGCGGCCGGCGCTGAGGCCTACGAGCATGAGGATGGGACAGGCGATGGCGCCGGCTCCGTAGGCCATGTTGAGGAGATTAAGGGCCGCGGCACGGCGCGCCCCGGCGATTTCCGCGATGCAGAGGTTGGTGGCAGGAATGGTCAAGCCGAAACCAAAACCGTAAGCCGCGGTGGAAAACAGCGCGATTTGCTGGTGAGTGCTGCTGAGGCCCGCGGCTCCCGCAGCCAGTAGAAGAAAGCCGAGCACTAGCGCGTTGCGATAGCCGCGCGCGAGAAAGATGCTGGACAGAACCACGCCTATGAAGGAGCCGGTAAACTGCGTGGTGAAAAATAACCCGGCTTG
>JBBSFG010000042.1:0-17215 GCA_038238965.1 Candidatus Acidiferrales bacterium | reverse complement strand
TGAAGATATCAATGCGTTTGAACGCTACCTGACGCGCAACGGTATCATAGTGCTGAAATTTTTTCTGCACCTCTCCAAGAAAGAACAGAAAAAAAGATTTCTGGAGCGGCTGGACGATTCCAACAAAAACTGGAAATTCTCGATGGCGGACGTGAAGGAGCGCGGTTTCTGGAAGGAATATCAGCGGGCGTACGAGGAGATGATCCAGAACACCGCGACAGAAGATGCGCCGTGGTACGTGGTGCCCGCGGACAACAAATGGTTCACGCGACTGGTGGTGGCGTTCGTGGTGGTGACGGCGTTGAACGGGCTGAAGCTGTCTTTCCCCGACGAGGAGAAGCCTAAACGTAAAGAATTGGCAAGAGTGCGCAAGTCACTGATGCACGAAGAAGACTGAACGATTTTTGACATCGGAGCTTTGCGTATAACTACTTAGTTTACTTAGTGGCTATGAAATATTGTAAATGTCGACGCGCCGACAATTAAAGTAATACTTGAAGTATTGACCTCGCTGATTCGAATGATGTGTCCGTAAAAGTGTATTTTTCATTCGAACACGCGTCATTCGAATGGTCCATTGAATGCCGATCGAATGAAATGTAGCGGAATCGCGAAAGATTTTTTGCCGGCGCGGCGATTGTGGAGCGGCTGCTGAACATTTCTGGAGGAAGAAGAAAGCATGAAGCCAACGGCGATATTGATTGGCGCGGGATTTGTCGGGAAAGCGCACCTGGATGCACTGCGACGGCTGGGAATTGAAGTTCGCGGCGTACTGGGAAGCACGCCGGAGCGCGGCGAAGAGACTCGCGCGGCGCTGGGGCTGGTGCGGGCGTACGCGTCACTTGAAGAAGCGGCGGCGGACTCCACCGCGAGCGTGGCGCACGTGTGCACGCCAAATTATTTGCACTTCGAGCAGTCGAGTAAATTCCTGCGCGCGGGAAAACACGTGCTGTGCGAAAAACCGCTGGCAACAGACACGCGCGAATCGGATTTACTGGTGAAGCTGGCCGCGGAGTGCAAACGCGCGGGAGGCGTGGCCTACAATTTGCGCTACTACCCTCTTTGCCAGCAGGCGAAGACGATGGTGGCGAGCGGCGCAATCGGATCCCCACGAGTGGTACATGGAAGTTTTTTGCAGGACTGGCTGCTGCATCCCACGGACTGGAACTGGCGGCTGGAACCGAAGCTGGGCGGCGAGCTGCGCGCGGTGTCGGACATCGGGACACACTGGATGGACCTGGTGACGTGGATTACTGGGAAGAAAATCACCGAAGTGTGCGCGGATTTGGCGACGACAGTTCCAGTGCGCCAGCGGCCGCGCGGAAGAGTGGAGACGTTCAAGGCGCGCACGACGAATGAAGTGGATGAAGTGCCGATTACGACGGACGACTACGCGTCGGTTTTATTGCATTTTGAAGATGAGATGCGCGGGGTGATGAGCGTTTCGCAGGTGAGCGCGGGACGCAAAGCCCGGCTGTGGTTTGAAATTGACGGCACTGCCGGATCGCTGGCGTGGAATTCGGAAGCGCCGAACGACTTGTGGATTGGGAGGCGCGACGAAGCGAATGCGGAACTGATTAAGGATCCTTCGCTGATGAGCGCTGAAGCGCGCGGGTATGCGGTTTATCCCGGCGGGCATGCGGAGGGGTATCCGGACACGTTTGTGCAGTTGTTCCGGGAATTTTATGAGTATGTGGAAGCGGGGAATTTTGAGGCGCCGCAGAAGTTTCCTAATTTTCAGACTGGGCACCAGGAACTGGTGTTGTGCGAAGCGATTATGAAGAGTGCGAAGAAGCGGGAGTGGGTTAGGGTGCCGGTGGTTTAGTTTTCTGGTGGAGGATTTTGCCCTGGTTTCAGCAAAGAGGGGTGGCCTCGCGAGGGATTGAAGAGAGATTCCTCGCTGCGCTCGGAATGACTGAGTTGGTGCCACGTTCACGTGAGCGTGTGTGGGTTGAGCTGGAGCTTCGCGGAGGATTTTTTGCGAACGGTGGAGACGCAGGTTCATACGCCAACGGCGAACCTGGGGCACTCGGCCTTGGCGAGACTAATTCTTTGGCGTGGGTGCAGGGTATTGGTAGCGGAGAGATGAAGGCAAGCGGTCGGAGCGTTCGCGGGTGTTGAATTCGAGCTGGTAGTCGAGATGGGCGGGGTCGGCGGGATAGTCCTGGCCGGCGGGATACGGGTAAGGCAACAAGGTGTGGCGCGGGAGCGGTTCGACGGTGAAGGCGTGGGCGGCGTAAAAATCCAAATCCTTTTCGAAGCCGTCGGCATAGAAGAAATAATCACGGACCCAGCCTAAAGGAAGCGGCGGCAATTTTTTCGGATCGAAATCAAGTTTCAGGCCTTCACCGGAACCGAACACCGTAAATCGGTCATCGCTCGACTTGAGAAGTTCGCGGACATCGCCGTAGCGGGTGTAGTTGCCGGCGGCGCGCGCGTAAGGGCCGGTCTTGCTGCGTCGCGTGAAGGAATACGTGGTGTCACTGGCGGGCTTCAAGCGCTGTTCGAGCGGGAAGCCGAGAAATTCCAGCGCGGCGTCTGCCAGCGGGACTTCCGCGACGTGGACTTCGCTGGTGCCGGGAGTCTGATCGATACGAATGGCGTCCCAATAAATTTTCAGATTGTTGACGATGCGGATGCGGCGCGTACCGGGAGGAATCTTGCCGGAAAGATCGGCGATCATGGTGCGCTCGAGGCCGGCGGGAAAACCCATGTCGTCGATCACGCGTTTCCAATTCCCTTGCGCATCGAGGGCTTCGACGTACGGGGCGATGACTTTGACGCCGGCCTGGTCGGCGGCGTACATCGACGTGGCGGTGAAGTAATCGGTGTAGCCATCCATGACGAGGCGCAGCGGTTTGGTGGAATCCCAATCGCCGAGATCGAGTTCGAGCCAATGAAGTTTGGCGAACCCGACGAAAGGCGCGGAGTCAAAAGCGGTGACGTATTTGCGATCGCGTTTGGATATTAAATCGAGAACATTGTTGCCGCGGTCGTTCCAGGCGCCCGCCGGCGGATGGGCATCGCGGCTGGCGATGACGCGAAATTCGGGAAATGGCGGCGCGCTGACAAAACGCTCGTTGGGATTTACCTCGTAGGCGGCGGGGTGATCGATGGCCAAAAGCCGAACCTGGTCGAGGTAGACGGTTTCTTCCATGGGCTCGAGGAAGCGGAAGCTCAGCAGGCCATTAAGCGGATGAACGCTGCGCGCGTTGACCTTGAGATATTCGTCGGGATCGGGGACATCCCGTTCGCCGGGAGCAACCCAGTGGCCGACAACGCCGGGGCCGATCATGTCGGCGATAAATTCGTACTCGCGGCCATTCCAGGAAAAGAGTACCGGGCAGGAGCTGCCGCGGCGGTCGAGTTCGGCGATGGAATTAGATTTTCTGGCGGGTAGATTGATTTCGTCCTGGGGAACGCCGGTGGGCCAGAGGAGGCGGACGACTTCCACTTCTTTTTCGGCGCCGAGGCCGGCCAGGACGGAAGTAGAATTCTGACCGAGATAGCCGGAGGCTCCCGCGACCTCCCATTTCTGATAAAGCGGGCCGGCGTAGAGTTCGACTTTTGTGCCGATGCCGGATTTATTGTCGCTCAGCGATTTCAGATCGATGTGCATCCAGTTGTGGGCGTTGGCGCCTTCGCTGTGCAGCATGACGGGAGGACCGTTGAGCTGGGTGACGACGATGTCGGGGTCGCCGGCGCCTCGCGTGTCTGCGATAGCCAGAGCACGAGGCTGATTGAGCTTGACGGTGTCGAGACGAACATCCTTGGTGACGTCGGACCAACCCTGCGAGGCGATGTTGCGCAACAGGCGCAGTTCCCCGCCGGTCGCGGATTCGCCGGCGGCGACAATGTCGAGCCAGCCATCATTATCGTAATCGATCGAAGAAATCCCCCAGCCGCGGTGCCAATGAAGATCGGGAAGATTGATACGCTCAAGTTTTTTTCCGTTTACGTTGCGCCACAGGCTGATGCCGGGCGCGCCGGAATGCGTGAAGGCCAGGTCCATCCAGCCGTCTTTATCGAAGTCGAAGGCGATGACGCCGACGGCGGGAGGGAGATTTTCTTTTTTGAAATCGATGGACGGGAGCGCGTCGAATTTGCCTTCGCGGGGATTGAGATAAATTGAGGCTCCATCGGAGCCGCCGGCAAAAACGAAATCGATGGCGCGGTCGTTGTTGAAATCGCTGGTGACCAGACCGGCACCGGTGGCGGGGATATTCAAGGCGGTGGCGGCGGAGACATCGGTGAAGGTGCTGTTGCCATTATTGCGCCAGAGAGTGTTGCGCGCGGATTCGCCCGGTGCGGAGGTGATGTACAGGTCGAGATCGCCGTCGTGGTCGTAGTCGACAAAGGTTACGCCGACGCAGCCTTTTTCGCGGCGAATGCCTACTTTTTCGGTGACGTCTTCAAATTTTCCTTCGGGCTGGTTGTGGAGCAGGTGCATGCCGTCGCCGAGGCAAACGGCAAGATCGGTGCGACCGTCGTTGTCGAAATCTCCCGCGGCGCAGCCGAGGCCGCTGCCGGAAAGTTTGATGCCGGACTGCTGGGTGACATCCGCGAAACGGCCGCCGCCGATGTTGTGGAGAAGATGGCTGGCGCCGTCCGTGGCGCTGACAAGGAAGAGATCGGGCTTGCCGTCGGCGTCGAAATCAAAAAAACATGCGCCGGTGCTGGGGCCGGGATTGGCGGAAGAGGAAGCGGAAGATTTGCCGGCATTCTGCAAAAGCGCCTCGATATTTTGCGCGGTGAAATGCACGGGAATGGCCGGAGGAACGGCCAGCGCAGGATTGGTGACCAGTTCCGCAAGAGAGAGACGGCCCTGATCGCCGTAGCCCGCGCCGAACGGAGTACCGAGGTGATTGGTGGTGATGTTCTGGAATTTGGCGAGGTGTTCGCGCGCGGCAGCGGAGTCGCCGTTGCGCTGGTAGGCGCGCGCAATGCCAAATTCGGACGAAGCGTGATTGGGATAGAGCGCCAGGCCTTTTTTGTAGGCGGCAATGGCTTCATCGTATTTCTGCAGCTGAGAATTCAGGTAGCCGACAAAATAATAGGCGTCGGCTTCGTCGGGAATAAGTTGCGTGACGTGTTCAAAGGCGGCGACGCCGTGCGGAAAGTCGGCCAAATCTTTATAGGCGAGGCCGAGGTTGTACCAGGCGTAGGGATCGTCGGGGAGCTGCCTGGCGGCGGCGAGAAGCTCATCGCGAGCGGCCTCGGCTTTTTGCTGGTTAAGCAAGGCGATGCCGAGATTGAGGCGGGCCACGGCGAATTTGGAGTCGGCCTGGAGCGCCTGCTCAAAAAGTTTCTGGGCGTCGGCGGGGCGCTGCTGATTGAGATAAGCGACTCCCAGAGTGTTCAGACGCAACGCTTTGGTAGAAAGTTCGGGGGCAGACTCGCGCAAGGCGGGCGGCTTGGCTGCTTGCTGCGCGGACCGCGAGGGCAACATGATCGCGGAAATCAAAACCAGGCAAGCGAGAACAGGGAGAAGAGCACGAAAAACAAATTTCATGTGGATGATAGCGTCCCGCCTACCTGAATCGCGAAGAGTGTAGGGCTTTTTTGTGCAGCTAAGATTCTGTGGGCTGCGGGTGGCAGCGTCAACCGTTTTTCGTGAGGCGCGGTGGAGCGTTTATTTGAGCTGGCGTCTGCACCTGTGTTTGACCGGACGAGAAGCGGCATCTAACCTCGCTGTGAGGCAAAAATGGAGCCAATTTTTTCGGGCGGTATCGCGGAACTGGCGCGGGGCATTCGGGAGAAGAAAACTTCGCCCCGCGAAATTGTCGACGCTCACCTGCGGCGAATCGCAACGCTGCAGCCGACGCTGAATGCGTTTGTACATATCGACGCGGAAGGAGCGCGGCGTCAGGCCAAAGAGGCCGAAGGTGCGATTTTGCGCGGCGATTTGAGTGGGGCGCTGCTTGGAGTGCCTGTAACAGTGAAGAGCTGCATCGACGTGGCCGGGTGGCGATGCCCCGCGGGGTCGCGGCTGCGCGCGGATTACGTAGCGGAAGCAGACGCCGTGCTGGTGGCGAGATTGCGCTCGGCGGGCGCGATTTTGCTGGGCAGCACGAATACGCCGGAATTTCTGATGGCGTATGAAACGGACAATGCGATGTCGGGGAAGACCAGCAATCCGTGGGATGTGGCGCGGTCGTCGGGGGGCTCGAGTGGAGGCGAGGCGGCGGCGATTGCCTCGGGATGTTCGATGGGGGGAGTGGGCAGTGATGGAGGCGGGTCGGTTCGCGTGCCGGCACACTTTTGCGGAATTTGCGCTTTGAAGCCGACGCCGGGGCGTATGCCTGCGACGGGACATTTTCCGCGAGGCGTAGGAGCGTTTGCGTGGCTGGGATGCGTAGGGCCGATGGCGCGAACGATCGCTGATGTGCGCGCGCTGTTTGACGTGATGAAAGGGCCGGATGGGGAGGAAGCGATCGCGGCTCCGATTCAGGAAAAAATTATTGGTGAAAATGAATTGCGCGGCTTGCGGGTAGGGATTCTGGAGACGGACGCACTTGGGAAGGCGAGTAGCGAGACGACGGCGGCGGTGGAACGCGCAGCGGGATTATTGGCGGGGAATAAATTTGTGGTGGAAGCGCTGCGCATGGACGGGTTGGAGCAGGCGATTGAGTTGTGGTGGTTTTTCTTTGGGCCGACGGTGGCGCACTTGTATGGCGGGATGGTAGAGGGGCGGGAAGCGGAGTTGAGCGCGATGTTTCGGGAATATTTGTCGGCGGCGACCTTGAAAATTGCGCCGACTGTGGATGAGTTCATGGGCGCTTGCGTGCAGCGGGACACGGTGCGCGCAAAGATTTTGCGGCAGATGCGCGATGTGCCGATTTTGTTGTCGCCGGTTTGTTTGGGACCGGCGTTCCGCCACGGAGAAGGAAACTGGCGGCCGCGTACCGGGTATCGCGACACGATGCGGCATTCGCAATGGTTGAACCTGGCGGGATTCCCCGGGGTGTCGGTGCCGATGGGATTTTCGGCGGAGGGATTGCCGATCGGGGTGCAGGTGATTGGACGGCCGAATGAGGATGAGGTGGTTTTGGCGGTGGCGGAGGTTTTGGAAGAGGCGCGGGGCAGGTGGGTTGGGCCGGGGTTGAGTGGATTGAGGAATTGAGAAGTAAGAAGAGAAGGAGACTCCGGGAACGAGATTGCTCGGCTCATTACCAAAATCCCCGCACGGAAATTCGCCGTGTGGGGCACCAGAGCGTCTTTTTTTTACATGATGGATAAGGCAGGCTCGAACGGCAGATTCCTCACACGCCGCTAATGCGGTGGTTCGGAATGACACCTCCAACTAGAAAATTTATTCGGGTTGGTGGGTTAGCTCGGGATTGGGGATGCGTTTTTCTTCGAGGGCGGCGCGGTCTTTATCCAGGGCGGAGTCGAGCAATTTTTGGGAGGCGGCCAGTTCGGCGCGGCCTTCCTGGCGGCGGCCTTCGTGGAGCAGGGCTTGTCCGCGCATAAAGTGGGCGCTCTGGCTGTCGGGCAGGAGCTTCAACACGGAGTCAGCGGCGGCGATGGCCTGCCGGTATTTCTGCTGACGAAGATACAACTTGGTGAGGCCGAGTAAGGCTGTCGATCTTTTCGGATCGAGGCGCAAGGCTTCGCGAAAAGATTTTTCGGCGTCGGCGTCGCGCTGGGTGCGCAAATAGATGAGGCCGAGCTGCTCGTAGTTATCGGGCAGATCGGGCTCGATGGCCATGTCCTGGCGAAACTCAGACTCGGCGCGAGCTTCGTTGCCGGCGCGGTCATACGCTAAGCCAGAATTGAAATGCAAAAACGGTACGCGGGGGTTGGCTGCGGAGGCTAGCGCCAGTTCGGCGACGGCCTTTTCATTTTCCTGCCGATTGAGATACGCCTTGGCGAGGATGAGGTGATACTCGGCAGTGTCGCTGGCGATCTGCACCATCTGCGCGAGAGCTTTTTCGTCCAGTTCATGGTGGCCGGAGTTTTGCGCGGCAATATCCAGAGTGTAGAGGTACATAACGTCGCCGGACTTCTGTGACCAGAGCGGCTCAAGAGTGGAGACGGCATCGGTGTAATGCTCGGTAAAAACCTGGCAGAGGCCGAGGAGGTAGCGAGCCTGCTGGGAGTCGGGCTGATCTCTCAGAACTGAGGAGAGCGGAGCGATGGCAGCGGCGTAATTGGCGTGGCGAAATTGCACCAGGCCGATGTTCAGCCGGATACCGGACATTTTGGGTTCGAGGGCCTCGGCCTTTTGAAGGAGCGCGAGAGCGTGATCCCACTCTTTGCGGCGCATGGCGATGACGCCAAGATTGGCGTAGGCGGAGCCGGCGCGGGGATCGGCGGCGATGACAGCGCGAAAGCTGGCTTCCGCTTCCCGGAGGTCGCCGCGTAGAAGGGCGGCTTGGCCCTGCGCGAATGAAACTTTGGGGTCATTACGAGAAGCGGTGCGAGTGGTGGTTTTATTTTCGGGGGTTTCGGCCTGAAAAGAAGATGGAGTAGTAACGTTTGCGTCGCGTGATGCAGCCGTTTCCGCGCTTGGAGTAAGAAAAGACGCCAAAATGATGGTCAATGAAAGACGCAGCAGCGTGAATGGCATGCGCTTCCAGTTTCCGGCACCAGGGCGCGGAATTCAAGGCGAGAGCGGCGGAAAAATGGAAAGGAGCGCCGCAATCGGGAACCAAGGGCGATGCGCGTTGACGGGCGGGTTGCATTTCCCGCTTGACATGCACGCGCCTATGCTCTATTAATTCGGTTTAATAGGCAGAATCGGTGCGTTGGGCAATGGTCGAGTGGTGGGGCTGTCTCGAATGAAATGTCCGTTGCAACCGACGAAGTACGCAGCTGCGGTGGCACCGGCGATGCTGCGCCCTCCTGTTAGCTATACCATCCGAAGATTTTCTGGAGGTTTTAACGTGAAGGGACACAGTAATCCTTCGATGATTCGGAAATACTTGGTGAAATTGGCGCCGGCAATGCTGGTGGGGCTGGTGGCGATACTGGCGATGCCCGGATTTTTGCGCGCGCAGGACACCGGGTATATCAGCGGCACGGTGACGGACAAATCCGGGGCGGCGATTGCCAATGCCGAAGTGGTGATCGTGAGCGTGGGTGAAAACCTGACGCGTAATACGACCACGAATTCGGATGGGGCGTACGTAGGTTCGGCGTTGCCTTCAGGGACGTACGACATCCTTGTGACGGCGACGGGATTTCAGAAGTACCAGGCTAAGGGCGTGGTGCTGCCAGTCGCGCAGAAGTTGCGCGTTGACATTGTACTGACGGTGGGGGCGATCAGCGAAGAGGTGGTGGTGTCGGGCGAGAGTGTGGCGCAAGTGGAGACGCAGTCGTCGGACATCAGCTCCACAATTACCGGCAAGCAGGTGAACGAACTGGAATTGAACGGGCGAAACTTTACGCAACTAGTGACGCTGGCGCCGGGAGTGGTGAGCCAGACGGGGCAGGACGAAGGAGCGGTGGGCGTCAATGGCAACGTCGCCTACAGCATTAACGGCGGTCGCACGGAGTACAACAACTGGGAAATCGACGGCGGCGACAACATGGACAACGGCAGCAACACCACGCTGAACGTGTATCCCAACATCGAAGCAATCGCGGAATTCAAGGTGCTGACGTCAAATTATGGCGCGCAGTACGGGCGGAACGCGTCGGGCACCATTGAAGTGGAAACCAAGTCGGGCACCAACAGTTTTCATGGCAGCGCATTCGAATATCTGCGCAACGACATGTTCAATGCGCGGCCCTGGGAATCGGGCGCGGATCCGACGCACCCCAACCCTCCATACAAGAAGCATGACTTTGGATATACCGTGGGCGGACCGATTTTCATTCCGCATGTTTACAATACCGAGAAGAAGAAAACGTTCTTCTTTTTCTCCGAAGAATGGCGTCGCGAAAAGAACCCGCACAACTACAACGTGAAGGTGCCTTCGGATGCGGAACGCGGGGGAGATTTTTCCGATGTGTGCCCCGGCACTCCAACGTTTTCGGTAACAGATTTCAATAACTGCCCATTTCAGCCCGGTAGTTCAAACGGCACAACGGCGACGGCCTACCCCGGGAACATGGTGCCCATCGATCCGAACGCGCAGTTTTTCCTGGCGGTTCTGCCGCAGGCGAACAGTACGGATAATGGTTTCCCGGCGTACACCAACTCCACTTCCCTACCGACCACGTGGAGAGAAGAACTGATTCGCGTGGATCACAACATCACGGACAATTACAGGCTGACCTTCCGGTACATCCATGATTCGTGGAAAACGATTATTCCGGGCTCGCTGTGGGGCGCGAACACCAGCAGCTTCCCCAATGTGCAAACGAATTTCGTCGGTCCGGGCACGAGTTTCGTGGCGCGGCTGACAGCCAATATTTCACCCACGTTGTTGAATGAATTCGTGGCCAGCTATACGGGAGACCACATTATTCTGAGCACCATCGGGCCGACCGCCCTGCCGGCAGGTTTCACGATGGGGTCTCTTTTCCCCAATGGTTTCGAAGGCAAGCTTCCGGCTTTCGGTTTTTCAGGGAATTCGGCTTACGGCGGAATCGCAGACGCGACTGACCTGGGCAGCTTAGTATTTTTCGACACAGGTTATTATCCGTGGAAAAATGCCAATCCCACGTACACGTATCGCGACAACCTGACGAAGATTGCCGGCCACCACACCATGACCATCGGCGCGTATTTCGTGGCCGCGCAGAAAAACCAGCGGAACGCGGTCAACCAGCAAGGTAATTTGTCATTCGATACCGGTTCGGCCGTCAGTTCGGGCAATTCCTTTGCCGACCTGCTGATCGGAAATATCGGCAGCTATTCGCAAGCCGCCAACCAGGTGGACTTCTACGACCGTTACAAAATCCTCGAGCCATATTTTCAGGATGACTGGCGCATCACCAAGCGATTCACGCTGAATCTTGGTTTGCGTTGGAGCTTCTTCGGGCGCTACCAGGAGAAGTTCAACCAGGAGTATGGCTTCTCTCCGTCGCAATTTTCACAAGCGAATGCGCTGGGCATCAGCCCGGATGACGGATCCCTGGTCGATCCGAATACCGGAGACCAGATTCAAGCGGGCGATCCGCGCATTTTCAACGGCTTTATTCAGTGCGGTGCCAGCGGCGTGGAAACCGGATGCCTGAAAAATAAATGGATGAATCCGGCGCCTCGCCTGGGATTCGCGTGGGATCCGCACGGCGACGGCAAGATGGCCATCCGCGGCGGTTACGGCGTTTTCTTTGAACATGAAAACGGCAACGAGGCCAACGCCGAAGTGCTGCAGCAGGGCGCGTCTCCGCTGATTCTTCTGGCTTCACAAAACAACATTGTGGGTTACACCGCGGTGGGCGGGTCCACCGGCGGACCAGCGCCGCAATTCCCATTGTCACCGTTCTCGATCCCGGACAAGGCGGAATGGCCCTACGTGCAACAGTGGAACCTGGACGTGCAACGTGAGTTGCCCGGCCATTTCGTCACTTCCGTGGCCTATGTGGGAAGCAAAGGGACGCACCTTACCTTGCAGCGGGACCTCAATCAGTTACACGCAGTATCCGCGGGAGACAATCCGTTCGCGCCCGGCCAACCCATCACTGATGGCGATTGCAATTTCTCTTTCGGCGCCAACGGATTTCCGGACGGCGCAACGCTTGGGAATGGAACGCCGGTGCCTGCTGGGGCGGTAAACAACTTGTATACCGCGTGCGGAAATTCAGCCGACCCCTTCCGCCCTGTGCAGGGCTATTCCACAATCCAACGGGTGGAGACTACCGCCAACTCCATTTACAACGCGCTGCAAGTCTCGGTGCGCCGGACAGTGGGAGCACTGAACCTCAGCCTGGCCTACACCTACAGCCACTCCATCGACGACTCGTCAGACCGCTCCGATACCGGCTTCGTGGATTCCTACGATCCTGGCCGGACGCGGGCGAGCTCGAACTTTGATGTGCGGCATAATCTGGCGATCAGCTATGTGTACAACCTGCCGTTTTTCCGCGGCACAGGATTTGTTCATACCGCATTGGGCGGGTGGCAGGTTTCCGGGATCACCATCGTTCAAAGCGGCACGCCGGTGACGATCACCAACGGCACCTCCTTCGGTGACAACGCCGGAGTGGGCAACGGCCTGGGAGCGGGTTCGTTTCCAGACCTGGTTGGCAGTCCCCGGGACGTCTCGGCGGCCGATAGGGCCGCGAGTGCTGGAGTAACCGGGCCACTGCTCTACAGCCCATCGGCATATGCTCTGCCAACTGGATTGACCTTTGGCGATTCCGGGCGCAACACGTTGAATCTTCCCCGCCGGGTAAACTTTGATGCCGGGTTGTTCAAGCGATTCCAGATCAAAGAACGCGCGGCTTTCGAATTCCGCTGGGAAGTTTTCAATTTGTTCAACCACACAGAGTTCAACGCCATCGACTCCGGCTTTGGAGACGACGCCTTCCTGCATTTGACCGGCGCGCACGCGCCGCGGAGAATGCAGCTGGGCCTGCGGTTCCAGTTTTAATTCCAATAATTCGGAAAAAACGGCGCTCTTCGGGGCGCCGTTTTTTTTGGATTTTTATTTCGAGGGAAGTGTTTGCCCTTGTGCCGTGAAGGAGTACAATGCCGCGCATGAACCGGCGAACATTTATCGGCAGTTCCATCGCAGCATCCCTGGTGGCTTCACGCCCTTCGTGGGCCGCGGAAGGCGCTCACAAACTGGACCGCATCGGCATGCAACTGTATACCGTGCGGGACACCATGAAGACGGACTTTGAGGGCACGCTGGCGAAGGTGGCGGCCATCGGCTACAACGAAGTGGAGTTCGCGGGATACTTCGATCATCAGCCGAAGGATATCCGCGCGATGCTGGACCGCCACAATTTAACGGCGCCGAGCGAGCACGTCTCGTATGAAGTGGTGCAGAACAAATGGCCGGAGACGCTGGAAGCGGCGCACGTGGTGGGACACAGTTTTATTGTGTGCCCGTGGATCGAAGAAAAGCAGCGCCGCGAACCCGACGGGTACAAGCGCGCCGCAGAACTTTTCCAGAAGGCCGGTGAAGCCAGCGCGAAGGCGGGCATCCAGTTCGCCTACCACAATCACACCTTCGAGTTTCAGCCCTCCGAAGCGCTCGGCGGAAAGCTTCCCTACGATTTACTTCTTTCCACCGATCCGAGATTTGTCAAGATGGAGATGGACCTTTGTTGGGTCAGTGTCGCCGGTAAGGACCCCGTCGAATACTTCAACAGGTACCCAGGCCGCTTCCCGCTGGTGCACGTAAAAGACATGAAGGAGCTCCCGAAAGGCGCAGAGGGTCCCACTGCCAACCCCGACAAGGAAATGCCAAACATGACCGACGTCGGAAACGGCGTCATCGACTGGAAGCGCATCTTCTCCTATTCCGGGGAGGCGGGTATCCAGCATTATTTCGTAGAGCACGACGCGCCTGCTGCACCGCTGGACAGTCTTCGCAATAGTTACAAGTACCTGCACGATCTGCGTTATTAGCGCCGGCACCGGGAGAGAAGATGAGTAAAACCGCATGGTGCGCCGCTGTAGTGGCGCTGCTGATGCTTGCCGCCGCACGCCCTCAGGCAATCTCCCAGGAAAAAACCGGAGACTTCAAACCGTTATTCAACGGCAAAGACCTGGCCGGCTGGAAACACGTGGGGCCGGGCGGCATGACCGTGGAGGATGGATTGATCCGCACCCATGGCGGGATGGGCTTGCTCTACTGGACGGGCGGCAAACTGGGGAATTGCAGGATCCGGGTAGTCTACAAAATGAGGGACCACAACGACAATTCCGGCGTGTACATCCGCATTCCCATCGAGCCGCGCGAGCCCTGGATGCCGGTGCACTACGGATACGAAGTGCAGATCGATAATGACCCGGAAGCTTCGAAGGAAGACGACTACCATGTTTCGGGCACGCTGTATTCGCTGACCAAGCCGATGGCGCGCCCCGGAAAGCCCGGGCCGGAGTGGAACACGCTGCTGATTACGCTGGATGGGCCGCGCACCGAGGTGACGTTGAACGGCGTTGCGGTTACGGATTACACCGAAGGGCAGGCGGTGCCGGAGCGGAAATTTGATTTCGAACCGCAGCGCGGCCCACGTCCAGAGGAAGGCTATTTGGGACTGCAAAATCACAGCGACAACGACATTGTGTTTTTCAAGGAAGTAAGCGTGCAGCAGTTGCATTGATGAAGTTTTAAGGATCGTTCGAAAATCCGGAGAGGTCACATGATTAAAGATTTGTCGCGTCGTCAGTTTTTACAACGCAGCGCGGGGGTTACGGGAGCGTTCGTCGCGTCACGAACGATTCTTCTGGATCCCGAACTCTATCCGACGCAGGCGGTGGCGGCCAGCGATCGGGTGCGCTTCGGAATTATCGGGATCGGGATGCAGGGATCGGCGCTGCTCACCAACAGCGTTGAGTTGCCGGGCGTGGAATGCATCGCGGCGTGCGACCTGTACGACGGGCGGCATATGCTGGCAAAAGAGATTGCTGGCGCGAAGGTGACGACCACGCGGCGCTACCAGGAACTGCTGGCTAATAAGGATGTCGATTGCATCGTGGCGGCGGTGCCGGATCACTGGCACAAACAGGTGGTGGTGGACGCGGTGAACGCCGGGAAGGATATTTACTGCGAGAAGCCGATGTCGCACTCCGGGGCAGATGGAGTGGCGATGGTAAACGCTGCACAGAAAACGGGAAGAATCGTGCAGATCGGCTCGCAGCGAGTCAGTTCGGTAATCTGCACCAAGGCCAAGGAGATGCTGGCGCAAGGCATGATCGGCAAGTTGAACCTGGTGGAAGGCTCGCTGGGGCGCAACGATCCGACCGGAGCGTGGGAATATCCGCCGCCGCCGGATTTATCGCCGGAAAATCTGGATTGGGATACATGGCAAGGTACGGTTCCGAAGGTGGCGTTCAACCCGAAGATTTTTGCTCGCTGGCGCTGCTGGAAAGAATACGGGACGGGCGTGGCGGGCGATCTGCTGGTGCACCTGATCAGCGGAATGCAGTACATGCTGGGATGGAACGAGCCGCCCAAGCGCGTGATGGCCATGGGCGGTATTTTACGGTTCCCCGACGGGCGCAATATGCCGGACGTGCACCCCACGTTATTCGAGTACGGAGAAATTCCGGTGTACATGCGGCTGAACCTGGGTTGTGAGACGCCGGAGATGTACCGCTTCATGGGCTCGAAGGGGATTCTGGAAGTAACCGAGACGGCCATCAATTACATGCCGCAAACCGGCGAAGACAGCGCGCCAAGTTACTACGCCTACGGATTCCCGCGGGAAATGCGCGAGGCGTATTTCAAGCAGTGGCACACGGAACATGACGCGGTGCCGGGCAAGGAACGGACGCTGGAGGGATTCACATATAAAGGTACATCGTGGGACGACGAAAAACCGCACCTCTGGAAATTCTTCCAGGCGGTGAAGAGCCGGCAGCCGGTGACGGAGGATGCGGTATTTGGCCACAACGCCGCGCTGGCCTGTCATTTGGCGAACGAGTCGTATTTCCGGCGCAGCGCCACGATGTGGGACGCGGCATCGCAGCAGATCGTAAAAGGATAAGATAATCGCGAGTTGCCATTGGCGGACCGACTGGTGCACGCCACACAAAACAAACAGCTTAGCGGCTTTGGCCGGTGTCGCGAGCGAAACGGGTTGCAACTTTTTGGTTTTGTTGGAGTTTAACAAGTATCGGTAGCAGATAGAAGCACCGCAGTACAGTAAGTACGCGGAGATAAACGGTTTGCCGATACCGGGAGGCACCAAATGAAGTATCTACGATATTTCGCTTTAGTTGCGGTTTGCATGTTTGCAGCGAGCTATTCGCACGCGCAAGTTTCGGTTGGAATCGGCGTCGGTGGTGGGTATGGATACGGTTACGGTGGCGGGTATGGATACGGTTACGGTGCCGCGCCGGTTTGCGATTACGGCTACTATGATTATTCTCCGTATGACTGCGCTCCCTATGGTTACTGGGGGCCGGATTATTTCGCGAACGGCATCTTCATCGGAGCCGGCCCATGGTTCCGCGGGTTTTATGGGCGCGGATACGACGGTCGCGGATATTACGGCCGGGGTGACTACGGACGTGGATACTACGGACGTGGATACTACGGCCGGGGTGACTACGGACGTGGTTACTACGGCCGGGGTGACTACGGGCGTGGATACAATAATCGCGGATTGAACGGGCGCGGCGGATACATCGGACGCGGTGCATACAATGGGCGCGACAGATACAATGGGCGCGGCTACGAGAATCGCGGATCCAGCGGCCGAGGATTTAACGGCGGTGTGCGCGGCGGGTCTAACTTCCGAGGCGGGTCTAACTTCCGAGGTGGGTCTAACTTCCGAGGTGGATCGAGCGCCCGCGGCGGGTCCAGCTTCCATGGCCAGGGTGGGAGCAACAGCTTCAGCGGCGGCGGTTCGCACGGTGGCGGCGGAGTCCACAGCGGTGGCGGACATGGTGGCCGGCACTAAGCGCTGAACATAAAAATCACAAGGAACGGCCGGCGAAAATGCCGGCCGTTTTTTTTTGCGGCCGCTACGATTATTCAGTCGCTGATTACCTGGGGGCGTGGTTGTCGGTGTGCGTGGCGACTCTCGTGGTGTCGCGGAGTGGCGGCGTGTCGGGACGCTAGGCTTCGGGGAGCGGGGGACAGCCGGGGAAATCGGGGAGGGCGGTGTTGCCGATGTATTGGAGGTCGGCGATGCCGATTTTGCTGGTGTAGAAGGCGTCGCAGGTCAGGTTGCGCACAAAGGCGAAAAAAACTACGCCCTGGCTGAGAGTGGGGTCGGCTTTGGCGTTTTTGCGAAAAGCGATCAGATCGAGCGCCGCTTTGCGCTGCTCCGGCGTGCAATTCAAATAGGTGGCCGCATAGCGGTCGGTGCAGAAGCCGTCGAACCAGAAGATGCCGCCGCCGAGCTTGAGCTGGTACTCGTCGTTTTCACTGGTGAGCAGATCGATAAATTCCGGGGCACCGGCTTCGATGGCGCCGCCGGATTTTTCATCTTTGGGAATGATGGTGGCGCAAAGCGAAGACAACGTTTCGTATTGATGGGGACTGAAATATTTCGGAGTATATTTCCCGGAGGGGGCCGCGGCTTTATCCTTATGCACCGCCTGGTGCGCATATTCCGCGGCTTGCGCGGGAATCGCCTGCAAGACGTAACCGCCGGCGGCCGTCAGAGCCAGCGTCTTTAGAATATCGCGCCTGCT
>JBBSFG010000041.1:0-17221 GCA_038238965.1 Candidatus Acidiferrales bacterium | reverse complement strand
TGAACTGCCAGAGTAATGCTCTGGGACGGAGAAAGAGTTACCGGCGAGCCACCCGTCAACGTAAACTGCGTTCCGGTTAGATTCACACTCGAAATCGCTACGCTGGCGTTGCCGGTGTTGGTAACAGTGATGTTGCGCAACGCCGTCGCACTTACACTTACGTTCCCAAAATTAACGGCGGAAGGATTTACGGACAACGTTAATGCCGCGGCGATACCCGTACCTGAGAGTGTCATCGGCGCCGGTGAGCTGGAAGAGTCGGTCACCAGCGTTAGACTCCCGGTCGATGCCGCAGCCATCTTGGGATTGAACTGCACGTTAAACGTGCTGGATTGCCCGGCACTCAGGGTCAGCGGAACATTCAAGCCGGAAGTGCTGAAGCCTGTTCCAGTGATGTTCGCAGCGGTGACGTTTACGCTGATCGCGCTCGGATTGGTGATCTGAACGGTTTGGCTGTTGGTCAAATTAGTGGCCACATTTCCAAAGCTGATGTTGGCGGGCGATACCGTCAGACTGGATTGCACGGCCAATCCAGATAAAGGGACGCTGGTTATCCCTCCTTGTGAGTTGACCAGCGAAAGGCTATCGCTTTTCGGCCCAGCCGCCGTGGGATTGAATTTCACAGTGAGCGCCAGGCTGCCACCCGGTGCCAGCACGGCAGGCACAGTAATTCCAGTTGTTGAATAGACAGCCGTGCCGGTGCTGATTTGCGAAAGCGTGAGATTCGCAGTGCCGGTGTTCTTCAGCGTGGTGACGGCAGTGGCCCAACTGCCGACCTTCACATTGCTGAAGCTCAGGCTCGCGGGTGTGGCGGTCAATTTTCCGACATCGACTGCCGTACCGACACCAGTGAGGTTCACTTTAGCATCTGGAGTACTGGGATCGTCGCTCGAAATAGCCGCGCTGCCGGCATAGGTTCCCGCGGCCTTAGGCGAAAACGTCACATTCACGCTGACCGACCCTCCCGGTGGCACAGCCGCCGGCAGAGTCACTCCGGTAACGGCGAATGTGGCCCCGGTGGTGGAAATTTGCGTAATGTTCAGATTAGAGGCCCCGGAGTTTGTAAGCGTGAACGAGGTGCTTGCGCTGGTGTTGACCGTCACTTTGCCGAAATCGTGACTTGCCGCTGAAAGATCCAATTTGGGAGCCGTGCTTCCGGCTGATCCGGTCAGGTCAACGGGATCCGGAACCGCGGGGTCGCCAGTGAACTGCAGCGTGCCCTTCACCTTACCGGGCTTTTTCCCGCGGAATGAAACTGTGAATTTCGCTTTCTGGCCCGCCTGTATAGAAACCGGAAATTGCAGGCCGGAGATCGAAAATTCGTTGGTGGAGATACTGGCGTTGTTCAGGGTAATCGCTGAAGTGCCAGAGTTCGTAACCGTTGCGGTGTGGGAAACCACTTTACCGACGCCCGAGCTTCCGAAATCCACCGACGAGGGTGTCACCTGCACGGCCGATTGAGCCGTCTTTGAGCCGCTCGCCAAGCCGGTGCAGCCGCCGAGTCCCACGAACGCAATGAGCGTGACCACCAAGGCAAGAAAGGCCCTACCGCGGCTTGGAGTGCGGGTAATTCTCAATTTCAATGGCCCAAAGCACCTCACGCCCATCTACTTCCTCCCCGACATCGTCATGGGAAGAGTAAGATTCCGTACCAATCGCGAACTACTGGTGGTTCGTACAATTTAGGTGCAGGTGTTGCCTGTACCAACGAACAAGTAACCTTCACCCGTCTTTACCATATGTTAATAGATTTGCTGTTTACTATAGAATAATACAACGAAGAACGTTTCCGCGGGCATATTTTGCGCGTTACCGCTATTCCAGACGAGGTTCAGCTACTGGCGAGAAGTATCCAAGGAAGGTGTCGATGGGCGCACGGGACGCCTGGAGGCGAGACCGGCGTCCCGAATCTTATAAATTAACGCGCGATAGCTGATTTTCAGCGCGGCCGCCGTCTTACGACGGTTCCACTGATGCACGCGCAGCGACTCGAGGATCAGGTTGCGTTCGAGTTCTTGTATCGCGGCCTTGGCAATGCGCTTCAACGGTACTTCACCGACGCTCGCGCGGATCGGAGAGCGCAGAGTTGCGCGCTCGGGAGCGGATCCCTGCCCCATGGTGGCCTCCGGCCCGATCAGCACATGCCGGGCCATGCCATTGGAAAGTTCGCGAACATTTCCGGGCCAGGTTGAATTTTGCAAATACTCAATCATCTCCGGGCTAAGTGGCGCCGACTCAATCGCAAACACTTGTTCATGCATGGTACGAAAATATTCGGCCAGAATCGGGATGTCTTCCTTGCGCTCGCGAAGCCGCGGCAACTGAAACTGGACGACATTGATGCGATAGAAGAGGTCCGCGCGAAAGTTTCCCGCAGCCATTTCCTGCGCAAGGTCCTTGTTGGTAGCACAAATCACGCGCACGTTAACGGTTCGTTCCGCCTGATCCCCAATACGCGAGAAACAGCCGTCCTGAAGGAAGTGCAGTATTTTGCTTTGCAGCGCCATTTCGAGATCGGCAATTTCGTCAAGAAATAAGGTGCCGTTGTGCGCCAGTTCTACCCGGCCGGGTTTCGATACTTGCGCGCCTGTAAAGGCGCCCTTTTCGTATCCGAATAATTCGCTCTCGAGGAGATTGCCCGGTAGTGCAGCGCAATTTATCTTCATAAACTGACCTTGGCTGTTCGCGGAGCGCGCATGGATCCATCTCGCCAAGGCTTCTTTTCCCGTGCCGCCATCGCCACACAGCAATACGGGAATATTCGTAAAGCAGATTTTCTCCGCTCTGCCCCGCAACTCTCTCATGGCGATTGAACGCCCGAAAAGCACGTGATCGGGCGGGATGGCACTATTGGCGGTAATGGAGCGGACCGGCGTTCGAGCAATGGTCATCGGCTGTATTCACCGTTGCACTCGATTTACCAACATTGTGTTCTTCCTTACAGTGACGCTTAGACTAAGGCTAACTATTTTATTGACAACGAGATAGGTGGGGGCACTTGGAGCACGTTCTAGTACTCCCTCAAAAAGCGCGTTTCCCGAGGAGACTGCGGAAGAGGGAAAATCAAAGGTCCATTTAAAGAAGATAGTTCCATCCAAGTGCGCCGATGCCTTTTCTCAGGTTGATGTCCGAAACCACCAGCGCACTCAGGCATAAGCTGTGGCACACTATGAGCCCTGCCTGAGTCGTTCCAATAGCGATTGCATGGTTTGGTTTCTGGCCTGGAGTTTCAATGTTTGCCCATTTTTCTTGTTTACTGGTATTCTCCACGCGGATTCCCGCGGTGGGGGATCATTCCTACGATGAATAATTCCGGGCGTTCGCAATTTCCGACGATAAAGCTGGACCAGTTGGTGTACGTCGAGCTCGAAGCGGGCAACGGCGGCATGATGTTAACTGTGTCCGAGGACGGCTTCACGTTTCGCGCGGTCACGCCGATTGGGCCCAGCCGAAAAATTCACTTTTCGTTTGTTGTGAATGCACCTGAAAAGCTTGAGGGTTATGGAAACATCGATTGGACCCAAGACGGCGGCAAAGTAGCCTCCTTACAGTTTTCCGATGTGAGTTCGGAGTTTCAAACTGGGTTGAGAAAATGGCTGGCCCAACTGAGTGCTCCCGCGGTGCCTTCATTCACAGACGCTCATTTTAGGAATTCCGATTTCGGCGTGGAGCAACCTGCCGCTCCCGCAAGCGCTGGTGCGGTCGAATCGACGGTCGAACCGGTCATCGAGGCGGGCAGAATGCGGCCGCCAAGCGAATTCGCAACGCCTGCAAGCACGCTGTTCGCTCCCTTGAGCTTGAACAATCGAGTTACCCCGCTTGATAGCTTTGGGCCGACCGGAACTCCAGGAACTCCTTTGAGCGGAACGGTACCGGTCTTCAGTGATTGGCAATCTCCAGTAAAATTGCCCACTCCCTCGGGGCACCGTATTCGCGGCGTAGCTGCTGCGGCAATTCTGATTGCTGTTGTGGCACTGGCGGTAATCCTGTACGGCTATCATGAGGCTGTCGGGCAATTGCTGATCTCGCTGGGACAAAGGATGTCGGCTCCCAAGGAAGCATCTGACGTTCCTCCAGTAAAGGTTCCCGCAGTTCCGACGCCGCCGGTGGTAAGTCCGGAACCGGCTTCTGCAGTCACTCCGGAAAGCCGCCCAATCGCGGCCGGAACGGTGTTGGCTAATGAGAACCAACAACGCTCTCAAACTTCTTCTGTCACCGCAAAGCCGGGAAGTACTTTCCGGGACGACTCAGCGACACAAGCTACGGCTGCTGAACTGCAGAATCAGGACCCCGCCGAACGGGCCCGCTCACTTTGGGCCGCAGTCGCCCAAGGAAATACCTCCGCCGAAGTGACATTGGCGAAACTGTATCTGATTGGAGGAGGAGTAACAAAAAACTGCGATCAGGCCAGGGTGTTGCTGCAGGCGGCGGCAAAAAAGGGCAACGGTGAGGCCATCGATAAATTATCCCAGATTCGCCAGCAGGGTTGCCCTTAAACTGCTTCGTCTGGGCCGCCAGAATGCTAGACTTTTGCGTTCTGTGGATTATTTACAGGAAGGTTTGTCAGATTAATTAGTGTGTTCGTTTTCGCCGCGAACGATGTCGTAGCGTTCAATGACTGCGGCAACTCCGAGCCGCATGGTGGGATCTTCAGTCCGTGGCTCGACACGCACGACTTTACCTGCGGCTCGGACGAACACCTCGGACCCGTGAGTAATCTCCGATGGCAAGGTAAGGGTGATGTCTAAATCGGATCCCGCTTGCAAATCCTCCGCGACCACGAAATAAAGGCCACGTGTGGAGATATCGCGCGTCTTACCTTCCTGCGAATTAGACAGCGCGGATGGAATTCGAACGATGACCGGCAAAGACAGGTCATAGCGGCGAGCATTGCGGCGTTCGGACATTCCCCCCATCCTCGATGGCGACGGCTAGCTTAACGCGGTCGCGTCCCCCCTCAGTGAAACATTACTGCAAATCCTGAAGCGCCCGCCCGGTCGAACCGCGATGTTGTTCTAAAGATAAACGGGCGGCGCCACGTAATGGTTATTCGTTTCGGCCACCGATAGCGACGCCGGTTGGTTCCTCGACCGCCGCTGCAGGTACACTGGCGCGCCTGGTGCGGGGTGTGTCGAGATTAAACTGGCGCATTTTATACAGCAGGGCCTTGTAGCTGATACCGAGCATTTTTGCCGCGTCCTTGCGGCACCAGCGGGTTTTTTCCAATGCGTCGGCGATAGCTTCCATCTCGGCTTCGTCTTTCAGGCCGCGCACCAGAGCCTTGAGTCCCTGCGGTTCGCGATGCACGGCAGGCTCGGCGCGCGGAGAGGTACGTTGCCGGGCGGAAGACATTTCCACAAGTTCCCGCAGGCTGCCTTCGTCGTCTTCGAGAATCACGTAGCGCTTTACGAAATTCTCCAGTTCACGCAAATTTCCCGGCCACGGATAACTTACCGCTGCATCGAGTAGATATTTCGACGGGCCCTGCGGCGTCTTTCCAAACTTCTCGCTGTACTTCTGGAGGAAATGCCGGAATAACAATGGAATTTCCGAGGTCCTCTCGCGCAACGGCGGCACGTTAATGGAAAGTACGTTCAAGCGGTAATAAAGATCTTCGCGAAATCTTCCGGTTCTCATGGCGTCCTGAACGTCCACGTTGGTGGCCGCGAGCACGCGCACATCGGTATCAACAAGGTGCCGGCCGCCTAGCCGCGAGTATTGATGGTCCTGCAATACGTGCAGCAGCTTGGCCTGCAGGTGCGTGGTCATCTCCGCGATTTCATCCAGAAAAATAGTGCCCTTGTTGGCCATTTCGAACTTGCCGGGCTTGGCGCGGACCGCGCCGGTAAATGCGCCCTGTTCGAACCCGAACAGTTCCGATTCCAGCAGTTCGCCGGGCAGTGCGGCGCAATTCACCTTTATAAACGGCTGGCTGCGCCTCTTGGAGCGCAAGTGGATCATGCGCGCCACCACTTCTTTGCCGACTCCGCTTTCTCCACAAATAAAAACCGGCACGTCCACCGGCGCGATCTGCAAAATCTGCTGCCGGATGCGAACCATCTGCGGGCTGGCGGCCAGAAAGCTGATGTCCTCGGTGATTTGTTCGCAATAATCGCGCAGTGCCAAGTTCTCCGTGACAAGTTGCTTTTTCTGGCGCGACTTTAACATGGCCGCGTCAAGCTCGGTCTTCTCAAACGGCTTGGTCAGGTAGTCGTGTGCGCCGATGCGTATGGCTTCCACTACCGTGCCGACTTCGTTGGAGCACGACAGCATGATGACGTTTAGGCTGCGGTCGATCTGCATCAACTCTTTCAACGTTTCGATACCGTTCAGTTCCGGCATCAGCACATCCAGAATGATGAAGTCAGGACGCTGTCCTGCGCTCACTTTCTCGATCGCTTCTTTTCCGGAGCTGACCGCTTCCACCTCGAAGCCGTCCACTTCCAGAAGCGTCTGCAAATATTTTCGAATGCTCGGTTCGTCGTCGATGACGAGAATCTTTTCTTTCAACTCTTTGGCGGACATTGACTTTCCCTTTCCGATTCCAGAAAATGTTCGAATTAGTTTGGATCCATGGGCAGCAGAAACGTAAACGTGCTGCCCCGTTGATGCTCGCTCTCAACCCAGATTTTGCCGCGATGCGCCTGGATAAGGCGCTTGGCGATCGCTAAACCCAGTCCCATCCCGGATGTATTGCGGTCCACCCTTACGAAGTCTTCAAAAATTTCCTGATGATGCTCGGCAGCAATGCCCGGACCGGAATCCGTAACGCTCACTTCCACGCTGTTTGGCCGCGGAAGGCGGAAGCGTCTGCGTTCCTGCGCCGGGGCGACGCCTGCGACGCGACGTTCCCAAAAATGCGGGCCGGCTCGCAACGTCACGCTGCCGCCCGCGGGGGTGTGCTTCAATGAATTATCCAGAAGATTTGCGGCCGCCTGCTGCACCTTCTGGTAATCGAATCGGAACGTCGGGATGGACGGATCAAAGCTGGTTTCCAGCTTCACGCCTTTTCGCTGGAAAGCTTCCGACCAGCGTTTCGAAAGTTCATCGAGGCAATCTCGCAGATCGTTTTCACGAAGCTGCAGAACGAGTTTTCCGCTCTCCAGCGCCGAATAGTTAAGGAACATCGAAACCAGCCGCACCAGCCGCTCGCAACTGTCTTTGGATTCTTCCAGAATGTCCTGCTGCTTGTCCGACAGCCGGCCCAGGGAACCGGTCAACAAAAGATCGTAATAGCCTTTGATTACCGCCAACGGCGTTTTCAACTCATGGGCGGCAGACGCCAGGAAGACGGTCTTCTGCCGGTTCACTTCCTGCAGCTTCAGGTACGCAGCCAGCAAATTCCGATAGGTGATTTCGCGTTCCTGCAGTAATTCCTGCACGGTAGCCTGCGTGGCAGCTTCCGACGAGGCGAAATTTTGTTTTTCGGTGGCAATTTCAAACTGCACCACGATCCAATCCGGCTCCGGCATCCACTTGACCAGGGCGCGTGAACTTGTGTCGTTTAGCTCAAGGTCCAGCTCGACGCGATGTTCTCCGCTTTCGATTAATTTAAAAATGTGTTTAGGCTGCACCATCAAAATATTTTCGAAAAGACTCAGCGTGTCCTGTGCGTCCAGGCCTGCGGAAAGGAGAAATTGCCGCGCCCGCTGGTTCATCAATAATATGCGACCGGTTCGGTCCGCCACGAGAATCGAGCAGTCCACAGCATCCATCAGACCGTGAACAAGGCTGACCGGCAAGACGTCCGATGGCCGGTCGGAGGGAACGACGCTTGCGACGTGGTTCGCCCGGTCGTCGGCTAAAAACGAAGATGAGGCGACATCTCCGGACATCTGTATCCTGTCTGTAGATTCGTTAGCGAGTGGCAAATTTTTTCCTATGCAGGTGGCTCATACTCGCAAAGGGGTGCTGGGCTGTCAATGGTAAAAGCGTTCCATTTGCACAATATCGGAACCGAATTGGATATCCCGAGAACAGGCGGTGGTGCGTCAGCGGACAACGTGCGGATTCAGGCAGTTAGGTATATGTAAATAGGCAGTTTACGCAGGGACAAGCGCTACTTATGTGGCACTAAAGATGCTCGTATCCGTACTAGGTCCCTAGTACTAAGAGAGCGAGAAAGTGGAAATCGATCTGATCAAGGAAACCCACGATTTGGACTCAACTTCGACTCGACGCTCGTCTCGACTTCGGCTGCAAGTGCCGGTATTTCTGCGCGCCACCGATACTTCGGGGGCTGAATTCATCGAATTAACGAAGACATTGAATATCAGCGCAACGGGTGCTTGTATCACGTCCGCGCACCAGCTTCGACTGGACCAAGTAGTGCACTTGACGATCCCGGCTCCCTCGCCAGCCTCGTCGAGTATCATACCCAGCGAGACTCCCCCCATTGTCGCCCGCGTTCTTAGACAAGACAGCGCTGGGGAAATGCGCCTATTCGGATTGGAATTTCTCAGGGCTATTGAGTAAATCTGTACACATTTACGCCTGACTGGGTGACCCCGTCAGGCCTTTGCTCATCCTCAATCTCCCGTCGATCCGCCAGTGAGAACCCACGATGTTGCCGTATGCCACGCTTTTGTAATAGGATACCGACGCGCATTCCTGACTCTGCGTCGAGGGTGGCTCGGTCCAGTCGGGATTTGATTGGACTTCGGCATGCTCCCACTCTAGGAGCAGGCCTCTCTTTTCACCCCACCCCCGCGGGGACAGGCAAAGGTTAGGTTAATACCGTTTATGCCCAGCCCCGGCGCACCAGCGCCCTCCCGCACGTCGTTGGAAGATTCGTATCTCGAGCTGCTTACCGACACGCTCGAGTCCCTTGACGTCCCAGCTCGTGGACAATTTCTTCAACGATATCTTCGCGCAGTAACACACCTCGATTTGCGTGAGAATGTCTGTGTCCAACTGTGGGACGACATGCTGACTCGCCGCCGTCAACTCAGCGAGTCCTTGAAACGCACGGTCTCTCTGAAAACCGCACTGGTCGACGTGCTTTCCACCGCCGGCCTCCTTCGCGTGCCGGTCCTCATCGAATACGACGACCTCAAGAAATTGCAGTTGAATGCGATTACCGATCCGCTGACCGGGCTCTACAATCGCCGGCTTTTCAACGAAACGTTTGAACGGGAATTGAATCGCGCCAAACGTTACAGTCTCCCGCTAGGTTTAGTCATCATGGACATGCACCGCTTCAAGGAAGTAAACGACAAGCATGGTCACCCCCGCGGCGATGAAGTCCTTCGTGTGGCCGCGTCAACCTTGAAAAAGGCTCTGCGTACTTCGGACTTTGCGTTTCGAATTGGCGGGGACGAATTTGCGCTAGTCCTGCCGCAAACTGATGCGCCTCAGGCGCTCGCACTCAGCCGGCGTATCGAAAGCGTATTCGCAGAAAGCATGAATGCGCTACAGCTCAGCGTCACCGTGGGCATGGATCACGGCGTCGCAAACTATCCTCAGGATGCCGATAACTCCGAAGATCTGATTCGCATCTCAGACGAGCGGCTGTATCAGCGCAAGCACTCTCATCACGGGCGGACGACGGAAGGTTCCGTGCGCCACAGCGAACCGGCCGCAGCGCCTCAGCCTCCCGCGTCACCTTCTTCTGAGCCCCCTGCCGCTTCCGCGCCGCCTCCAATCTCCATCGAGAAAAAACGGTCCCCTGAAAAATCGGAAGAAGCCCCTGCGGCCCCCACTCCTCCATCGGCACCGGAAACTTCCTCCAAGCCATCGCCCATCGCTTCGACTTCGCGAGCCTTCACGAGTCCGCGCAAGGCGGAGCGGGTGTCGATGACTGGAACCAATGCCTACGCCGTTCTCGGCGATCAAGGCGCTCGACGCGCTCGCGTGTTGGACCTCGGCTTCGGCGGCGTCGCGTTGGAACTGGATTCTTCCGAATCTCTGACGGAAAATATTCTGGCCGTCTTGCACGTGCCCATTCTTCCGCCCGTCCGCGTTAATCTGAAGCCCGTGTGGTCTCAACGCACCGACTTGGGCGGCTATCGAGTAGGTTGCGCCTTCGTTTCGTAACGTCCGCCGCTCGAGCCGCCAGGCGCCGACGGCCTCGTTAGCATTCATTTGACGCCTCGCGTATAATGAAAACTTACCTTGCGACCTAGCGACGCGGACGTATTACACCGTGCAGACCGGACGCGATGGATTGGAGTCTTATGAAACCCGGCATTCATCCCGACTATCACGCTGTCACCGTGCATTGCGCCTGCGGGCACAATTTCTCCACTCGTTCGACCATCAAAGGCGACACACTGCGTGTTGAAATTTGCTCCAGTTGCCATCCCTTTTTCACCGGCAAGCAGAAACTGATCGATACCGCAGGCCGCGTAGAGCGCTTCACCAAGAAGTACGCCGACGCCGCTGCTAAAGCGGAAGCCGCAAAAAAGTAATCGCCGCTCCGTAGTTTTCAGTTTGAGATCCCCACAATCCTACTCGGACGCGGTGGTGTACGTGCTTCCGCGTCCGTGTAGAATAGCGTTTCATCGTGCCGGACCAATCTCAAATGTTCGAAGGTGCGCGTTCCAGTCAGCTCGTGGAAACTGCACCGCCGCGCGTGACCCTGCGCAATTCGTTCGCACACCCGTTTGATTCCGCTATTGCCGCCGCTCGCACTTGCTACGCCTCAAAACTGATCGGGCCCGAAGAAATCACCGACAAGCAACGTCTCAACATCGGTGCCGGTACCTTTTACAGCGGGCATCACACCGTATACCAGCACGCTCATTTTGAATTTGGATTGGAAAACGTCAGCCGCCAGTTTGTGTGGGCTTTTCTCCACGCCCATCCTTTTTACAATTCCGAGCAGCAAAGCCAGCGTTACGTTCGCCTGGACCGTGCGCACGCCTACGTCCCCGAGGTTTCATTGTTTTTTGACGAGGGCAGCAAAGGAATATACGAGCGAGCCGTCGCCCGCGCCTGGGATTACTATCGCGAACTGTCCGCCCTCCTGGTTTCCGACGCACGCTCCATATTGAATGGTATTTGGCACATCGGCCCGATGTCCCACCCCAAGCGGGCACAGAAAATAGAACGATCCGCGGAAAAACGCGCCATCGAGGTCGCGCGCTACGTCTTGCCGGTTGCCGCGTTCACAACCATGGTGCACACCATTTCCGGCATCGTACTCCATCGACTCTGGCGCATGAGCACCGCTTGCGACACACCAAATGAAGCTCGCGCCGTGGTCGGGGCCATGGTCGCGCACGTCCGCGAAGCCGACGCGCAATTCTTCGATCGTTTCGGTACCGAACCAATCGAAGAAGTCCCCGAGTGGAGCGATCGCGACGCCCTCTTTGGCGGTTCGGTCGGCGACGGTAGTGCGTTCGCAGGCGCGACGTTTGTAGGCGAGTTCGATTCCACTCTTCGTGGAAAAACTTCTCGACTGATCGATTATTCCGCGCGCGCGCCGCAAGTGCTTGCCCAGGCTTACCGGGCAGTCATCGGTCTTACCGAATCTCAGTGTTCCAACCAGGAAGCCATCGATCGCGTGATGAACCCCGGGCGCAATCTCTATCGCCTCGAAACGTTGAATGTCGGGGTTCACGCTCCCATCATGCGAGCTTTGCAGCACATCAATTACACCTTCGCCAAAAAAATTAGCCATACCGCCGACAGCCAGGACCAGCGCCATCGAATGGTGCCGGGCTCCCGTCCGCTGCTTACCCTCACGGACACCCGCACTCCTGATTTCATTACTCCCCAACTGGTAGAGCATAATTCTCGGGCGCTCGAGGTCTACCAGTGCGCCATGCAAGACGCCTGGGAGGCCAAAAACCAGTTGCTTGAACGAGGCGTTCCCATAGAATTGGCGCTCTATCTTTTACCCAACGCCAAGTCTATCCGCGTTGTGGAAACCGGAGCACTCCTTCATCTGCTTCATAAATGGACCATGCGCACATGCTTTAACGCCCAGGAAGAGATTTATCGCGCTTCCATGGACGAGTTGGAACAACTGCGTGAAGTACATCCTGAACTGGCACGCTATGTGGGACCGCCATGTTACGTGCGCGCTGGAGTCACTACACCAATTTGCACCGAAGGCGCGCACTTCTGTGGCATCAAGGTCTGGCTGGATTTCCCGAATATTGTTCGGCCCATTTAATTTTTGAATTAGCTGCGCCAACGAAGCGTGACTGGACCTGGCATCGGATGCGTCATCGGCGAGCCGGTGCGCCTGGATTCCAATAGATTCGCTTTTAGCGCAAAATACCATTTCGCCGGCCGGTCCGCGTCGTCGATCAACATTAAGTGCGGATCGTTCTTCAAACCTTCGGCTTGCTGGATCATCGTCAGTTGATCCTGCCGCAGAAACTTTCTCGCGAAAGAGCGAAAGATCGGCACCACCAGCGGCATCCAACGAACCAGGTTCCAGGCCGCCACGAATTCGATGCGCGAAAGGTCCCGCCGAACCGGCGTCACCGTTGCGCGGCTCGAAAACCATAAGTGCCCGCTGCGAATTTCCTCCAGCCGCATGTTGGGCAAGACAAAATCGATCATCGTGGTAGTCGCTTCACCCGAAAAATAACGCAGCAGCTTGTATGGCGCGCTGTTCGCCGATGGCTGGTGCCGGCTCATCCGGAAACCGTTGGGGATGGGCTCAAAGTGTTTTTCTTTTTCGTGGATGCTGTGCCGGCTTCTCCAGTACCACGATTGGTGCACGAAGGGTCCGTGCGCGGGATCCATTAATCCGATGATTCCCTGGTCCACGTGAGAAGGTATTTCACACGCCAGCCGGGCGATCTTGAATTTGTCGCTGAAGACCGGTAATTCCGGGGCCGGCAGAACTCTCGCAGGCGTTCGGGAACCGGGCGCCGTCATATATACCCACACATATCCGTCTCGCTCTTCGCAGGGATAGTGGCCAGCAAAGATTCGCTCCACTCGCAGTTTGTCCTGTGTCGCAAGAGACGGTATTTCTACGCACTGCCCGCTGCACGCATCGAATTTCCAGCCGTGGTAGCTGCATTCCACGGCCTGTCCGTCAAATCGGCCGTACGACAGAGGGATTCCCCGATGTGGACACGAATCCCGCATCGCAAATGCTTTTCCCTCAGAGGTCCGCCCCAGCACCAGGGGTACTTCCAGCAACATCGCCGTCGCCAGCTTCCGCGCAGTTATGTCTGCGCTGCGCAACGCCGGATACCAGAAATCCCATAGGAACCCGGCACCATCGTCACGAGTACCTCCGCGATCGCCGGGATCTGAAGGTTGTGAAACTATTTGCGTTACCTCGCTCATATTCAAACCAAATCGTAGTACACATCACGCTGGGCATCAAACAATGGTGGTTGGCGCACCCTCGGTTGCGGCCGCAAAAGAACATACACCTTCTTAAGCGTTTTCTAATGTTAACTTATTGATAACTTCGAGTTCTGGTAGAATCGCGGGGCTATTGGTGTTAAACTCCGGCAGTAATAAGGCTTTCGCGGGCATGAGAGTTATTGCAGGACGCTGAGGTTATTGGGTGGTCTCCTCGTCCGAGTTCGTCTATTACCTCCCCCGCGATCAAGACTATGGCCAACTCTGTTCAGAAGCGTGACGTACTTGTCCGCCGAATACGCGCCCTGATTGTCTTGGCGCTGGGCTCTGTTGTTTTGCTTTGGATGTCATTGCCTGCTGGTCGCGCTCCTCAAGACAATTTACTGACGTCCCCGCAGATTGCAGCAGCGCCGGTCTGGCCACTCTTTGGCGCATCTGGAACCGACGATCCGCTATATCAACACAAAGTGTTCCCCTATTCAGTGATCCCTGGCGGGGCGGAATCCGCTCGGGAACTGCAGAAAGCCGTCCAGGGCGATCCGGTCGTGGCTCGGCATTATTCCGATTTTGATGTCTCCAAAGTCCGCCGTGTAACGCTCGCCACTCCGCAGTTGATGTATGTTTCTTACCGCATCGGAAATAACGTCTTCTGGACCAAGAGAAAGTTGGCGTTGCGAAAAGGTGAAACGCTGCTGACCGACGGGCGCTCCATGGCCAGGACCCGGTGCGGCAATCGCGTTTCGGTTTCGCCGGTCAGGCCCGTTTCTCCCCACGAGCCGGTGTCCGAAGATTTCGAAGCGCCGGAAATTCCTCCGTCGCTATCTACTCCTTATCTGGCGGCATTTTCAACACCACCGCCCGCGCTTTCTTCGCAACCCAATGTGCAGCCTTCGGGACCTACAGTTGGACCGGGCACTCCCCTCGTTCCGTTTTTCCCAATTCCCGGAGGAGGTGGCGGGCAGCCCTCTGTCCCACCGACCGGTGGAGGAGGAGGCGGTGGTGGCGGTGGTGGTGGCGGTGGTGGCGGTGGTGGTGGCGGTGGTGGCGGTGGCGGTGGTGGCGGTGGTGGCGGTGGCACACCTCCGCCCGTAGGCGTTCCTGAACCAGGCACTCTTGGCTTGCTCCTGTTCGGTTTCGCAGCTGTGGTTTGGCTCACTCGTCACAGCAGAAAAGCGTGCTAAACTTTATCCAGTGAACGCTACCTTCTATTAGCGGATCTTCCCCGAGCCTGTGTTTCGGCTGTTCCCGTGGTTCGTTTCGCCAAATCCAAACATTCGATTCTTTTGTATTCATGAGGATTATTCATGGCTGCAGTGACGCTATCGGAAAGGCTGGATCAGCTCGGCGCTCGTTACGATGAGCTGACCAGGCAGCTCTCCACTTCCGAAATCGTTTCCGACACTTCTCATTTCCAGAAAGTTGCCAAGCAACACGCGGAACTCGAGCAGATCGTAGAAAAACATCGTGAGTTCAAGCAAATCGAAAAAGATTTGGCCGGCGCTCATCAGATGATCGCGGAAGCCGAAGATTCGGAGATGAAGCAGCTCGCCTACGACGAGGAAAAACAGCTTGTTGTTCGCAAGCAAAACGTTGAGCGTGAGCTAAAGCTCCTGCTACTTCCCAAGGATCCCAACGACGACAAGAGCGTCATCGTCGAAATCCGCGCGGGCACCGGCGGCGACGAAGCCGCGCTGTTCGCGGGCGAACTTTTTCGGATGTATTCGCGCTACGCCGAGACGCTCGGCTGGAAAGTGGAAGTGTTGGAAAGTTCCCCGTCGTCGCTGGGAGGCTTGAAGGAAATTGTTGCCGCCATTCAAGGCTATAAAGTTTATTCCAAGCTGAAATATGAAAGCGGGGTGCACCGAGTACAGCGTGTGCCGGCGACCGAACAACAGGGCCGCATCCATACTTCGGCCGCTACCGTTGCAGTCCTTCCCGAAGCCGACGAAATCGACATCAAGATTGAAGCCAAAGACCTGCGCATCGACACCTTTTGCTCTTCCGGACCCGGCGGACAATCGGTGAACACCACCTATTCCGCAGTCAGAATTACCCATCTGCCCAGCGGCCTGGTGGTTTCCCAGCAGGACGAGAAATCACAGATCAAAAATCGCGCCAAAGCCATGCGCGTCCTGCGTGCCCGGCTATATGAATTGGAACAGGCCAAACAACAAGCCGCCATCGTTGCGGAACGCCGCGGCCAAATCAAGACCGGCGACCGCTCCGAAAAAATACGCACCTACAATTTCCCGCAAAATCGTGTTACCGATCACCGAATTGGAATGACCCTTCATCAGCTTACCGAGGTGATGGAAGGCAAGCTGGCGCCGCTGGTAGATGGACTCGTCTCACACTACGAAGCGGAGCGGCTCGATCAGGAGTTAAGCGCAGCATAAGGGCCGACCGAGTGAGCATCGACTCGAGCATTAGCCAACCGGTGTATTTAGCTTCAAAACGCTGTGATGGACATCCGTAACGCATTGCGAACTGGTATCGCGCGCCTCCGCGACGCGCGCGTCGCATCCTACGCCCTCGCGGCGGAATTGCTGTTGCTCCACGTTCTTCACCGTGACCGCGCCTGGCTTTACGCCCATCCCGAAGACTCCGTCAATCCCGAAGATCTTGAAGCATTTCTGTCTTTGATCGTTCGCCGCGCCGCCGGTGAACCAACGCAACACCTAACCGGCAGACAGGAATTCTGGAGTCTAGAATTTGAAGTTACCCCGGACGTGCTGATCCCGCGCCCGGAAACCGAACATGTCATCGAAGTCGCACTCGACCGTCTCGCGCTGCGAGAACTGCGCGCCGGGCGTCCGCAAAAAACCGGCGGCGAAGGTTTCTTGATTGCGGATATCGGCACAGGTTCCGGCTGCCTTGCCGTCGCGCTTGCGAAAGAGCTTCCTCGCGCCACTGTCTATGCCACCGATATTTCGGCCGCCGCGCTCGCCGTGGCGCGCAGAAATGCCGCGCGTCATTCGCTAACGGAACGAATTCACTTTCGTGAATTCGACTTATCTGAGCCGTTGGCTTTCTCTCAAAAATCGGCGTCATCTTCCGAAAACGGTTCACCCGGCTCCTCACTGCCAGACATTCCTGGCGGGTCAAATTTCGACCTCGTTGTCAGCAACCCGCCCTACATTGCTCTTCGCGAGGGAAATACACTCGCTCCCGAAGTGCGCGATCACGAGCCCGCCATGGCCCTCTACGGCGGGCAGGAAGGCTACGAGTTGTACGCCAGCCTCGTCTCCCTCGCCGCTCTCCTTCTGAAACCGGGCGGTATTTTCGTGGCCGAGATGGGACACGACAGCCTTCCCGCCGTGGAGCCACTTCTCGATTCCCAACACTGGACGGCGATCGGCGTCACGAACGATCTCGCCGCGATCCCTCGCGTCATCGCCGCGGAACGTCTGCCCGATATCTAGCGACGTTGTGGCGAATTCTCAACAGGCGTACCCTGTCGCTATGCCGGACCTCGCGCGCTTCCGGGCAAAACATGATGCTCCCGCCGAGCTATCGGCGGACGGCTCGGCATCCATCCTTCATGTCGACATGGATGCGTTCTTCGTTTCCGTCGAACTGCTCGAGCGCCCGGAACTTCGCGGCAAGCCGGTGGTCGTGGGCGGGCGCCCCGATCAACGCGGAGTCGTCACGGCCGCCAATTATGAAGCGCGCAAGTACGGTATCCAATCCGCGATGCCCCTGCGAACCGCGGGGCGCCTTTGTCCCCACGCAGTTTTTCTGGACGGCCACCACGCGAAATACACCCAGTGGAGCGATCGCGTGGCCACTATCCTCGCGAAATTTTCTCCCATTGTTGAAATGGTCTCCATCGACGAGGCCTATCTGGACCTCGCGGGAACAGAACGCCTTCACGGGCCTCCGCTGGCCGCTGCGGACAAACTTCTCCGCACTATCGCCAGCGAGACCGGTCTGCCGTGTTCCG
>JBBSFG010000040.1:0-17269 GCA_038238965.1 Candidatus Acidiferrales bacterium | reverse complement strand
GAGATCGCTGCCGCGCTGCGCCATTCCCCGCCCTTCCAGCAAATCGCTGGAGAGAAATTTGACGTGGGCGCGAATTTTCTGCGCGTCGATCAGGGATTTTTCCGGCGGGCGCGTTTGCGCGGCGAGATAAACGCCGCTGACGGCCACCAGGATCGCCGATGCTGCCACCAATTTCCGCATGTGTCCCCTTGGATGCATATTATTTCCTGCCGCGATCTTTCAACAGGCCCTTCAACTCGGACATGAATTCCTGTACGTCCTTGAAATCCATATATACGGAGGCGAAGCGGACATAGGCTACTTTGTCGAGTTTCTTGAGTCCGCGCATGATCATTTCGCCGATCTCGGAAGTGGTCAGCTCGCGCTCGGTGGCTTCGTGCACCACGGCTTCGATTTCATCGACGATGGCTTCCAGCTTGGGAGTCGCCACCGGCCGCTTTTCGCAAGCCTTCAATAGGCCCTGCAGGATTTTCTGCCGCTCGAAGCGCTCGCGCCGACCGTCTTTCTTGGCCACCATATAGGGAATTTCGTCGATGCGTTCGTAGGTGGTGAACCGGCGGGCGCATTTCAGGCATTCGCGGCGGCGGCGGATGGTATCGCCGACGCGGCCTTCGCGGGAATCGATCACTTTGTCGTCAATATGCGCACAAAAAGGACACTTCACCGGTATTCATCTCCCGCCGGAGCAATTTTCAGCCGGCCAAACTGTAACGCAGATTGCTGGTGGCGTAGCAAGCTGGAGTTTGCGAATCATTTTACGGTGGCTTCCACTACTTCTTTTTCTTCCGCCGCCATGCGCTTCAGATCGCGCACTCCCCAGCCTTCGTGAATCAGCAGCGGCAGGCCGACCAAACTGCATCCCGCGAAGGTTACCATCCACAGCACCATGGCTGCGGCCACCGCTGGTTCTCTTTCTACTCCAAAAATTGCCATGTATGCAATGATGGCGCCGGCTTGCGAGCCACCCCCGACGCCCGGCAATTGCACCGAGGAGCCCACCAGCGAAAATGAAAGGACGATCATGGCATCGCTCACATGGATGTTGTGGAGAGCGCCGCTGAAACTGTGTGACACCCAGTAATACACCAGCGCCACCAGAAACCAGTGCACGCCGGAATAAACGGTGGCCAGGAGTAAGTCGCCGAGGGTGCGGATGGTCTGCACACCGCGGACGAAGCCGAGCACAAAACGCGCCAGAGTCGCCCGCCAGCCTCCGGTCTTGATGGTAGTTTCGAGGCGGCGCTCCAGCACCGCAGTGCCATGCAAACGCAAATAGACGAGAACGGCGGTGGCCGCAATGACACCGGCGAAGAGGACGGCTCCGGTAGTCCTCGCGGCGGTTTCAAGCCTGGCCGCGAGGTCGCCGGAATGTGGGTGCAAACCGAAAAGCAATAAACCCGCGCCGGCGATTACGGCGATGCTGGCCATGTCGAAGATGCGTTCCAAAACATAAATGCCAAACGTGTCGGCCACCGGCAAGTTTTGCTTCTTGGCCAGGAGCAACGGCCGCACCGGTTCTCCCGCGCGGCCGAGAAGGAAAATGGCGGCAAATCCCGCGAGAGTGAGCGAATAAATTTTCCAAAAATGCGCCGGACCGATATTTCGTTGAAAGACTTGCCAGCGCAGGGATCTGATTCCGTAGCAGGCATAAATCGCCACCATGGCGACGATTAAATAGTAGGGATTCGCTTCACGTGCGGCGTCAAGAAGTTTCGCGCCGCTGAAATCACCGAGATGCAGAATGCCGCGCGCTTCGTAAAGCGCAATTGCAATTGCCAACACGCCAAGTAGCAGAAAAATGGGTTTCCGTACGAGCGCGCGCATGTGAGACGAGCGTACTGGCTGCATGCAGCATCGTCAAGTTCCATAGGGTTGCCTGGTTTCGTGCTTCCAGCGTGATAGGTAGTAACGCACCGGAGCACAAAAGGCTCTTAGTGCCCGAGCTTGTCGTCGAAAAATTTAGCCATGAGCTCCAGGCACTCCTCGGTTTCCGGCAACTGGAAGTGATACCAGAACGCGTGCGGCAAGGCTTCGAAGACCACCAACTGCGTGTCGTTTCCCACGCGCAACAATGCGCGATGAAACATGGAGGTGTCGCTCAATAGCAAGTCACGGGTGCTGGTGACGAATAGGCTGGGAGGCCAGTTCTTGGGATCCGCAAAAAGCGGGGACAAGACCGGATCCCTGGGATTGGTGGAACCCACGTAAGGATCGGCGGGCGGATGATTAGGATCGGTGGGCGAAAGCGGCCCGGGAAAACCGTCGAGCGTAAATAGTTGCAACGAATCCGTGACCCGCGAAAAATCGGCCTTCACGGAAAACATGCCGACCGCGCCAGGCGGCGGCAGGCCAGATTTCTTCAACTGGGCCACGACTTCGCCGGTCAAGATCGCTCCCGCGGATGTGCCGAAGATGCCGATGTTGCGTGGTTTGTAGGTTTTCAACAGCTCTTTGTAGACCGCGACGACGTCTTCCACCGCTGCGGGAAAGGGATTTTCCGGCGCGAGCCGATAGTAGAGGGAAACGACTTTGATCTTCGCCAGATTGGAAATGGGCACGCCTTCGATCAGCGAACCGGAGTCGGAGTTGAATCCGCCGCCGTGAAGATTGATGAGCACGCGATTGCGGTTGGCGGCGGGCGCGGCGAGCGGAGTGATAATGTCGGTGCGCACGCCCGCGGTGGTGGTTTCTTCGACCTTCGCGGGATAAAACTTTAGCGCTTCGGCGGAATCGCGCTTGCGCCATTCATCTGTGGACACTCGGCGCTGCTCGAGCGTTTGAGGCGCATAGTTTCTGCGCGCCAGGGAGGCCAGCCAATCCTGCGCTTCGGCGCTGACGGTAGAGGGCATGGGAACGACGCGAGTGAGGTGCGCCGCGCCGTCGGCGTCAAAAGTTGCGCCGTCGGCCTGCGGCGTGTCCCGAGGAGCGGCGGACTGAGCGCGAAGCAAGCCGGGCGAGAACACAGCGGTCAAGAATATTGCGTGGAGCGGAAACCATAGTCTGGTGAAAAGTTTTGTCGCCACTAAAAATACCCCCTATCAATGACCAGGCGGAGCAAACCGACCAGGCGGAGCAAGCGGAAAAACTAGACGGATATATGGCGATTGTCAATTTCCGTTGACGTTTGCCTTGCGTGCATTGGGGACGTCAACTTTTTACTTATTAACCTTTAAACTCGCCATTTGCGCGTTTATGCGCTATCTTCCCGCTCAAATTGCCGGTATCCCTTTCCGCAAAACACAGGCAACGCCCGAAAACGGTTTTTTGAAAGGACTTATGCGACTGAAAGCGATCCTTCTGGTGGTGGTGTTTTGTTCCCCGGTTGCCGCAGACGATGTGGAAAAGACCCAGAAAAAGGAGTTTGAAGCGCAGGTGAAAGTGATGACCGCGGAGGCACAGCGGCTGGAGAAAGCGGGGAAACTGGCGGAGGCACGCACCAAATACGCGGAGTCGCAGGCGCTGATTGAAGTGAAAGATGTAACCGACGCCATCAAGCATCTGGATGACGAGATTCAGAAGCGCGTTAAGAGTGCGCTGGGGGCTTCGCGAAAGTATTACGATGCGGCGAAATATAAAGAGGCGGCTGCGTCACTGCAAGAAGGAATGAAGCTCGAGGCTTTTCAGACGGTGATCGCCTACGATCTGGCGATTTGTTATTACCAGCTCGGCGAACACGAAAAGGCGCTTGAATATCTGGTGAAAGCCAAAGCGGGAACGGCAGAGCCCAAGCAACGGCAGAAACTTTTACAACTGATTACCTTTTTCACGACCAGAGAGAACGGGCTGGCTCTCAGCGATGCGGACAGAGCTCGCATCAGCCACGTCAACACCCTTTCGGAAAGTATCGGAGTGGACGCGTCGCTGGAAGATTCGTTTGGAAGCGAGGAACAATTCGCGGAGACGGAAGCGTCCCCGGGGCAAGTGGCGGAAGCAACGCTGAAGACCTCCGCGCCCGTCGCGGCGCGGGCCGTCAACACGAGCGCGGGCCACCGAGCCAGCTTGTGCAACGCGCTGGGCGAAATGAAGGGCTCGCTGGCCAGCACGCCTTCGGGCGCGTTCAATCTGGCAAATTGCGCGGAAATCAACGGGCGCGACGCGGAAGCCGTCAACCTGCTGGAAAAATACCTGGAGATGTCGCCGCAAGCGCTTGACCGCAAAGACATACACGTTCGAATCGCCGACCTGAAATCGCTGCTGACTTTGCCGGGGCCGAAAGGGATTGAGATGCGCCGCGTGTATGCGTCGCTGTATGGCTCTCTGGCGGAGCGGAAATACGACCGGTCGCTTGCGGACCTGAATAAAGCTGCAATTCTGGACCCCGACTTTGCGCTGACGGCGTGGAGGCTGGGGCTGTTGCACGAAGCGATGGGCAACGTCGACGAAGCGAAAGAAAGTTTCACCCGCTTTCAAACGTTGACGACGGAACAGAGCGCCAAGGAGGAAGCCACGATTCACCTCGACACTTTGAAAGCCAAGCGCGCCAAGTATGACGAGGAAGTGGATGCGGCGCAGGACATCGTTTCCGAGTTGTTCAGCCGGGCGATGAATCTGACCTGGAACGGGCCCGAAAATCGCAGCGCGCTGCGGGCCAAGCGGGCGCGAACGAAAAAGAAAGACGATCAGAGCAAAGCGCGGAATCGAATTGGCGGTTTCGCGATTCCTTATGCCTATGCGCAGCAGCAGTTGTCGCGCGCCACGGAACATCTGCAAATCGCGCTGGCGCTTTTTCCGCTGGGAGTGGAGGCCAACGAGCTGATGGGATTGATTTTTCTGCAAGCCAACGACGGCGGCATGGCCATCCGGAATTTCGACGTGGTGGCCAGCCAGGGACTGCCGGTTTCGTTTTACGCGGAGATGCGCGGCCACAAGCAGGATCAGGCGGTGAAGTGCGAGCTGAATCGCGATCGGGTGCGGCTGATTTATCTTTCGTCGTACGACAAGAGGGGAAAAGCCGCGCCGCCGGCCAAGCCCGCCGGAGAAGACGGACTGGGAGATATAGTGGTCGAACCTTCGGCCACGCGCCAGCAGTCGTTCGATTTGCTGGATCTGAAACTGGCGGATATCAAGAAAGTGGAAACCGACAAAGGCCAGCTCAAGCTGAAACTTGCACAGCAGGAAATCACGCTGTCTCCGATTTACCTGCCGAGTTTTTTGCCGGTGGTTGGACCGCAGGCGCGAAGATTTGCCAATAACTACACGCGGTTGTTCGTGCGCTACCCCGGCCTGGAGGATTCCAAGCTGGGAACGGAAGGCATGAGCGGGGGCGAGAAATTTAAAATGGGATACGACATTGCGAATGCCAGCGCGGATATGGCGATGGGCGGCTTCAGCGGCATCGGGGCGATCAGCGCCATCCAGGATGTGATTTCGATTACGCGGACAATTCGTTCGGCGATGGCTTCGCTAAGCGTGAGCTTCGCGACGTGGGAGAAAAGCGTGGACGATCAGCAGCAACTGCTGTCGGGCAAGACGTTCAAGTCCATTCCAACGCAGCCGATGACTCTGGCATTTGCGCAGGAAACAAAGTAACGACGCGATGGAGCTCTGCGCAGCGCTGCTATTAGCGTACTTACGGCGCCGCGATTTCATTGCCGTGAGCCACTTTTCGTAAACTTTTTGCCGCTCTCGTGCGTATTGTCTCTAGCGCGTTACAGAACGTCATTCACCGAAATGGAAACCTATGCGACTGGTGGTGGAGAATCTAAGCAAGGAATATCGCGGCAGCGCTGGAGGTGTACGAGCGCTGAATAGCGTGCAACTGTCGCTCGGGCCGGGAGTGCTGGGATTGCTCGGCCCCAACGGCGCGGGGAAATCGACGCTAATGCGCATCCTGGCGACGATTACGCAGCCGTCTTCTGGACGCGTGTTGTGGTATGACACGGACATTGCGCGCGATCCGGATGCGCTTCGCGCCGTGCTCGGGTATCTGCCGCAGGATTTCGGCGTGTATCCCCATCTGAACGCGTTCGAATTTCTGGAGTATCTCGCGGCAGTGAAGGGCATACCGGCTGCGGCAGCGCGCTTACGCATTCGCGAACTTCTCGAGCTTGTTAACTTGACCGGCGCGGCCAAGCGGCCGCTGGGCGGCTACTCCGGTGGCATGCGCCAGCGTATCGGGATTGCGCAGGCGTTGCTGAACGATCCGCAACTGTTGATCGTGGACGAGCCGACGGCGGGGCTGGACCCCGAGGAGCGCGTGCGCTTTCGCAATCTGCTTTCGGAACTCTCCGGCGAGCGCATTGTAATTCTATCCACGCACATCGTGTCGGACATCGAAGCGGTGGCCACCAGTATCGCGATTATGGAACAGGGCAATTTGCTGGCGCATGATTCGCCGGAAGCGCTGCTCGGCTCGGTGGCCGGAAAAGTCTGGGAAGTTGTGGTGCCGAGCGCCGAGCTTGCCGCGCTGCGGCAGAGGCATCTAGTCAGCAGCACCGCGCATCGCAGCGACGGCATTCACGCGCGAGTGGTGGCGGACGCAGCTCCGGCTGGCACGCTGCGAGGACTCGATCCCTCTCTCGAAGACGCGTATCTTGCCGCGCTGGTGAAGCAGCGCACGTCCAATGCGGTGGTAGGCCACATGCCGAGTGGTTCCGCGGCGTGAGCGAAATGAGAGCCGTCCTGGCTATCGCGCGAGCGGACTTTCTGGAACGCATCCGGCGTTACAGTTTTGTTTTCACTCTGGCCTTCGCTCTGTACCTCGGTTATCTCGCGACCGCCGGAAACCTGGTGCTGCAAGTAGGAAACATGCGGGGGATTTTTAATTCCGCATGGGTCGGCGCGCTGTTGGCGCTGGTGGCCACCGACTTCATTTCCCTGGCCGGTTTTTACTTCGTGAAGAACACCATCGAGCGCGACCGCGAAACGCGCGTGGGTCAGATTCTGGCGGCGACGCCGATTTCGAAATTCATGTACGCGTTCGGAAAAATGCTAAGCAACCTGTCGGTGCTGTCGCTGATGCTGGCGGTGCTCGCAGCGGCAGGGATCGCGATGCAACTGGTGTCCGGGGAAGACCGGCACATCGAGCTATGGAAACTGATCGCTCCGTTCGTGCTGCTGGCCTTTCCGGCCATGGCGGTGACTGCAGCCATCGCGGTATTTTTTGAAACTGTTCCGTTTCTGCGCGGCGGATTCGGAAACGTTGCATACTTTTTTTTGTGGATCGCGGGTCTCAGCATTCCATTGGCAACGGGTAAACACGCTTTCGACCTCATGGGCCTGTCGATGGTCGCGGACAGCGCGAGAACTGCAGCTCATTTGTCGCAGAAGAATGGCGGAGTGACTTTTTCGCTGGCGTTCGGCCAGTTCGAAAAACCGGTCTCGCTGTTTCGCTGGGATGGCCTGGTGTGGACCGCGGACATTATCGCGCTCCGGGTCATGTGGTTGGCGTTCGCCGTGGCGATCGTGGCTGTGTCGGCGGTGCTGTTCGATCGCTTCGACCCATCTCGCGGAAAAGCGCTGCGCGAGGCACCCGATGTGCAGCCTGCTGGTGCGCCGCCAGTTGCAGCGGCGCCGCCCGAACAGAGTGTAACCGCTGTTCATGTGAACGTCGCAGGCCTGACGCCCCTTGCCGCGCGCGCGTCGCAGTTTCGCTTTCTTGCCATCCTGATGGCGGAACTGCGGCTCATGTTGAAAGGCCAGAAATGGTGGTGGTATGTGGTGGCGGCGGGATTGGCGATTGCGTCGGGAGTGGTTCCGTCCGCCGGTGCGCGCGGAATGGTTTTGGCGTTCGCGTGGATCTGGCCGGTGCTGTTGTGGTCGTCCATGGGTGTTCGCGAGACGCGCGACCAAACCTACCAACTGATTTTTTCTGCGCCGCATCCGATCGCGCGCCAACTTCCGGCCGTGTGGATGGCGGGGTTTCTCGTCGCGGTGGTCACGGGCGGCGGTTTCGGTCTGCGCGTGTTAGTGGCCGGAAATATGCGCGGCGCGCTGGCGTGGCTGATCGGTGCGTTGTTCATTCCAACGTTGGCATTGTCGCTGGGCGTGTGGAGCGGCACGGGCAAGCCGTTTGAGATTCTCTACACTCTAATGTGGTACGTCGGCCCGCTGCACGCCATGCCGCAACTGGACTTCATGGGCGCCTCGCCGCTCAGCGCGTCCACTCGTTATCCACTGATGTATCTTACGGCCGCAGCCGTTTTGGCAGTGGCAGCGCTGGGCGGGCGCAAGCGCCAACTGCAATCTTGAACGCGAGAGTCCTGATCTTCTGTTCCGGTCCCCATTTGTAAATCCGCCTATCAAGTCGAATTACTCCGATTTGACATAACGATATAAAACGTATTGAATTATTTACTCGCGTTCCGCTACCGCCCGGCGGCGCGATCCGTGAAGTGCCAAGGCCGGTGTTTCGCATTTCCTGGGGGATTTGATGGTGAGTTCGATGGAGTTATCCGCAACGGGCGTTGAGGCTCGGAAGGCCGTCTGGGCCTGGCCGGGACCAGCATTGCTGACCTTCTTCCTGATGTTCGGTGGTTTACTGCCGGCCCGCGCGCAAGTTTCAGCCAGCATCAAGGGCATTGTGAGCGATCCATCAGGGGCGCCAGTGCCCGCCGCGGCCGTAACCGCAAAAAATACCGAAACCGGAGCGTTTCGTACCGCAGGCACGGACGACGCCGGACGTTACCAGATTGTATGGCTGGCGGTGGGTGACTACGAAGTGACCATCGCGAAGCCCGGCTTTCAACAAACCGTTCGCAGCGGCATACGACTGGTCGTCGCGCAGGACGCCACCGTTGACCTTACACTGCAGGTGAGCGCGGTGAAGGCGGAGGTGCGCGTTTCGGAAGATGCGCCCATCGTCAGCACTTCCACGAGAGACATCTCTGGCCTGGTTGGCGAGCAACAGGTGAAGGACTTGCCGCTAAATGGGCGGAGCTATGACCTGTTGTTGCCGCTCAATCCCGGAGTCGTAAATTTTACTTCGCTGAAAACGGGCGGCACAGGAATATCGAATTCCACCACGGCGAATAATTTCGCGGTGTCCGGACAGCGGCCGCAGCAAAATATTTTTCTGCTGAATGGAGTGGAATACACCGGCGCTGCGGAAAATAATATGCAGCCGGGAGGCACCAGCGGAATGCTGCTGGGCGTGGACGCGGTGCGCGAATTCAACGTGCAGCGCGATTCTTACGGAGCGGAATTCGGCAAGCGGCCCGGCGGGCAAGTGGTGATTGTGACGCAATCGGGGTCCAATCAATGGCACGGGACGGCGTTCGAATTTTTGCGCAATAATGCGCTCGACGCGCCGAATTTTTTTGACCAGGGAGACGCTCCGCCGTTCCAGCGAAACCAGTTTGGCGGATCCATCGGTGGCCCGCTGCAGGAAGACAAGACCTTCGTGTTCGCCAACTATGAAGGCTTCCGGCAGCACCTGCACCAGACTTCCGCCGCGTTCGTTCCCGACGCTACGTCGCGAGCGGCGGCTGCGCCCAGCGTCCAGCCGCTGCTCAATTTGTGGCCTGCGCCTACAGCAGACTCGCTCGACTTTCCGTCGTTCTGCGATACGACGCCCACCGGGCCGGTGGGAACCTGCGGTATCGCCGAGGTGTTCAGCAGCCCGCTGCAGACGATTCGCGAGGATTTCGGCACGGTACGCGTGGACCATACTTTCTCGTCGCGGGATACATTTTCGGGAATTTACACCATCGACGATGGCGATGATTTCACCGCCACGCCCCTCGATCCCTACAGCAGCGATGTGGTGACGCTGCGCGAGCAAGTGCTGTCGTTGGAAGAGACGCACGTTTTTTCGCCCGCGCTGGTAAATAACGCACGCTTAGGTTTCTCTCGCGCGGGATATTTTTTTACCGGCGAGCCGACACCCGGGACACCCGCGGCGAACGTTCCGGGATTTCTGATCGGGCATCCGGTCGGCGCGGTGGTGGTGGGCGGCAGCACGGCGTCGAATCCTCAGGCGCAACTCGGCCTGGCGGGCAGCAATAACGGCAGCAATTTGACCGTCGCCCGCAATCTTTTCACGTTTGAGGATCATCTGACGCTGACGCGCGGACGCCACCAGATCGAATTCGGCGGATGGTTCCAGAAATTTCAATCCAACGAAACGATCGCGCTGAGCCAGTTCGGGCAGGCGACCTTCACCAGCTTGCAGACATTTCTGAAGGGCACGATTTCCAGCTTTCTGTTCGATCCTGCGCCGACGGAGATGAACTGGCGTTCGCTTTTCGGCGCGTGGTTTGTGCAAGACACCTTCCGGATTCGCCCCCGGCTCACGATTACGCTGGGTTTCCGTAACGAGTTCACCACCGGCTGGAATGAAGCGCACGGGCGCGCGGCAAATTATACGTTTGCCGATGGAATCATTTCTTCGCAACCGCGCGTGGGTGGTTCCCTCTTCACTGTAAACAATTCGACATTTTTGCCGCAGCCGCGCATCGCTGTGGCGTGGAGCCCGTTCAGCGCAAAGACGGTAGTTCGCGTGGGATTCGGCGCGTACAACGACCTGCAAGACGCTTTGGGATACCGCGCGGACCAGAATGCGCCTTTGAACGCCACGTACACCACGCCGTTGACGGTGGCGCAGTTACCCATCGACCCTGCCGGGCCATTTCCGGCGACCGCGAAACTGATTCCCGGCGGAGTGCAGCCGGATATGAAAACGCCGACGCTGATTTCCTATTCTCTGCGAGTGCAACACCAACTTTCGCCGAACACGTCGCTCACAGTGGGCTACGTGGGATCGCATGGCTATCACGAAATGATTGGCATCGATGCGAACGAGCCGTTTCCGGTGATTTGTCCCGCTGCGGATTGCCCGGCCACCTATCCCGGCACTTTTCCGGCGGCGCTGGCCGGAACGCCGGTGCCGGCTGGATCATACTTCGTGCCCACGACCACCAGGGCGAATCCCACGCTGGCCAATACCTGGTCGTGGTTTTCAGAAGGCGACAGTTCTTACAACGCGCTGCAAGTGGATGTGAATCGCCGCTTCAGCGGAGGACTGACGGTTCGCGGTGTGTATACTTTTTCGAAAGTGCTCGATGACGGCGACTCGCTGAACGCCACGACATCGGGAGGCGGACCGGCACTGGCGTCGAATCCGTTCAATCTAATATCGGACTGGGGCCGCGGGACGTACGACATAAGGCACGTCGCGGTGGCGAACGTAACCTATGCGCTGCCGGTTGGGCGCGGCAAGCGCTACCTTGGCGATCAACAGGGAGTTGTGAACGGGATAATCAGCGGCTGGACGGTGAACTCTATCGTGACGCTGCAGGGCGGATTCCCGTTTTCGCCGCAGCTCAGTTACAACCCTTCGAACAACGGCGACACCCGCAATCCGGTGCGCCCGTTTGCGAATCCCGACTTCACCGGGAAGCTGATTCTTGGCAAGCCGGACAAATGGTTCGATCCCAATGCGTTCCTTGCACCTGCAAACACACCGGCGAACGGCGGATTTTATGGCAATGTCGGCCGGGACACCATCACCGGCCCCGGCCTGGCCACCTGGGATTTTTCCGCGTTAAAAGACACGCGCATCAGCGAGCGATTGAATCTGCAGTTTCGCGCGGAAATTTTCAACCTGTTAAACCGCGCGAATTTCAATTTGCCCAACTCGGTAGTGTTCACGCCTTCGGGCGTTTCGCCGACCGCCGGCGCGATCACCAGCACTTCGACGACGTCTCGCCAGGTGCAATTCGGGCTGAAGTTGCTGTGGTAGCGGCGCGAACTTTGATGGGCGCGTAATTCGGGAGTTTCGGGAGAAGCCGTGAACCTTCGCAAAAATTCATTGTTGGTCATGCTCGCGCTTGTTCTTCTTCCCTTGCCCGCGCGCGCGGAAGAAGTTGCCGTAGCGGCAGCCGCCGATTTGAAGTTTGCGATGACCGACGTTGCGGCGCGATATGAGAAACAAACCGGCAATAAAGTGAACGTCACCTACGGATCGAGCGGCAATTTCTTTTCGCAGATCCAGAACGGGGCGCCATTCGACCTGTTCTTTTCGGCGGATATCGAATACGCGCGCAAGCTGGAAGCCGCAGGCCTCTCCGAGCCGGGCAGTCTTTATCTCTATGCCATCGGCCGCATTGTGATCTGGGCGCCGCCGGATTCGCCGCTGGATGCATCCCAACTCGGCTGGAAAACATTGCTGGACGAGCGGGTGCGGAAGATTGCGATCGCGAATCCGGAGCACGCGCCGTATGGACGCGCCGCGGTCGCCGCCATGCAGAAAGCGGGCGTCTACGAGCAGGTAAAAAGCAAATTGGTCTTCGGCGACAATATTTCGCAGACCGCGCAATTCGTACAATCCGGAAGCGCGCAGGCGGGCATCGTGGCGCTTTCGCTGGCCATTTCGTCGGCGATGAAAGACGGCAAACGCTGGGATATTCCCGAAGATTTGCATCCGCTGATCGAACAAGCGGCCATTCTGATGAAGAATGCAAAAAGTAAGGATGCGGCGCGTTCATTTCTGGAGTTCGTGAAATCGGACGCGGGCCGCGCGACACTCGCGCGTTATGGGTTTACATTTCCAGCCGGGAAATCCGAAGCGCCCCGGTGAAACGGATGCACGTCAAGCGCGCAGGATCATCACCTCAGTCGATTTTATCAGCGCCGCCGCTTTGTCTCCCACTTTTAGCCGCATTTCGCGCACCGCGTCGGCGGTGACGATAGAAGTGATGTGCTGGCCGCCGATGGAAAGACTCACCTGTGCAATCAAGCCGCTGATCTTGATTTCGGTGACGCGGCCAACCAGTTGATTGCGCCCGCTGATATGGCGGAAGCCGGTGCGCTTGGAAGCCACCTCGCCGCGCTCGTTGGCCTTATGCAAAAACTTGTCGAGTTGGCTTTCCGGGATGCGGTGGTGCCCGCCGGCCGTCTTGATGCTGCGAATTTTCTTGTTGTAAATCCACAGTTTCAGCGTGGGATAACTCACGCCTAACACTTGGGCAGCTTCGCGGGGAGAAAACAGTTTTTCAGCAGACATAGTCACCTCGTGAAGCATGTCCTGGGTAGTTGCAGGTCATTTTAGGAATGTTATCGGAGCTCTGCACGGGATGGTAGGCGGAATTCCGGCTCTAGCCAGCGCGCCAACGAGAGCGGCTCGCTTGTATCTGCGCCACTACCCCGGTACTATGCCCGCATTACGGTTGCTCGCTCTGTAGTCCATGGCCCGGCGGAAGCAGGGAACATTTTACCCGGTGTTTACGTTCCATTAATGGCAGGCCGAGATTGGCTGCTTTGTTTTGTTGCAGAAAGCGGTCACCCTTGCACCGTAGCGGGATTTCGAGGCTGATGATACGTTGGAGCAGGATGCCCAACTGGTCCAGCAATGCCTCCAGGGCGACGGGTCGGCCTGGGAGGAACTTGTGCGCCGCCACACGCGCCGCATCTATAACATTTGTTACCGGTTTACGGGTAACGGCGCGGAAGCGGAGGACCTGTCGCAGGATGTGTTCCTTCGCGTGTACAAAACCCTGGGTAGCTACCGGTCGGCTTACGGCGGCTTTGCAACGTGGGTGACTAGCGTGACTCGTAATCTATTAATCGACCACTATCGTAGAACCAAGCGGGACCGCATCACCGACTCGCTCGATGACGCCATGCCGGTGGTGGAGAACAAGGCCTCTTCCGCGCGCCGCCCCGATGAACTGGCGCTGCTTGGAGAACTGAGCAGCCAGATCCAGACGGCGCTGACCAAGCTTTCGCCGGAGTTGCGCGAAGCGGTGATTTTGCGCGACCTGCAGCAACTGGAATATGGCGAGATCCAGCGCACGCTGGACGTCCCCGAGGGCACCGTGAAATCGCGAATCAATCGCGGACGAATTGAACTTGCGCGCATCCTGCAGCAGATGGGAGTGCGCCCGTCATGACCCCCATGCAATGGACCCATGAACTTACCGAAGAGCGGCTGACCGACTATCTTGAAGGTTTGTTGCAGCCTGAAGAGCAGCAGGCGTTTGATGCGCACGTCTCCAGTTGCCCCCAGTGCGCGCCGCTGGTGGCCAGCGTTTCGCATCTGCTTACCGATCTGCATGGCATGGACGAGTTGGAAACTCCGCTGCGGCTGATTTACGCCATCCTGGATAGCACTCTGGGGCCGCGTGAAACGGTAACCGGATGGCGCGCGGCACTGGCATGGGTGACTTCGCTGGCGAACGCTCGCGTAGGCTATGGCCTGGTAAGCGTAGTCGCTACATTTTTAATCGTGGTTTCCGCGTCGGGATTCTCGTGGCGCAAACCCAAACTGGCGGATCTGAAACCCACCACGATCTATCGCAATTTTGACCGCCAGACGCATCTAGTTTACGCACGCGGCACAAAATTCGTCAGCGATCTTCGCGTGGTGTACGAAATTCAATCGCGGCTGACGCAGGACGATCAGCAGAATCCGGCGCAGGAACACAGCAGGCCGCAATCTTCACCGAACACTGACCCGGGCCGCACCGATGGCACGAATCCGGCCGCACCAAAACAGCAGAACCGCGCCAATGGCATCGACAGAAATTCGCAGATGCTGGCCGCCGGATTGCCCTTCTTATTCGAGAGGAGAATTCGATGAAGTGTGCCGTCCATCCCGATGTGGACGCGGTCGGCTACTGCCGGAATTGCGGCAAGGCGTTGTGCGGCACGTGCGTCAGGCCGATTCGCGATGTGTTTTATTGCGAAGATTGTCTGGCCGGCGCTGTGGGAATCCCACCGGCAGCGTCCGCCGCTTCGCCATATGTTTCCGGACCCACGCCATACACTGCTCCCGGTGTGCCGCCGCCCGGCGTACCTGTTCCTCCGCCGGTTCGCGCGGGAAACAGCCCCGTGATCGCGTTCATACTCGGGCTGTTTCCCGGCCTCGGCGCGGTTTACAACGGCGAATACAACAAGGCGCTGATTCACATCGTGGTTTTCGCGGCGATGATCGTGGGGCTGAGTAGCGACATCGGCGCTGGCGCGGACACCGCATTGGGCCTTTTACTGGCGGGATTTATTTTCTACATGGCGTTTGACGCCATGCGCACCGCCAAAGCCAAACAACTTGGCCAGCCTTCCGTCGATCCGCTGGAATCGTGGAGCAAAGACCGGCCCATCGGGCCGATCATACTGATCGGGCTCGGACTTCTTTTTCTTCTGAACAATTTCTCGTGGTTTCCGTTTTATAACCTGGAACGATTTTGGCCGCTGGTGCTGATTGGTGTGGGCGTAATGATGTTCCGCAACAAACTTGGTCGCCGTCCTTAAAAAGTTGCACGAGAAATACGGCCGGAAGATTCGTAGAAGAAAACAGGAGTAGAGGTCAACACCGATGAGTGATCGTATTCGTTGCACGTGCAGGCGCTGTACCATTCGCAGCCTGATGGGGCCTGCGGTGATCATCACCGTCGGCGTGCTGTTTTTGTTGGAACAAACGAGTCACCACGGTTTGAGGTTCGGACAGATGTGGCCCGTAATTCTGGTGGTGATCGGGGTCATCAGCCTGGCCTCCGCACTGGCGCCCATGGACGGCCACATTTCGTCCACCGTGCCACCGGTGATGCCCATGCCGCCCGTTCCGCCGCCAGGTTCTCCTTTGCCCCCGCAGAATCCGCCGGGAACATATCCGGGACAGGGACAATAATCCTCCATGTCTCTTCGTCCACGCAGCAGTGGGATTTTCAGCGGACTGGTTCTCATCGTATTTGGTTCGCTGTTGCTGCTGCACAACTATCGCGGCTTTGAATTCCAGAATGTGTTCCGGCATTGGTGGCCGCTGATCATCATTTTCTGGGGCGTGCTGAAACTTTATGAGCGCACTTCCAGCAGGTCGCTGGAACCCGGCGCCGCGCGCATTACCGCGGGCGAAATCTTCTTGATCATCGGCCTGCTGGCGCTGGTGGGCGTGGTGATAGCCGTGGATGCGGTAAAGGAGAAATTCCCCGGCACGCACATCGAACTGGGCGATTTTGGCAGAAATTCGTACGATTACGATCTGGAAATCGCTCCGAAAACTGTCCCGGCCAACGCGCGCATCACTGTTCGCGGCACGCACGGGGACATTACGGTGCGCGCGTCCGACACGCCGGAGATTCGCGTCAGCGGTAAAAAGAATGTCCGCGCCTGGAATGAAGGCGACGCGGAAAAACTTGCCAGAGGGGTTACCGTCGAGGTAGTGCAAAACGGCGACAGCTACGAAATTCACCCCAGCGGGTCGAATACCGGCGATTCGCGGCTGGACTTCGACATGGAAATCCTGGTGCCCAAAAAAGCGCAGCTCACCGTGCGCAGCGCGGACAAGGGCGACATCGTCATTTCGGACATGGCCGCCCCGGTGAGCGTGAACAATCAGAATGGCGACGTGGACGTGCGCGATACCAACGGCGACGTGAGCATCGACATGCGCCACGGCGACGTGAAGGTATCCGATACCAAGGGCGACATAAAACTTTCCGGCAAGGGCGGCGCAGTCGAAATTACCGGCGCCACCGGGGGACTTACCGTGGACGGCGAATTTTACGGGCCGATCCGCGCCGATAAAATCGCCAAAGGGGTACGCTATATTTCGCAGCGCAGCGATATGACCCTCAGCCAGCTCGGCGGCCACTTTGAAATGAGCTCCGGCAACCTGGAAATTTCCGATGCGCCGGGAAACCTGCAACTACGCACCAACCGCTACGATATGGACCTGGAGAATCTGGGCGGCAAGGCGAAAATCGATAATCGCGACGGCAGCATCGAGATTCGGTACTCCACGCCGCCCAAAGACGATATCGAAATCACCAATGCCAACGCCACGATTTCGCTAAGCCTGCCGGGTTCCGCAAGTTTCGAGATCACCGCGGACTGCCATTCTTGCGATATCGATTCGGATTTTTCTGCGCCGCTGCTGTCAAAAACAAACGGCGGGGGAGACAACCACCTGCAAGGGCGCTACGGAAGCGGCCGGCCCACGAAAATTATTCTGAAGACCAGCTACGGAAATATTTCGCTGCGCAGGACCAGCGGCGAAGCTCCCACGCCGCCGCGGGTGCCCAAGGTTCCAAATCCCGGAAACAATTCCGTCGCGATCCCCGAGCCGGAAGAACATTAGCGACGCCGGCAACACAGAGCGGGCAAATAGTTTTTTCTAGCGTTGCGCCACGCGCTGCAAATCCTCGAAAAATGTGGGATAAGACACTCCCGCGCATTCCGCGCCGCGAATAATTGTTTCTCCTTCCGCAGCCAGGCCCGCGACTGCGAAGGCCATGGCGATGCGATGATCGCCTTTCGAATCGATTTCCGCGCCGTGCAACTTCCCTGCCTTACGCCCCTCCACTCTCAGCCCATCGGGCCGCTCTTCCACGGT
>JBBSFG010000039.1:0-17602 GCA_038238965.1 Candidatus Acidiferrales bacterium | reverse complement strand
TCCGATACAACCGCCAAGACCGGTCATTCCGAGCGGAGCGAGCCGACGCTTTTTATTCTCGTTCGCTCGTGTTTACCCTGAGCCTGCCGAAGGGCGAACGAGTCGGCTTGCGCATTCGAGGAATCTCTCTTTTATCTATCGTGGTAAGCCACGCCGGTTTTCGTCTCTTGTCTCCGCACCACACATCGAACAACCCGCGTGACTCCTAATTAGTAGTGACGCGCCGCGTCCAACTACGCCGCGCCGCGTCCTCACTCTAGGATACGCGCCAAATCCACGCAAGTTTCGCCGCACCAGTCCATTACCGGCAGGCCGCTTTGTCATAATGGTATAAAGAGAGAAGTAATTTACCGTACCGACGCAATTAACTATCGCATCCCGTGCCCACGCAAACCCTCGCCACCGAAGTCCGCATGATCAAAGGCGTCGGCCCCCAGCGCGCCGAGCTGCTCGCCAAGCGCGGCATTCACACCCTCGAGGACCTCCTCAACTATCTGCCCTTCCGCTACGAAGACCGCATCCATTTCTCCAACATAAAAGACATCCAGCCCAACGGCGTCTACACCATCCGCGTGCAAGTCATGAGCGGCCAGGCCGTCCGCACCATGCGGGGACGCGACGCCGTTTTTCATCTATTGGTCCGCGACGCCAGCGGCCAGCTCCCCGTCAAATTTTTTCATGGCGGCTATCTCGAAGGTCGCCTCAAGCCCGGCCAATCATTAATTCTTCACGGCAAAGCCGAAATCGACAAGTTGCGCCCTGCCCGCATCGAAATGGTAAATCCCCAGATGGAAATGACCGGCGAGCAGATGGATTCCACCGAAGTCGGCCGCATCGTCCCGATCTACGAAGCCATCGGCACGTTCGGCTCGCGCGCCATTCGCCGCGCAATTTACGCCGCGCTCGATTTGCTCGATCCCCACCTGCCCGACATTCTCCCAGCCGCGTTGCGCGCGCGCCTGAGCTTTCCTTCGCGCCGCGAAGCTCTAATCCACACCCATTTTCCGCCGCCTGGCGAATCGATGGACGCGCTCAACACCTTTCGCTCTCTCGCGCAGCAGCGCCTCATCTTTGAAGAATTATTTTTGTACCAGCTTAGTATCGCTTTGGATCGCCGCGCCTCCCGCAAGGAAAACGCCATCGCCTTCCGCCTGCGCGAAGACAATATTCGCGAAGCTCTCAAGCGCATCCTGCCCTTCAAGCCCACCGCCGCGCAGAAACGCGTCCTCGGCGAAATCGCCGCCGATCTCGAAAAGCCCGCGCCCATGAACCGCCTGCTGCAAGGCGACGTCGGCAGTGGCAAAACCATCATCGCCCTGCAAGCCGCGGTCATCGCCATCGAAAACGGCCTGCAGGCCGCCCTCATGGCCCCCACAGAAATTCTTGCCGTGCAGCACTATCTCGCCGCCAAAAGAATCCTCGCTCCCGTCGGCTATCGCGTCGAATTATTAATCAGCGGCCTCAAGACTCGCGAAAAAGCCATCGTCCTCGAAAGCATAAAATCCGGCGAAGCTAAACTCGTCATCGGCACTCACGCCCTCATCGAAGACAAAGTCGAATTCGCCCGCCTCGGCTTCGTCGCCGTCGACGAGCAGCATCGCTTCGGCGTCCTCCAGCGTAAACGCCTGATGGACAAGTCGCTCGTTCACGGCCACGCGCCGCACGTGCTGGTGCTCACCGCCACGCCCATTCCGCGCACTCTCTCGCTCACGCTCTACGGCGATCTCGATGTAAGCATTCTCGACGAGTTGCCCCCCGGCCGCACCCCCATCGAAACGCGCATGACCACTCAGCTCCACCTTCCCGGCGTCTGGGAATTTTTGCGCCGCGAAGTCGCCGTTGGCCACCAGGGCTACGTCATCTATCCGGTCATTGAAGAATCCAAGCTCGAGCTGAAAGCCGCCATCGACGAATTCGAACGCCTCTCCCGCGAAGTATTCCCCAAGCTCAAGCTCGGCCTTCTGCACGGCCGCCTAAGCAGCGAAGAAAAAGAATCCGTCATGCAGCGCTTTCGCAAAAATGAAGCGCAGATCCTCGTCGCCACCACCGTCGTCGAAGTCGGCGTCGATGTGCCCAACGCCACCGTCATGGTCATCGAGCACGCCGAACGCTTCGGCCTCTCGCAGCTTCACCAGTTGCGCGGCCGCATCGGACGCGGCGCGGCCAAATCTCACTGCATCCTCATGGCTCCGCCCTACATGACCGAAGAAGCCCGCGCCCGTCTCGAAACCATGGTGCGCACCGCCAACGGTTTCGAAATCGCCGAAACCGATTTGCTGCTGCGCGGACCGGGTGAATTTTTTGGCACTCGCCAATCCGGCGACATGGGCTTCCACATTGCCAATCCGCTGCGCGATCGCGAACTCCTCGAACTAGCGCGCCGCGAAGCCTTCGCCTTGGCCGACGACGCCGCGCGCGCCACCGAGTTGTGCACCGTCCTCGCGTCCCTCCCCGAACACTGGCAGCGCCGCTACCACCTCGCCCGCATCGCCTGAGCACTTTCGGTTGGCAGCCGCAGAATGGTGCTTGCCGTTCGCCGTTGACTTTGGGTGCCCCACGTGTCGGTTTTACACGTGGGGGTTTTGGTAAGATACGCCTCGCACTCTTCCCATCCCAACCAAACCATGCGCGTAATCGCCGGAACCTACCGCAGCCGCATCCTGAAAAGCCTGAAAGGTTCATCCCTTCGCCCCACCAGCGACCGTCTCCGCGAAACTCTCTTCAACGTCTTGGGCGCCGGAATCTCCAACTCCCGCTTCCTCGACGCTTTCGCCGGTACCGGAGCCGTCGGCATAGAAGCCCTCAGCCGCGGTGCCGCTCACGCGGCCTTCATCGAAAATCACGCCCCTGCCGCCGCGCTGATCCGCAAAAATCTCGCCTCGCTAAAAATCAATTCCGCCGCAACGGTGATTTGCGCCGACGCGCTGCGCGGCTTGGAATCGCTCGCCGCCCGCGTCAACGCCGGCGACCCGCCCTGCGATTACGTTTTCGCCGATCCTCCGTACGCTGCCACCGCCGAATATCCTCGCGTGATGCAGTTCCTCGCCTCCTCCGCGCTTCTCGCGCCGGACGGAATCGTCATCGTCGAGCACCGCAAATCTCTCGACCTGCCGCAATCGTTCGGCCCGCTAAATCGCGTCCGCCTCTTGCGCCAGGGCGACGCCGCGCTGGGCTTCTATCGCCGCGTTGACCCTGCACGAAATCAGTCCGCCACCACAGAAAACACGGAAAACCCCTGAGCCCGTGCCCACATCTATCTTCGCAAGCGCTGATCCGTCAAATGATTAGGCAGCTGGGAATTTCGGGAACCATCAATCGTCACGTTATAATCGAGACTGCATGTCATTTAGCCAGGCCGGCAATTCACTCAACCTGTTCAGCCAGCAAGCCCCACCGCTTGCCGCGCCTGACTACGCGCTTTCCGCCGGCGTCCCGCAGCTCGACGTTCCCTGGGGCAGTTTTCGCCAGAGTCTCGGCAGCAGCATTCGAACACTGATCGCGCGGCCCGCGCCCGTCAAATTTCTCAGCGGCGGATTTTTCAGGGATTGCTGGATCGAAAGCAGCATCCCGCAGCGCGCCATCATGCTTGCCGCCCTCTGGCACATTATTTTTCTGGTCGCGCCCTGGCCGCAGCTTCCCGCTCACGCTCGCGTGAATCCCGGGCTGGAAAATTTTCAGCTCACCTGGTCCGCGCCCATAAATGACCTGCCGCCGCTTCAGCTTTCCGCCGCGATCGCAAAACCCAGTCCGCGCGGCGACGTCGCCAAGCCTCTCGCCATCGAAGGCGCTGACGCTTTCCATCCCCGCCAGCGCATCTTCACCGACCCCGCCGTGCCCAATCATCCGCGCCAGACTTTAATCAACAAAGCCGCGCCCGCCACGCCGCCAAAAATCCTTCCCAGTTTGCCGAACATTGTCCAGTTGCAGCCCGCGGTGGCCCCCGCGAAGCCGCATATCGAAATCAATGAACAAGCGCTTGCCCAACTCCACCCCCGAGAGCGCCGCGCCGCCGCCGTAAAAGTTTCTCCGCTGCCGGATGTGCCCGCCGTCGAAGGCGCTCCCGCACAAATCGCTTTGGCGCTGTCTCCCAGCGCGCCCGCGCGCCCTAAATTGGAGTTGAACGCCGGCGCTGCCCCTCGCGTTGCGCAGCAACCCGAAAAATCCGCCGACACCGGCGCCGCACCCGAACTCTCTCAAACCTCTTCGAATGCCAACACTCCCACCTTCATCGCCCTTTCCGCCACGCCCGGTCCAGTCGCTCCCAGCGCGCCGCCGCAGGGAAATCTGGCCGCTCGCATTTCCATTTCTCCGGAAGGCAGACAACCCGGCGTCCCCGGCGGTCAGCCAGTGCCTGCCGCAAACACCAACGGCGGAGTAGGTGGCGCTTCCGACAGTCGCGGCGGTTCGTCCGCAGGAAGCGTCGCGGGAAAAAGTTCCACCGCGGTCAGCATCAGCGGCGGCAATCCAATTCCAAAAAATATTTCCGGCCTTGGCGCCAATCCGCAGCCCAAGACATCCATGCCCGGCCTGCGCGGACTCAGGATCAATCCCCTCGCGCCGATTGCCGACGCCCCGGAACGCACCGGCCCGCCAAATTTTGCTTCCCTCGCGCCCGGCGCGAAACCCGAGCAGGTCTTCGCCTCGAAAAAGGTTTACACCTTGCTCGTCAACATGCCCAATCTAAACAGCGCCACCGGCAGTTGGATTTTGAATTTCTCCGAGCTGCGCTCTTCCAGCTCCGCCCCGCACGTCGCCTCCGCGGATCTCACCGGCCCATCGCCCATCAAAAAAAGCGACCCGCGCTATCCAACCCAATTAATTAACGAACATGTCGAGGGAGAAGTAGTTCTTTACGCCGTGATTCGCGCCGATGGCTCAGTCGATAGCGTGGAACTCGTCCGCGGCCTGGACGAGCAGCTCGACAACAACGCCATGGAAGCCTTAAGCCAATGGAAATTCAAGCCCGCCACCCGCCAGGGCACACCCATCGCCCTCGAGGCCATAGTCCACATCCCCTTCCACTCCCCGTCCGACCGCTAACCTGAACCGGCGACAGCAGGCTAAGGTTCACTCCGCTTTGTAACGTCACGTGAAGGGCTAGCTGCAACTCATCGTTCGTCCGCCAAGCCTTGGTGTTTTTCACTTTTAACTTGGCAAAAAAGTCAGCACAAAAACCCAGACCCGTCATTCCGAATCCCGCGTCTTTGGCGGGGTGAGGGACCTGCTGTTCACGCCCGATCCAGAGCGCAAATCACCGCCGCCTGCCCAGACCTGTCATTCCGAGCGGAGCGAGCCGACGCCTTTTCCCCAACTTCGCTCCTGCGAAGTTGTCGGCTTGCGCAGTCGAGGAATCTCTCTTCGATTTATCGCGCAAGCCACGCCGGTTTCTCATCTGATCTTGGCAACAACCAAACCAAAGTTGTCATCCCGAATCCCGCCGCCTTTCCAGGCGGGTGAGGGATCTGCTGTTCAACTCAATCCATCACGCAAGCCCGCCAGTACCCGCACTCCTAAGCCGTAACCACCGCAATCAACCGATCAATATCCCGCTCCGTATTAAACACATGCGGTGACACCCGCAAATTCCCCTCGCGCAAACTCACAAACACATTCTCCGCCTGCAATTTCTTATAAAGCTCCGCCGTCTTCTCCGGCGTCCGCCCCGAAAAGCACGCATAAGGCCCCCGCCGCGCCGCGTCCAAAGGACTCGCCGGCACGCAGCGATCCTTCGGCAGCCGCTCGAACATCAACTCCATCAGCGCGCGGTTATGCGCCGCCACCGTCTCCGGCTTCATCCGCAACACAAACTCCAGCGACACCGCCATGGCCGACAAATTAAAATAACTCGCCGTCTCCGCCGCGTCCCATCGCCGCGCCCCCGCCGCCGCCTTTGGATTGCTAAACACCAGCGACCCAAAATGATTCGCGCCTTCCGCCGCCGTCCAATAAAACGGCCCGGGCCGCATCTTGGCGATGTGTTCGCTGCGCGCCCAGAAAAATCCTGTGCCGTAAGGACTCAACAGCCATTTATATCCCGCGCTCACAATAAAATCCGCGCCCAGCTCGTCAACGTTCATCGGAATCGCGCCGCAGCATTGGCTCGCATCCAGCAGCAGCAGCGTCCCTTGCGCATGGCACGCCGCCGCCAGCTTCGCCGCGTCGATCATCGAACCATCGTCAAATCGCGTCAGGCTCACCGAAACCAGTCGCGTCTTCGGCGACAGCGCGGCAATCAAATCTTCCGCGGTGATAAACTGTTCGCTGGGCGCCACAATTTTCAGTGTCAGCCCTTCGCGCTCTTCCATCGGCCGCCACGTCGTGTATTGCAGCGGAAATTCGCCCTTCGCGGTAATCACCTCGTCGCCCGGTTTCCACGACAAGCCGTAAGCCACCGCCGCCATCCCGGTACTCGCCCCGGTAGTCAGCGCAATCTCTTCCGCCTTAGCCCCAATCAATTCCGCTATCGAAGCCCGAATCCGGTTCGGCACGTCAAAGTACGCTTCGTCCGGCACCCGCTGCGGAAACTTTTTCCATTCAATCGCCGCCTGCGCCGCGCGCAAAGAAACTTTGGGCATCGGCCCATTTCCCGCCACATTCAGATACGTCGCATTCTCAAACTCAAACCACTCTTCCCGCCAATTACTCTGCACCAACCCCGCCGTCGCCGTAGCCATAACGCCTCCTCATTCCATCCACCAACACTGCCGCCGCCGCGAGTCGTATTCAACATCCAATTTGGGAGTTACCGGAACGATTGAACGACCGAAAGGAAGTAACGCGCGCCGAACTCACACCCTAAAAATGCGTCCGCAGCTCCCGAAACGCCGGCAAAATCACCAATTTTCCCGCGCCCGCCAAAACCGGCTCATGCTCCAATTGCCACGTATCCTGATGCGGGATGTACACCGCATTCAACCCTATCTTCATCGCAGGATTAATATCGCTGCGCGGGCTGTTCCCGATCATCCATCCGTGTGCCTTCACGATTTTATGTTTGCGCACCAACGTGCCGTACGTCTCGTGATCTTTTTCCGGCACGATCTCGATGAACTCAAAAAATCCTTGCAACCCGGAGCGTTCCACCTTGGCCGCCTGCTCCGCCGCCTCGCCCTTGGTAAACAAAATCAGCCGGTGCCGCTCCGTCAGATACGCCAGCGTCTCTGGCACGCCATCCAGAATTTTCGGTGGCGTGCGCTCCAGCTCCAGTACTCGTTCCTTGATGGTCGCCACCAGTTCCTTGGTCGCCATCTGCTCCGCCAGCTTCAAATACGTTTCTTCCAGCGAGCGCCCAAAACATCGCACTCCATAGCCGTACTGCCGTATATTTTTTCGCTCGGTCTCGTTCAGGATGTGCCGGATATATGCGCGCGTGTACCCGCAGGATTCCACCAGGCTGATGAAATCCTCGATCAGCTTTTCAAAAAACACGTTATTTTCCCACAGCGTATCGTCCGCGTCGATCAGCAGCGTATTCCGTCGCATATTCTGGATTCTATCCTACGGCGTCACGAAGCTTTGCGCTGTCCGGCCGCCAGCTTTTCCAGCACGCTGCGTGCATTCTTCTGCAATTCCCCAAAACGCGTCAGGTAAGTTTGAAATTCATGATTCAATTCTTTCGCCTCGTCCGGCCCCAGTTGCGTCCGCAAAATCATATCCCGCAACTTTACCGGATGCGGCAGCAGCGCATCTTCCTGCAATTCTTCCAAAGCCTGTTTGGCATCGTAGTGGTACATAAACTCTCCCAAACGTCGTTCCCATCATTGTACTCGCTACAGGAATGGACTTCAGGTTGGGATTATTCAGGCCGGGTTGCCCAGCCCGGGAAGGGAATTACGCTGCCGCCACGCACGGAATAAATTCATAGCGCTCAATCCGCGCCGCGATGCCCGATTTTCCATTCTCGCTCGGATCGACCCGCACCACTGTTCCCCGGCACCGGATTTTCACATCGCTCGATTTCAGAACGTCTTTCGGCAGCGTGATCACAAACGCAATCTCCCGCCCCGCTTCAAAATCCTGCCCGGCAAAAAAATACAGCCCCCGGTAGCTCACATCCCGCATGTTCGCCGGCAATTCGTCGCCAGTGTTCTCCCATGGAAGAATGCTCAATGGCAGGTTCATCGTAAATCGGCGAGCTTCGCGGCGGTCTGCCCCGTTGTCCATACAGCTCCCTCAGCTTGGCTGGAATGCACGAACGCTAACACTGGCAATGTCAAACTGCAATGTGAAAAGCGGGATTTCCTCCGTTTCCCGTAGTCCGGTACCACTTTGATACTGGAGCTGACCAGGGGCTGGGTTGCGACCAAAGGTGAATCATCGTGGAAATGCCTCGCAGTACTCAAATCGTCCCTAACCAAGTTCGTCTGAAGTCGTTTTCAATACCAGCCTCACCGGTTACCAGGAAGATTTAGCCAAACCGCCCAGGCGTGTCATTCCGAGCACACGCGCGCCGCCGACGAAGCGGCGCGGCCTTTCCTCCTCGTTCGCTATAGCGAACGAGCCGCGTCACGCAGTCGAGGAATCTCTATTCGATTGATCGCGCAAGCCTGGCGCTGTCAAACTTTCTCCAGGCATTTTCCAAAAGTGACAATCATTCCACGTTAGGTTCTAATTTGTTTGCCGGCCCTATTCGCCACTAAATCTAAATGACCCAGCACCACGACTCCCGAAACTTTTTCATCGCCGGCCCAGTCGGCCGACTCGAAGCCATCCTCTGGACTCCGCACCGCACCACTCCTCCGCCGCTCGCCGCCGTCGTCTGCCATCCCCATCCACTTTTCGGCGGCACCATGCATAACAAAGTCGTCTTCCAGGCCGCCAAATCCATCGACGCACTTAACATTCCGGTCTTGCGCTTTAATTTTCGCGGCGCGGGACTCAGCGAGGGAGTTCACGACCGCGCCATCGGCGAGCGCGGCGATGTCCTCGCCGCCATACGATTTCTAATCGGCGAATTTCCAGGTGTCCCCGTGCTGGTCGCCGGCTTCAGTTTTGGTTCGATCGTCGGACTGCGGGTCGGCTGCCAGACTCCAGAGGTCACGGATCTCATCGCCTTGGGTCTTCCAGTCAACAACGCCGATGTCTCTTTCCTGTTCGATTGCTCCAAGCCCAAGCTCTTCGTCCACGGCAGCAACGATGAACACGGCGCCATAAAAAAAGTGGAAGATCTGATCCCCTCATTGCCCGGAGAAAACCGCCTGGTCATCGTCGATGGCGTCGACCACTTCTTCGCCGGCAAGCTCAGCGAAGTCGATCACGCCATCACCGCCTGGCTCACCCAACGCCTCGCTTCGAGCAAATCCTAAGCATTCCGCCGGGCACCGGGTGCCCCAGGTTCGCATTTGGTGTATGAACCTGGGTCTTTCTTTCTCTTTTGTTTTTGCTGCTTGGCTCAGATTAAAGCCGGATGCCCCATGTGCCGGCGTCGCACATGGAGTTTTACTCAATGATGAAGTCGGGTGCCCCAGGTTCGCATTTGGTGTATGAACCTGGGTCTTTCTTTTTCTTTTGTTTTTGCGGCTTTGACTCAGATCTAGAGCGTGTGCGCCACGGCAACCTGGAAGCTGAACATTTTTCTCAGCGCGAATCTCAACAACAGGCCCTCAAGCGCTCTCCCCCCGCGAAAACAATTTACTGAACTGGTCCACCGTTGCCGTCGCCAATCCCAACAACCGCGCATTCGCCCGCGCATGTTCCGCCCGCGACATCCCCACCAGCGCAGTCGTAATCCCCGGCGCCGACCTCACAAATTGCAGCGCCCGTTCCGCATCGTTCTCCAGGCCAAACGCCTCCGCCACAAACCCCGGCAGGTTTGCGGCCACTTGCCCCTGCAGCAGGGAAGCGCTCGCAATCAGGGTTACATCCAGGTCGTCCGCCGCCTCCATCACCGTTCTCTTTCGCCCCGCCACCATTTGATTCCCCAGCGTCAGCGCTTCCGTCATCCCTAAATTAAACGGCAGTTGCACAAATCTAAACCGGTGCCGCCCTCCGGCAATCTCTTGCGCAATTTGCACCAGTTCCGCCAACTGCATCGCGTCCTGCGCCTGCGCTTCCTGGCGAAACGCGTTCCACGTCGCCACGCCGTAATATTGAATTTCTCCCGCCACTACCGCGGACTCCAGAAACGTAAACGCCTCCCGGATCCGCTCTAGAAAATCCGCCTTGGGAATCTCCGAAAGTTGCGTCTCCGGATTGTGCAGGTAAAACACGTCCACGCAGTCCACCCGCATGTTGCGCAAGCTGCGTCCCAGTTGATTTTTCAAAAAACGCGGCGTCATGCAATGCCCGCCACCAACAATGTCTTTCGGGATCAGTACTCCCGGCTGGATGTATTCGCGGAAAAAATATTCGTTGGGGTCCGCTGGCATGTTTGCGTCGGGTGTCAGGTAACCGGCCTTGGTACACAGCACCACTTCGTCGCGCGCGATGCCTTTGGCCTGCAACACCGCAAGCGCCGCGCCAATGCTGCGTTCGCTGCGCTGAAACCGGTAATTGATGGCCGCATCGATTACATTGATGCCGCCCTGCACCGCCTCAATCATCGCCGCCGTGTAGCCCGCGTCCGTCTTATCGTCCGGATTCCCCAGATACGTCCCCATCCCGATCGAAGACACCGCCAGCCTCTGCGCCTCGCGAAAATGTCCTTCTACCGTTGCCGGAAACCTCGCCGCAAACCTCCGCGTCCCCTCAGGCGTAGCAAATGTAGTCATCGTCGCTCTCGCGATCTTCGCATTCTCAACTCACTCAGCATCTGCATTTCGTGCTTATGACACGTGATATTAGCAACCATTCAGCCAAAATACCCAGACCTGTCATTCCCGAGCGGAGCAAGGCGACGCTTTTTCTGTCCAACTTTGCTCCGGTTTACCCTGAGCCTGCCGAAGGGCGAAGTTGTCGCCTTGCGCAGTCGAGGAATCTCTCTTCGATCGATCGCGCAAGCCACACCTATTCTGCTGTTCGCATGAATGACCGAACGACCTCACACGCTCTCCGCCATCGGCGGAGCCAACAACCTCGAACAAGCCCGCAAAATTCTCCGATACGGCCAATCATTCTTCTCCCGAAAACAAATCTCTCCCGCCCGCGGATTGCTGTAAAACCACCGGGCCACCAGCCACAAATGTTCGCTAAGCTCGCCTTTGCCCAACGGGACATTTTCCGTCGCTGCAGGAGCAGCCGCCTGTTCCCCCTCGAAACCAATCGGCAACTGCGAAGGCGTAACCGCCACGGCCCCCGGCTCCAGGTAATTCCGAAATATATGTTCCGCCGAGCGCGGCTGGCTGGCGATCTCCCCAAACGGCAAAAAAAACGGCTCGCTCAATTGTCCCCCCGTCACGCGATACGCCGCCACCACCTGCTCGCCCGCTCCACGTTGCAGGATTACCGCGTCCAGCGCCTGTATCCGCCGCGCCAGCTCTGGCCGCCCGCGCAACACCTCGTCCAGTTTCTCCACTTTTTTGTGCAACGCCGACGCGCGCTCGTAATCCATGTCCTCGCTGGCCCGCTCCCGTTCGCTCTCGAACGCACTCCGCAGCGAGTCACCGCTCGACTCCAAAAATGTCACAAACCGCTGCACCTCCGCGTCGTATTCCTCTTTCGAACACCCCGCGAAACAAGGCGCCAGGCACATTTTCATCTCCGAATACAGGCAACCGGGAAAAGTAGGATCCCGCCGTATTTTTATCTGGCACCGCCGCATCTTGAAAAAATCCAGCGCGCGATTCGCAAACCCCAGCGCCGCGCCTCGCGATGGAAACGGCCCATAATACGTTCCGCCCGAAGGCGCTCCCGCGCTGTCCACCGAAATGTGCCGCGTTACATAGCATCGTGGATACGCATTTCGCAGACTCACCTTCAACACCGCCGGCGGACGCAGCCGCAGCAAATCGCGATACCGCTGCGGAAAAAGCCTCCGCGCATGTTGGTAGTACGTCAGTGTCTGTTCGAAGGTCGATCCCACCGTCCGGTATTGCACCCCGCGCGCCAGCCCGCGCAGGTTCAGCCGCTTGCTCGCCGGATCGGCCGGTCCCAGCAGTCGTTGCAGCCGCCTCCGCAAATCCTGCGTGCGAATCAGCAACGGCTCCGCTTTTGCATCGTTAAGTTCTACAAGACAAACCGCAGGCCCGGACGGTAGCGCAGAAAAAAATTCCTCATCGCGTGCGCTCTCAAACGGCAGGGAAACTTCCAGTTCCAACACGCGCCAAGAATACTACGAGTCTCTACCCTGAGCCCTGTGCCAACAGGCGAAAGACCCACCCCGCCCAGGGCCTTTTGGCAATCCATTCTATGCAAGCTGATCTTGGCAACAATTCCGCCAACGCACCCAGACGTGAAATTCCAGGTCGGCGATTGGCAACAAAATTCGGCCGCCTGCCCAGACCTGTCATTCCGACCGGAGCAGCGCGATGCATTTTCTTCTCCTTCGCTCCTGTTTACCCTGAGCCTGCCGAAGGGCGAAGGAGTCGCGCTGCGCAGCGGAGGAACCTCTCTTCGATCTATCGCGCAAGCCAAGCGTACCAATCAGCTCCAATTCGTCGCGCAAGCCTAGCCGCCCGACCCTCAATCTCGCCTTACCCCTTCAACACCCACCCCGCAATCACCAACCTCTGAATCTCACTCGTCCCCTCGTAAATCTCGGTAATCCTCGCGTCCCGATAATTCCGCTCCACCGGATACTCCCGGCTATATCCATTTCCCCCATGAATCTGAATCGCCTTGTGCGTCACCCGCGTGGCCATCTCGCTTGCAAACAATTTCGCCGTCGCCGCTTCCATGCTGAAGCGCGCCCCGCTGTCCTGCTTCCACGCCGCTTTGCGAATCAGCAATCGCGCCGCATCAATCTCCGTAGCCATATCCGCCAGCATGAACTGTATCGCCTGAAACTGCGCGATGGGATGCCCAAACGCCATGCGCTCCTGCGAATATTTCAACGCCGCTTCGAACGCGCCCTGCGCAATCCCGGTAGCCTGCGCCGCGATTCCAATTCGCCCGCCATCCAGCGTCGACAGCGCCACCTTGTACCCTTCGCCTTCATTACCAATGCGATTCGCCTTCGGCACTTCGCAATCCACGAAAACCAGTTCGCTGCACGCCGTTGCGCTGATCCCCAGTTTCTTTTCTTCTTTACCCACGCGAAATCCCGGCGTGCCCTTTTCAATCACCAGCGCGGTAATCCCTTTCTCTCCCTTGGCCGGATCGGTATTCACATACACAATCGCCGCATCCGCAGCGCCCCCATTGGTTATCCATGCTTTGGTTCCGTTCACGAGGTAGCCGCCGCCGTTGCGCACCGCTTTGGTCTGCAACGCCGCCGCATTCGAACCCGCCTGCGGCTCCGTCAGCGCATAGCAGCCGATCTTTTCCCCTCGCGCGAATGGCAACAAGAACTTCTCCTTTTGCTCCGCCGTTCCAAAACGATGAATCGGATCGCAGTACAGCGAGTTCTGCACCGACAAAATCACCCCCGTCGACGCGCAGCATCGCGAAATCTCCTCAATCACGATGGAGTACGCAATGTGGTCGAATCCCGCGCCCCCTTCATTCTCCGGCAACGCGATCCCCGTCAAACCCAGTTCCGCCGCTTTCCTGAAAATCTCCCGTGGAAACCGCCCGGTCTCGTCCAACTCCTTCGCGTGCGGCCGCACTTCTGCCTCCGCAAACTCGCGAACGCTCTTTTGCAGTAATTCCTGCTCGCCCGTCAGTTCCAGATCCAAATTAGCCCCGCCCGGCTAGCCTCGCCCCGCTAGTCTCGCCACGTAGTCCATACTCATCTGATCTTGGCAACAATTCCCTGATTAGCCCAAATCCGTCATTCCGGCCGGAGCAGGCCGATGCCTTTTCCCCTCGTTCGCTCCTGTTTACCCTGAGCCCGCCGAAGGGCGAACGAGCGGCCTGTGCAGCGGAGGAATCTCTCTTCGATGTATCGCGCAAGCCAGCAAGTTTGTTGAGGAGAACGGATCCGCTCACCCCGCCGCCAACCCCTTCCGCAATTTCTCGAACGTAATCCCCAAATCCTCCGGCTGCACCCGTGTCTCCCCCGTCACCGTCATGAAATTTGTATCGCCAAACCATCTCGGCAATGCATGCAGATGCAAATGTCCCGCCACTCCCGCCCCCGCTGCTTTCCCCAGGTTCATACCAAGATTCATCCCGTCCGGCTTGTAGTTCACGCCAAACACCTGCTCCACCCGTGCCGCAAGCTGCATCATTTCCGCCAGCGTCTCCGCGTCGCACAATCGCAATTCCGCCACATGAGCGTACGGCACGATCATCACGTGCCCCGATGTATACGGATAGCGATTCAGAATCACAAAAACTTTTTTTCCGCGAAACACGATCAACGTCGCCGCGTCGTCCTTGCGCTCCAGCGCGTCGCAGAAAATACACTCCACCTGCTTTTCGTCATGAACCTGCGATATGTACGTATACCGCCATGGCGACCATAAATAATCCATCGTGCATCCTTAATGAACCCTGGAGAGAATAACGCTCGCACAGCATAACGCACAATTCGCCGGCTTCGCGCGAGCGCAGCTATTCCGTATCAATCTAGTGGGAGGGAATTATTGTTTCCAGGAACGAATAATCAGGAATGCGTCGCGTCGCCCGGAGCCGCAGCAGCTGGCGCGCCTGAAGCCGCAGTTGCGCCGCCGCTCACATCGCCTTCCGAGTTGTTCACAAAATCCTTCAGCTCTTTGCTCGGCTTGAAAAACGGTATCTTCTTCGGCGGCACGTCCACCTTCGCCCCCGTCTTCGGATTTCGCCCGATGCGTCCGCGCCGCTGCCGCGTGCGAAAACTTCCAAACCCGCGAATTTCAATCTTGTCGCCTTTTTGCAGCGCTTCGATGATGCTCTCGAAAATCGTCTCCACGATGGTTTCCGACTCTTTTCGCGGAAGCTCCGATACGCGCAGCACCTCTTCGATCAGGTCCGCCTTCGTCAATGTAGGATGCTTGCTCATAATTTCTATACGCCTTTAACCGCCAGCCGCCGGACCTTCGTTGACCGCTTTACCACCACTCAAATCGGTGTTTCGAAACGGGTTAGAGGGTCAAATCCTCTCCCGGGTGCATCCTTCCTATCACTAAATTGGCCTCAAGGTAAATACAATTGTCCAAATACAATCTTGCCAAATATTGCGATGTCGGAAAATCCAATCAAAGAGTGCGCCGCCGTTAACCGTTGCCTACCGCCCCAGCTTCGATTTCAGCGCGTCCCCAATCGTCGCCGTAGACGACGACTTCGCAGTCGACGTCGATCGGTACTGGTCAATCTCCCGCCGTTCTTGCTGTTTCACCGCCGCGCGATAGCTCAATCCGATACGCCGCGTCTCCGGACTGATCTTCACGATCTTGAAATCGTATTCTTTGCCCGGCTCCAGCGGTCCCGCGCTTTTCAGCGGACCCGTAGACACCCTGTGCATCGGCGCCGGCCCTTCATCGCGCCTCCGCTTGTGCTCTTCGATCTCCGTGTTGTGGCAAAGCGCCTCGATATTTTCGCCCAGCTCCACGAACGCCCCAAACGTGGCAATCCGCGAAACCTTGCCCTTCACGATCTGCCCCACCTTGTGCTGCTTGAACCAGTCGCCCCAGATATCGTTCACTTGCTTGATGCCCAGCGACACCCGCCGGTTCTCCGGATCGATCCGCAAAACTTTCGCGGTCACTTCATCGCCCTTCTTGAACACCTCGTGCGGATTCTTGATGCGCTCCGTCCAGCTCACGTCGCTCACGTGTACTAGCCCGTCGAAACCATCCTCAATCTCCACGAACGCGCCGAACTCCGCGATGTTTCGAATCTTCCCGGTCACAATCGTCCCCACCGGATACTTCTCCGCGACCAGCATCCACGGATCGGCCTGCGCCTGCTTGATCCCCAGCGAAACCCGCCGGTCGCTCGGCTTGATGTCCAGCACCACCACATCCACTTCATCGCCCACTTTCGCCAGCTTCGAGGGATGTGTCGGCTTCTTGTTCCAGCTCATTTCCGAAACGTGGACCAGCCCTTCGATCCCCTGTTCCAGTTCCACAAACACGCCGTAATCCACCACGCCCACAATCTTGCCCTTGACCTTGCCGCCCGCCGGATACTTCTCCGAAGCATTCACCCACGGGTCGGGCATCAGCTGCTTCAGCCCCAGCGAAATCCGCTGCTTGTCCTTGTCAAACTTCAAAATAATTACGTCCAACTCCTGGTCCGGCTTCAGCATGTCCGAAGGATGCTTCACCCGTCCCCAGCTCAAGTCCGTCAGGTGTAGCAATCCATCGATTCCGCCCAGGTCCACGAACGCGCCATACTCCGTCACGTTTTTCACGTGCCCGTGAACGGTCTGCCCTTCCTTCAGCGATTCCATCAATTCCGCGCGCTTCGCCAGTTGCCCTTCTTCCAGCAGCGCCCGCCGGCTCACCACCACGTTGCCGCGCCGCCGGTTCAGCTTGGTGATGCGCACTTCCATTTCCTGGCCCATCAAGTCGTCCAGGTTCGCCGTCGGCCGCAAATCGTATTGCGAGCCCGGCAGAAACGCGCGCACGCCGATATCCACCACCAGTCCGCCCTTGATGCGGTCCACTACTTTACCCTTCACCGTTTCCTTGGCTTTGAATGACGCTTCCAGCTTTTCCCACATCCGCCGGCGCAGCACTTTCTGATAAGACAAAATCTCATATCCATCTTTGCGCTCGCCCGTGCGCTGCACTTCAATTTTGCTGTTCGGCTCCGGACGCGGAATCTCCGTCTCCGAAAATTCCGCCGCGGGAATCAGCCCTTCGGTCTTCTGCCCGGTATCCACCACCACGCCGTGCTCGGTGTACGCCACCACCGTCACTTCAATAATTTCGCTCTGAGCAGCCGCTTCCTGCTTCTCGTCGTACTGCTCCATCAACTTGCTCATCTCTTCCGAGCCGGCCGCTTCATCCGCCGCCGTCGCTGCTTCCGCATCGACTGCCGCAGCCGCCCCCGCCTCAACAACGTGCTGCGCCTCTGCTGGCGCCGCGTCCTGCGCTACGCCCTGCGCGCTTTCCGCGGTCTGTGTGCTAGCGGAACCGCTTTCCGCCGCGTTCGAATCAACAGCCTTCGCCCCGGAGTCGCCATCCGCCTGCGGCACCGCCGCTGCATTCTCGGCCTGTCCGTCAGCTGCGCGATCATCGGCGTGTCCGCCGCCAGTGTGCCCGGTCGCAGCATGTCCGCCGCTCGTTTGTCCGTCGTGTTTCACTTCACTCGCCTGATTTTTCTGCTCGCCAGCTTCATTCGCAACCGAATCCTGCTGGCTGTTCGAATCCTTCGCAACACTGTCCGTTTCCGGCGCCGCAGCTGCCGCAGCACCGGTATTCGTCGTCGGGTTGTCGTGGTCGGAAAACATGGTTGTAGGCCTCCGGGATAAAATCCCTGTTTAGTCGAAAGTAGTCCTTGCGAGATCCTTACCGGGATTGCTCTGCAAAGAGGTGGACCGTTCAGTTGGTCACTAAGGAAAAGGTGCCGCGGGCGTCACTGCAAGCACTGCCAGAACGCTGGCCAAATATTGCGCCAGAACCGCCGGAATTGTTACGAGGAACGCCGCAACCCACAAAAAGCATACTCGCCGCCTCAACCCCCTGTCAATGAAGCG
>JBBSFG010000038.1:0-17748 GCA_038238965.1 Candidatus Acidiferrales bacterium | reverse complement strand
GGCACAAAAATGTGCGCCAGGAAACTGAAATAATATCTAATCGTTAAAGTTGATCGCTCATGGCGCGGTCTCGAAGACTTGGACTGCGAGTTTGGCGCTGGCTTTGCCTTTGCCGGATACGGCCACGTAAAGCCGATTCAATTCCGCCACAAAGATTGATGTCTTGGCTCGAAATCCTGTGGGAACATCAGCCAGATGCCTGTAATGATCGGCATCTTCCTGTTCGAAAACTGACGTAGTCTCCGTGCCGGTGGCATAAATTCTCTTTTTAGCGTTATCGAACCACATGTCGTCATTCAATCCTGAGATCGGAAAGGACGCCACCATTGTGCCGTCTGCGGAGTTCAATATCACAAGCTTGGGCGGCTTGCGTCCGGTAACAAAGAGACGTTGGTTTGGCTCATCAAGTATCAGTGCGTTTGTGGTTTGAGTTTCCGGTACGGGCCAGGTGTTCAAAACTTTGCGGCTTTGGAGGTCCACGACGCCGACTTGATTCATGCCGGTGAGATTTACGTAAAGTTTTTTTCCTTCCCGATCGATTGCCATGGCTTCGGAGTGATTGCCGGGGAGGGTGATATCGCCGACGTGCGTGAACGTTTTTGTGTCGATGATGTTGAGCACATGCGATTTTACCGATGCCTCGTCGCTGCCGCTCTCCACGTAATAGCAATGATCGACGGGGTTATAGACCGCGCCGTCCACGCCGCCGGGCAGCTTGATGGTGCGCAGGATCTTGTAATCTTTACCGTCCACCAATTCGACCATTCCGAAGTCATCACCATCCGTAACGATCAGCTGGTTGACTTCCGGAAGGAAAAGAGCTGCGTGAGGTTGGCCGAATCCGGTAATGCTGTGGATGCGATTGCCGTCCAGATCAAATACTTCTACCGTTTTGTGATCTTCCGCAGTGAGGAACAATCGCTTACCGCCCAAATCGAGCGCGAAATGATCAAAGTCACCGGTAAAACCGGGAAGGGGGGTGGTCTTAATGAGCTTCAGCGGTAGCTTATCTTGCGCCACCGCAATACCTGCAAAAGCCAAAATCAACGGCAGAAACGTGAACGCGACCTTCTTCATTCTGGGTCTCCTTTGAAAATCGCCAAAGGCTGGGTGGCGGAAGGAACCGATAAGACATTTTCGAACTTGGAAGGAAGTCGCGTCCGGTTCTTCCTCATATCAGTGGCTCGCTGTTTAAGCGATGCCCACTCAAGAAGTCTATGGGCTATTTGGGTGTAGCCAAAATTAATATCCGTTTAGGTTGATGGCGGTCTGGGGTGGACATCCCCACTTTGTTGAGAATAGGCGTCCGAGACGCCGCATGGTTCGTGAAGATTGATACTGCAGTTTTTTGACTGACGTCAAACACCGGCGATTCAACTAGGATTTGCGAACAGGGTTGGTTCGCTGCGTACTATGGAGTTCTGAGGTTTGGAAAACAGAGTTGCCACCAAGCCGCACGCCGCTGCAAACGACAACCACAATCCGGGAATAGCTCGGTTCCCGGAAACGTGAATTGAGTAAGTGCTTAAGCAGGAGTGAAGCCGCCGAAAATTGCGGTTGCCAAACTATAGGCTAAAGCAAATCCTGAAGTTCTCACTTCGACGGGCATAATTTCGGTAAGGGCCACTACCATCGCTCCGTTGTAGCTGCCAAAAATAAAAGACAGCCAGAGCTCAACCGCCAACAATCTGGCGAATGACGGGTCCCTTACCAGCCAAAGCATCGCAGGATATGCAGTGATCAGCATTAATAGCGTGCATCCGATCAGCAGTGGCCGGCGCCCGATGCGGTCAGATAGCGCGCCCATAATCGGCAGCCAAACAAGTTGGAAGCTCCGACGAAAGTGTGACGATGAGGCTATCGGCGCTAGCGAGATGCAACACGGAATTTCCAAAGGTCGGCGTGTACGCCGTGATCATATAGAACGAGACGGTCGTCATCGTTACCATGAATGTGCCCACCATTATGATGGCCCAATTGGTTCGCGGTGAACGAAAAATCTCCAAAGTCGCCGGCCGGTGCTTGCGCGCCAGGAACTCGTCTGTTTCTTCCAGCGATTTTCTTAACCTGAAAAGAAAGGGAATAATGAGGCAGCCAAGCAGGAGCGGCACACGCCATCCCCGCCGTTGCAACTTCTCCGTCGGAAGAACGGAGTTGAGGATGACTCCGACGGAGGCGGCGAACATCACTGCAACCTGCTGGCTGCCGGACTGCCAGCTCACGTAAAAGCCTTTGTGACCTGGCGTGGCAATTACCGACAGATATACCGACACTCCCCCCGAGTCCGATTGTCGCGTAACCAGGCATGAAAGCGATCGAAAAAATCCCGAGGGACATCATCCCGAGTATTGCCACGAATTTATTTGCGTCAGGCCACCTGGCGATCGGAGAGTAGCAAAAAACGGCTTATGAATCCGGCCTGGCCTCTGAAACAAGAGTGGCGATTGCCTGGCCCATTTGTTTGGTGGTTGCCTGGCCGCCGATGTCCGCCGTGCGCACATCTCGTGTGGCTAGAGCAGTGGCGATGGCGCCCTCAATTGCATCGGCGGCTTCGTGCTGCCCAAGATGGCGCAGCATCATGGCCCCAGACCAGATTTGACCAATCGGATTGGCGATACCTTTTCCGGCAATGTCGGGCGCAGAGCCGTGCACTGGCTCAAACATCGAGGGGAATTGCTTCTCTGGATTCAAATTTGCAGACGGAGCGATGCCGATCGAGCCCACAACGGCCGGACCCAGGTCGGAAAGGATGTCGCCGAACAGATTGGAACCGACAACAACATCGAACCAATCCGGATGGCGGACAAAGTGAGCGGTAAGGATGTCGATGTGATATTGGTCAGTTCGAACATCGGGATATTCGGCGGCAATTTTCTGAAAGCACTCGTCCCAAAATGGCATGGTGTAGATGATGCCGTTGGATTTGGTTGCCGAAGTTACGTGTTTCTTGCTGGTGCGCGAGAGATCAAAGGCAAAACGCAGAATTCGCTCGACTCCACGACGTGTGAAGATGGACTGCTGCACCGCCATTTCGTGCTGCGTTCCTTCGTAGAGACGGCCGCCGATGTTGGAGTATTCGCCTTCGTTGTTTTCCCGAACAACGCGGAAGTCAATGTCGCCGGGTTTCCAATTTTTTAATGGGCTTTCAATTCCGGCGAAGAGGCGAACGGGACGAAGATTTACATACTGTTGGAAACCTCGACGGATGGGAATAAGAAGTCCCCAGAGCGAGACGTGATCGGGAACCCTCGGATCGCCCACCGCGCCCAGAAAAATGGCGTCAAAACTCGCCAGTTCCTGGAGGCCGTTCGCGGGCATCATGACTCCGGTTTGGAGATACTTTTCACAACTCCAGTCAAATTCGCGCCATCTAAGTTGGAAATCGAAGCGCCGGCCGGCAGCCTCGAGCACGCGGACACCTTCCGGAACAACCTCTTTGCCGATGCCGTCGCCAGCAATAACCGCGATACTGAGACTTTGCATGCGCTGCCGTGGACCTTTCTTGTGTGATGCGAGAATGTGAACGCGTGAGCCAAAATGATCGTTCGTGAAAGGCTATGGTATAGGCAATATGCCCGCTACGCCGACGGAGTTAAGTACCTAAACGAAAAGTAATGATGATTTAAGTTGTTGCGACCCTGGCGATACTACACTGCAAGCGCTTCGAGATTATTTGATAACTTGGTTGGTTCGGGGGATACCGCGATTGAATCCTAACTTGAAGTTCCTGTTCGGAGTACTAGTCGGACTTTTGATTCTTCCCGCTATTTTGTTTTTGTACGTGGCGACGGGCCATGCACCGGTAGCAACCGCAGACCCGTCCATGCCGGTGGAAGCCTTCTTTGCAAAACTGGGAAGAAAATCAAGGATACGGGCCGAACAACCCAAGCGGGACTTGGCCACGTTTAATACCGCGGATTTACAGGCGGGCGCCGATGTCTACCAAAAGGATTGTGCTTTCTGTCACGGACTGCCAAGCCAGCCGAAGCCCGATGCTGCCAAAGGAATGTTTCCGCACGCGCCTCAACTGTTTAACCACGATGACATGGTGACTGACGATCCGGTCGGCGAGGATTTCTGGAAAGTGAAAAACGGAATTCGACTATCCGGCATGCCCAGCTTTAAGGACTCGTTGTCGGAAACTCAAATCTGGCAGGTGAGTGCCCTGTTAGCGAAAGCCGATCAGTTACCGCCTGAGGTCAGCGCCAAGCTAAACCCCAAGAATCCGACCAATGCTTCACTGCAGTAACATTAAGCGGAATGGCCGCGCGCAGAGCGGATAAGATTGACAGTAGTCCGGATTTGAGAGCGAGCTACCTGTGGCCTAGCTCGGCGGTTGTGATATCAAAATTCTCGATAGGGAGCCGGCAGATGGATTCGATTAAGTGGAAGGCGAGCGCCGCTGTTTGGTTGGAGAGGATGTGCGGTCGGTTGGGGAGGTGGGTGAGCGCCATTCTAGTCATCACAATCTGCGCTTGCGCTTCGCCTGCAGGATCCCAGGGTGGCATAAAATCACTCGGGCAACAGCTGGTTGATGAAATGGCGGCAAAACACCAGCCCCAGCTTATTTACCTGGGATTGCATGGAGTGAAGCCACACTCCAAAAACAGCGTGATTTTCGCTTCTACTGATTCGAGCAAGATCGGCAAGAAATCTTCCTGCGCGGATCTTCACGTTGTGGACAAGGGGATTCCGGTCATGGAGATGAAGGGGAAATCGACTACGGTCTTGGAGCGGCTCCTGGATAGCTCTGGACATACCATAGGCCTTATTGTCGTCGGCTTTGATTTCAGTGATGGCCAGGAAGCGGAAGCAGCCAAACTCGCTAAAGAAATCGGCAGTGAACTGGCGCAGCAAATACCTTCAAAAAATAGGCTGTTCGAATCCGGGAGGTAGATCTTTTGCCAGCCTTCAGTGAATGGATCAGTCCTCAAGCGTAGGCAGAGTCTTTAAAACGTCAGCAGCATTGGGCCGGTTGTCGACCAAATCGTCTTTGCGAATCTTTCCGTCTCGAAATATGAGGACGCGTTTCGCAAAGCGCGCGACATCGAGTTCGTGGGTGACCAACACAATAGTCAGCCCCTTGTCGTTGAGGTTCTGGAAAATCTCCATAATCTCCACGGAAGTGCGGGTGTCCAGATTCCCGGTGGGTTCGTCGGCTAGCAGTATGGACGGCCGATTGACCAAAGCCCGAGCAATGGCCACGCGTTGTTGCTGTCCACCAGACATCTGGGAGGGAAAGTGTCCGGCACGGTTGGCGAGGCCCACCATCGCCAGAGCCTCATTTGCGCGCTTATTGCGTTCGGCCTTGTCGATTTTTGTGTAAAGTGTCGGCAGTTCAGTGTTTTCGAGAGCGGTCGTGCGCGCCAATAGATTAAAACCTTGAAAGACAAAACCGAGTTTCTGGTTGCGGATCAACGCCAGGGATTTCTTGTCATGTGCGGCAACATCGATACCGTCGAGAAGATATCTTCCGGAAGAAGGGCGGTCCAGGCAGCCGAGCATATTCATGAAGGTGGACTTGCCGCTGCCGCTGGCGCCCATGATGGCAAGAAATTCACCGCGCTGAATTTCGACGCTGACTCCGCGCAGGGCGTGTACACGTGTTTCGCCAAGGTCGTAGTATTTGTGAACATCCTCCACGCGAATGACCTCCCGGCCCGTCGCTGAACCCTGTAACTCGTTTGCAATTGTTGAAGACATGAATTATTTCCACGGTGCCTAACGCCGGCGCGAAGAAACCTAGCGTCTCACTGCGCCCGGCGCCGCCAGTTTGGAGCTGATGGAGCGGACGATGACATTGTCAGATTCCTTCAAGACACCTTTGAGAACCGCACCAATTTCAGTGAAGGCGTGGTCCGTAATTCCCAGGGAGACCTCTACGGGTTCCGCGGAGTTATCGGGATGAAGCTTCCATACCACGGCAGTGGTAGGGCGCGGCGCTCGCGCAATATTTGATTCGACGGAGCCGGCCGGAGCAGCAGATTTCTCGGCCGACTCTACTTGTTTCTGATCGATTCCGTATTGTTGATACAAGCGCAAAATTTCTTCTGGTGTCATGGGCGGCTTGTAACGCAGGGCGGTATTCGGCAATTTCAAAACATTTTGGACCGCCGCGACCGGAATAGTCACGTAGGCGGTCATGCCCGGAAAAAGTTTTAGCTCCGGATTCTCGAATTCGATCATGGTGTCATAAGTGACCACGTTCTGCACGGTAGTGGGATTCATGCGTACCTGGGAGACCGTTCCGTGAAAACTTTCCTTGGGAAAGGCGTCCACCTTAAAGGTGACCTGCTTCCCGGGCTTTATGTGACCAACATCGGATTCGTCGGTCTTGGTGTAGACCAACATTTTTGAAAGGTCCTGCGCGATAGTAAAAATCGTCGGGGCTTGCAAAGATGCAGCTACCGTTTGACCGACATCCACGTTGCGGGCGACAACCGTCCCGTCGATCGGGGAGCGAATCACAGTGTAATTAAGGTTGGTCTGGGCCACGCGCAGCGCCGCAGCCTTTTGATTCATCTGGGCCTGGGCCTGCGTTACAGTCGCCACAGCTGCTCCTACGCTGGCGTTCATAGAATCATAATTGGCTTTAGCCAGATCAAGTTGCTGCTTGCTGGTGATGTTCTGGGCAGTCAGCTGCGTAGCGCGATCGTAATCCGCTTTGGTCTGCACCAATGACGCTTTCGCTTTTTCCAGATTAGCGCGGGCGGCTTCCACGTTGGCTTTGGCGCTATCCAAGTCGGCGGATGCTTGTAGCACCGCGCCTTCGAATAACGCGGGATCGATCAGGGCGACGATATCGCCTTTGTGGACGCGAGAATTGAAGTCCACGTTGAGTTTGGTGATAACACCTGAAACCTGTGAGCCGACCTGGACGGTTATGACTGCGTTGATCGTGCCGGTGGCCTCCACGACATCATGGATGTCGCCGCGTTCCACCTTAGCGGTGAAGTTTTGGTCCTGCGATTTGGAATTGAAACCGAAGGCGAGAAATATGGCCACGAGCGCGAGCACCACAGCCAGAATCAACCATTTGAGATTCTTTTTCATGCTTGCCCTGTAAAAACAACGACTCGTTACAGCGAATTGGCATTCTTATTCATACCGCAGAGCCTCGATCGGATCGAGTAAAGAAGCTTTGCGAGCCGGGTAGTATCCGAAAAAGACGCCTACACAGATAGAAAATATCGCTGCGACCGCGATGGCTTGAAGCGATGTTTCCATCGGCCACTTCAACGTTCGCCCGACCAGGTAAGAGCAGAAAACTCCAAACAAAACCCCGGCAGCGCCGCCAACCAGGCTCAACATCACGGATTCTCCAAGGAATTGAAACTGGATAGCCTTCTCGGTGGCTCCGACGGCCACTCGAACACCAATTTCGCGGGTACGCTCGGTCACGGAAACCAGCATCACGTTCATGATGCCAATGCCGCCGACGACCAGCGAAATAGATGCAATCGCGATCAGGAGCACCGTCAGAGTCTTGCTCGCTTCCAATTGAGCCTGAATGATGTCTTCGGGATTACGGATATTAAAGTCATCATCTTCTTCTGGCCTCAAGTGATGGCGGTCGCGAAGGATGGCGGCGGCTTCTTGGCCGGCAATTTTCACCGAGCTCTGTGACACAGCGGAGCACAAAATATCGTCGAGCCACGCGTTACCTTTAATTTTTTTCTGAGCCGTGGTGTAGGGCAGGATGATGTTGTCATCCTGGTCCTGGCCAGACATGGAAAGGCCCTTCGGATGAAGCACGCCAATCACTTTGCAAGGCAGGTCTTTGACGCGAATCACTTTTCCTATGGGATCTTCAGGGCCGAAGAGTTGCTCGCGAACGGTGAGTCCGATGTCGCAAACGTCGGCGGCACGCTCCACATCGTCCTGGGTAAAGATCGAACCTTGGTCCACATTCCAACGCTTGATGTCAAAGAATTCCGGCGACACGCCGCGGTAGGCGGTGAACCAATTTTGATTGGCATAGATGACCTGCACGTGGTCATCGACGTTGGGCGAAACACTCTTGATGAGCGCAATCTGGTTTTTTATGGCTGCGGCATCAGCCATTGAAAGAGAGGGCGAGCCATGAGTGCCGGTGCGCACTCCGTTGACGGCGCGGCCACCCGCTTCAATCCACACGAAGTTGTCTCCAAGATTATTCATCTGTTGCTCGACACGCGACTGGCCGGCTTTACCGATAGCCACTACGCAGATTACCGCAGCGATGCCGATCGTGATGCCCATGACCGTCAGCAGGCTGCGCATTTTGTTTCTTAACAGAGCCACGAGGGCGGACCGCAATAATGCCGCGTAATCCAAATTCGCCTCCTACAGCAAACCAGTCTTGCGAAGCACGTGCGCAAATCGTGGTTCTAACCTTGGTTTTTCCGTCTTTGCGTCAGAGTCTGGCAATTATTTCTCAGACTTTTCATTTTTGAAAGAGAACACCACGATTCGTGCCTCGCTGGGGCTAACGCTCTTGAAAACGCCCGGCGCAGTGTTGGCGTCGCGCCACAGAAAATCTCCGGCGCGCAAAACCTTCCTGGGAGTGTTCCCGCCTTCCGTTTCCAAATCGTCCAGTACCACCAGCAGTTGCGGGAATGCTGTCTTCTCTAGGGTACTGCTTTGTCCCAGAGAAATACGAATGAGTGCGACGTCAGTCTGAGCGGTCTGAAACTGCGGTTGATCAGTACGTTCTAATGTGAGGAAGTGCGCGGGTGCCTCGGGGCAATTCGTCGCCTGGGCGGCGATTACGGCGGCGCAGAGATTTTGGGGAGATTGCTGGGGTACAAGCAGCTCAACCGTGACATTGCGATATGTAGAATCACCATCGATGGAAGTCGAGTGCACGTAACCCGCGAATTGAAGGCGTAATTGGCCATTTGCTACCTTCTGATGCAAATCAGGTTTGCCGGGAGCATGGACAGTAATTTCCGAATTACTCAACATGATGCTGATGGCATCAGCCTTGTGCTTGTGCAACCGTACGAAATCGTGAGGTTGAACTTCGACGGAGTAGACGTTCACGTACTCATTGTGCAAGACCAGGCGATGATGAGGCTCGGACTCGAGCGGGAGAATCCCAGTTTCTTGCGGGTAACAAGCAAGAGGAAAATATAAGGCTGCGGCGATCAACGCCTGTCGGGAATTCATGCACGGACCAATCGAACCATGTTTCCAGAGTATAGCTGCCGCAGGGTAAAATCGAATTAAGTGAGAATTAGTTTCTATTTACCTCGAGCCGTAAGCAAGGCCTCGGCGCGCAACCCTGTTCCTAGACAGCTTTAAGGCCTCGCTCAGCACCGTCGGCTCAACTGCAAACTCATTCGCCGACGACCAGCACCTGAATGGAGCCGTCTATCACTGCCGGGCGCGGGTGGGCGGTCGGGTCGCCAGTAAACTTAGCTGAAGGGACATAGGCCTTGTGAGCTACAACATCCAGGCCCATCGTCTTTGATCCCGGTGGCGTATCGATCTCCTGCACCACGGAATATTTGCCCGCTTTATCGGCGTGGATGATAGAAAGCTTCCCGGCTCCAGCAGAGGCAAAAACATTGCCGGTACCAGGATCGAAAAATGCGCCATCGCAATCATCGCCGATGGCCACACTCTGGCGAACCTTACCCGTCTTGCTGTCGACCACCATCAATTTCCCGTCGCAGCTTGAGAACAATGTATGGGTCTCGCGGTCCAGGGCGAGGCCCGAAGGACCTTCGCAACCTTCCATTGGCCAGGTTGCCTTCAACTTCTTGGCGGCTGAGTCAATCACGGCGATGGAATGAGTGTCTTCCAGATTTACGAAGATATTGCCGTCTTCGTCGTACGCGAAGTATTCCGGCTTGGCATTCAGCGGGATAGTGGCCACGACTTTTTGGGTTTTGGCGTCAATGACAGAAGTCGATTTGCTTTTGCCGCACTGGACAAAAACGAGGTGAGTGGACGGGTGATACAGAATCGAATCCGGGTTTTCTCCGGTGGCGATGGTGGACTCGACTTTAAGAGTTTTTAAATCAAACACCGCGACCTTGGCAGCTCCTCCTTCGCTGATAAAACCGATGCCGAGATCGGGAGCAACAGCTACGCCGTGGACGCCGGGCGTGTCTGGAATGTCACCGACAACGGCACCTGTTTCGGAGTCGAGAACCGAGACATGCGTCGCGCGCGCAACGTACACGCGGTGGGCTTCCGGATCGACGGTGACATAGTCCCATCGGCCGGCGCCTTCGAGGGGCAGTTTCTTCACAATTTTATATTTGTCGCCGCCTTCGGCTCCGAGCGCATTGGACGCCAGGACAAGTGCAGCAACAGAAAGGGCCAAACCTGATTTGCGTAATAGGTGATGCATTTTTTCGTTTCCTCGTTTTGTCCGAGCAGGCATTCCCGATTGCCCGGTATATTTTCTATCTTGAATCGTCGCAACACGCGGGACGAGGCTAGCAGGAGATTCGGGTTATGACTACGAAAGACGGCGAATATGAACGAAAATTAAGACTAAATTAGTAATTCATTTCGGCACTGAGAGCGGGCCTGGCTCTTTAGGGATGCGCGTTCAAAGCCGGCTGACAGACTCCTTGGTGGACAACTGAAACTGATAACTCTTGCCCTGCGCAGCCCGAAGTATTTTTCCCTCTTGCGAGCCTGAAATGTAACATGCCTTTACTGTTCTCATCTTCGAATCGGAAGGAGCCTGAATGTCCCCCTTCTTTGTCAGAAATCGCTTCATTATAGTTATCGGTAGTTTGACGATTTTGTTATGCACCCTCTGGAAAGTCGAAACGCCCGCGCAAGAGAGGCACTTTCCCCAGACAGCCGGCGTCGACGATTCAAAAATGGGCGCTTACCGCGCTCTGGCTCAGCTGACTTTCGCGGCGTCCCAGAAAGGGGACAATGTGATGGCGGCGAAGCTAGGCCGCATTTTAGAGCGGACCTGGGATAAAGCGGAAGACTACGGAGGCGATACCGCAATGTCAAAAACAAATCAGGCCCTCTTCGAACAAATCGACAAAGCGATGGACCACTTCATCAGCCCGCTCGTCGCCCACCCCGCCGCAACTCCAGATGCGGCGGCAGTCAAGGGGGCATACAACTCTTATATTGAAAAATTAAAACAGGCCGATTGATCGCCGGTTCCTGAAGAGGTCGGGCTAAGGGAGTATCTCGTACACATTTATCTTGGCATCCTCTATGAAGGCCTCCTTGGCTTGAGGCACTGGCGGTGTTAGAACGATGTGTTTTGGAACTGCGGAGTAGAAGCGGCTCATTTCGGGAACCAGCAACGAAGTTTTCGCGAGGGCGCCGGTCGCGGCCTTTCCTAGACTCTGGTAATGGTCGGCGTCAATCTGTTTAAAGACCTCGATGAATTCCGTGGTCCCCGTGTAATAGATACGGCCCGTTTTTGGCTCCCATTCGACCTCGTCAACGCCCCCCTCGGTGTCCAGGGCGTCGATCACTTTTCCGCTGTCCGCGTCCATAATTACCAGCTTTCCGGGTTTGTAGATGTGGCTCCGCTTCACGCGGCTGCCGATGAACAAGCGACGATTGGGGCCGTCCAGGGCGACGGCATGCGGTTCGGACCCTCCCGTGATGGGCCACGACGCAATGACAGTTCGTTTTTCACGATCGATGACCACCACCTGGCTGGTGTCGCCCATCACCACGTAGAGTTTGGATGACGAAGGATCAAGAACCAGTCCGGCAGGATTCTTGCCCTCTACGGTAATGCTGCCGACCAAGGCACCGGCTTTCAGGTCGACAATTTCGATAGACCCCTTTGGCCCGGCATTCGGTGTGGAGTCGGCGCGATCTCCCAGATAGAAAAGGTGAGTCGCTGGATCATAGACGCCGTTGTCGGGGACCCTCCTGGAATCTTTGTCAAGATCGTACCCGGACAGCGGAACAGTCTTAATCAGCTCGTAAGAACTTCCACTGAAGGCTTTCACTGTCGAGTCGCCGTCGTCCACCCAGATTTGGTCCACCTCCGGAAGGTAAATTGTTTTGCGGGGGTCGCCGCCGAAGCCTGTGATGGTGTGTATTACCTTTCCGGCACGAAGATCAATGACTTCAATAGTGCGCTGGTGTTCCCCGGGAACAAACAAGCGCTGCCCCTTCAAGTCCACCGCCATGTGGTCGAAGTAGCCCTCCACATTGGGTAGCGGGATGGACTGAATCAACTTCATAGGGGGATTACTCTGGGCGTGAGCGGGCCCTCCTGCGAGAAGCAAGAAGGCACACAGAATTAACAGGTAGGTTTTCATCCTAAGCTCCCAATTTTGTTCTTATTAAGTTTGGCGGTGCTGCGATTAACAAAGGATCGCAGCAGCCATAGCTGCGAAAGGTTGCAGTGTACGCCACGGCATCCGTGTAAAGGCTGAAAGCTAGATTAATTTTGTTTCACCCCTCGCGGAAAAACGCTGTCGATGCCGATGCGCATAAAGGTAAATTAATGTTTGCTTCAGGTGGCGGGCATACGCGTGAGCTTATTCTGCACGTCGCAGTTGCGTCCATTCATACCAGCAGCGGTTTCGAAGAGGTTCTTTTAATGAATCCTGTTCTCGGGTCTTGAACTAGAGGAACAAAAAAGATGGTACGAAAAAAAACCGCTGAAGTGCTGAAGACTGCTGAACGACCTGGATTTTCGCGGCGGAGTCTATTCGAACTGGCTGGTCTAGCCGCCGCTGGTTTTGCGTTGCCGCGCGGCGTGGCAGCTACCACAGTGGGCGTTGCCGCAGCGACCGCCGACGGCAAGGCTGAAACGGTCGGCCCCGTCATGAAAACGTTGAGCGCCTACATGGCCGAGGCGAGCGGGAAAGCCTTGCCCGACGAGGTAACAGAGAAGACGAAACGCCACGTCCTGGATACTCTTGCGGCGATGATTTCGGGATCAGCGCTGCCACCGGGACGTTCGGCGTTGGCGTTTGCAATGGAATACGGAGGAAAAGCAGTCGCGACGGTGGTCTCGTCGAAATTGGTATGCGGCCCGATTGAAGCAGCGCTAACGAACGCGATGCTGGCGCATGCCGACGAGACGGATGATTCTCATCCTGGATCGCAATCACATCCAGGATGCGCAGTGATTCCCGCAGCCCTCGCTGCTGGAGAGCAATTTGGCATCAGCGGCGACCATTTTTTGCGTGCCGTTGCGTTGGGATACGACGTGGGCACGCGCTTTACGATCATTGTCGGCGAACGCTACGAAAGCGAGACGCACCGTAGCACGCACAGCATCGCTCCGCTGTTTGGCGCCGCGGCCGCCGCAGGCTGCGCTGCCGGTTTGGATACGGGGCAAATGCGATTGCTGATTGGGTACACCGCCCAACAATGCTCCGGGCTTAGTTCCTGGCGCCGAGACAGCGAACATGTGCAAAAAGCATTTGCCTTCGGCGGCATGAACGCTCGCAGCGGAGTGACCTCTGCCTTACTAGTACGGGCGGGTTGGACTGGTGTCGAAGACATTCTCACCGGCACGGACAATTTCTTTCAGGCTTTTGAGCCCGCCGCCGATCCCGGCGGACTGATCGAGAAACTTGGCGAACGATTCGAAATCATGAAGACCAATATCAAGAAATGGAGTGTCGGTTCGCCGATTCAGGCGGCGCTGGACGGCCTAGAGGCCTTGCGGGCAGAACATCCCTTCACCGCGGAACAGGTTCAGGAAATCAAGATACGGCTGGCGACCGACGAAGCAAATATCGTGAACAACCGAGAGATTCCAGGTATTTGCCTGCAGCACATGGTTGCAGTGATGTTGCTGGACAAGACCGTAACTTTTCGGACCGCCCATGATGTAGCGCGAATGAAGGATTCGGAAGTCTTACGACAGCGCGCGAAGATCCAGCTCATCAAGGACGAAGAGTTACAAAACCTTATGCCTCTGCGTGTAGCGGTTGTCGATATCAAATTAGTGGATGGAACGCACCTTACCAAGCGTGTCGACAATGTGCGCGGGACGCCGGAAAACCCCATGACGCGGGAAGAAGTGGTTACGAAAGCGACGGACTTGATCTCACCAGTGCTGGGAGCTGCCATGGCAACCAAGCTGGTCGAGCGTGTCATGAACCTGGAAAGCGTCAAGAACATAGGGGACATGCGGCCTCTGTTGCAGATTGCGTAGCTTTTTTTACGCGCGTGGAATAGAGACAGCGGCAATATTTTTAGAGCGAGGGAAAAGTTTATGCTCAGTAAACGAGACGACGAAAAGTTGCCGAAGAGTGTCGCCCCAACACTAACAAGGCGGAATCTAATCGAGCTTGCTGGAATGGCGGTAGCGGCCGCCGCTCTACCGGCAGCTCCGGCAATGGCCAAAACTGTTCGCTCATTGCTGCCTTCGACAGCCGCTCCTGCGGACCCTGTAGGACCAGTGATGTCGACGCTAAGCAGTTATATGAGCGAAGCCGCAGGGAAAGTGCTCCCGGACGAAGTCGCAGAAAAGTCGAAGCAACACGTGCTGGATACCTTTGCAGCCATGATTTCAGGATCTGAGTTGCCACCGGGAAAAGCTGCGCTGGGATTCGCGAAGGAATATGGCGGCAAAGAAGTGGCCGCGGTGGTGGCGTCAAGCACGGTGTGCGGCCCGCTTGAAGCGGCGATGGTAAACGGGGTGTTGGCCCATTCGGACGAGACCGACGATTCAAATGGTCCGTCACATTCGCATCCGGGATGCGCCGTGATACCCGCAGCACTGGCGGCTGGCGAGCGGTTTGGAATCAGCGGGAACCAATTCTTACGCGCTGTGGCGCTGGGATACGATGTTGGATGCCGCTTCACGATTACATTGGGCGGTCAGCGCTACGAGAATGAGAGTCATTTCAGTACACACAGTATTGCTACAATTTTCGGGGCCGCGGCCGCTGCAGGTTGCGCGGCTAATCTGAACGCCAAGCAGATGCGCGTCCTGCTGGGCTATGCGGCCCAACAATGTTCGGGGCTGACTTCCTGGCGCCGGGACAGTGAGCATATTCAAAAAGCATTTGTGTTTGGAGGGATGACCGCTCGGAGTGGCGTCACTTCCGCGCTGGTGGTCCATGCCGGCTGGACTGGCGTGGAGGATATTCTGTCGGGCACCGATAACTTTTTCGATGCTTTCAACTCCCACGCCGATCCTGCCGGCTTGGTTGATAAACTGGGCGAACGTTATGAAATTACCCGAACAGACATCAAGAAATGGACGGTGGGATCACCGATCCAAGCGGTACTGGACGCCATGGTGATCTTGCTGAATCGTCAGCATTACGATGTCAACCAGGTAAAATCGGTCGCCGTGCACCTGGCGCCGTCGGAGGCGCTCACCGTTAACAACCGGGAAATGCCGGACATCTGTGTGCAACATATGACAGCGGTGATGCTGGCCGACAAGACGGTTACATTCCGCTCGGCGCACGATCAGGCGCGAATGAAAGATCCGGTAATTTTGCGCGAACGCGCCAAGGTGCAACTCGTTCCAGACGAAGCGCTGTCGCGATTTCTGCCAACGCGCGCCGCCAAGGTGGAGATTACCTTAATAGACGGGACCCAACTGAGCGAGGAAGTTGATGCGGTGCGTGGAACAGCCAAGAATCCCATGAGCCACGACGAACTGATTGCAAAAGTTCAGGATCTCGTCACGCCCGTTCAGGGAGAAGCGAAGTGTTCGGATCTGATTGACAAAATCCTGAAAATTGAGGGTTTGAAGGACGTGCGGGAACTGCGGCCCGCACTGCAAAAAACCTAGCCTGGCTTACGCACCGTGAACTTCTGTGACCACGCTGCTGGCTGGAATTCTAGCAGGCCAGGTGACTTCGCGGACTGGCCCAATCAGAAAAAGCCACGATAAACTGCCGAGCAAGGCCACCACGCTGAGAATCGCAAACGGCCAATAAAAATGGCCGGTGCGCTCCAGCACAAACCCAGTTAGCGCGGGCGCAATAATGCCCGATAAATTACCCACAAAATTTTGCAAACCCGTCCAGCGCCCGGCGGCATAGGGACCAGCAAGAGTCTGGGTGATCGCCCATATGTTCGAAGAACTCATACTCTGGAGGCCGACGCCTAACATCAGGAAAGCGATGCTTAGTGATGGAGTGCTGATGGCGCACAGGAGCAACAGAATTCCGGCGCCTGCGAGTCCGCCCGCCACGATGGTCTTGCGGACACGAGTTGGCGTTGCTCCCGATCGAATTAAACGATCTGAAGCCCACCCAGTGGTGACCGCCAGGCATGCGCCCATGATGTACGCGGCCCCACCGATCTTGGCCATCGAGTACATGGAAAAATGTCGCTCTCTCACCAGATAAAACGGCAACCAGGTGAGCAGGAAATAATTCACGTAGTTGTGACCGAACATGCCGATGCACGTGCCCCACGCCGACCGCTGACGTAGCAGCGCTGCAAAACTGGGCGCCGCTACTTTATCGACGTGAATTGCGGCCTTGGCATCCGGCATCCAGGTGATCCAGGGAAGCAACCACGACAAACTCAAAAGTCCGAGAACAATAAAGAATGCGCGCCAGCCAAATCGAACGATCAGAAAGCCGCCGGCCAGTATGCCAAAGCCCGGACCGAGCGCCAGACCTGCGGAAACGATGGCGTTGGCAATGCCGCGATGTTCTTCGCGATAATGCAGCGCGATGATTTTTGAATAAGACGGATAGGCTACGGACTCGCCTATGCCCAGTAAAAGACGCAGCGTTAGCAACAAAACAAAGCCGTGGACTAAGCCAATTCCGATGGTCGCTACCGACCAAAGAAAAAAACCTCCGGCAAAAACCCAATTGACGTGAAGACGATCCACCAGCCATCCCGAAAAGAGTTGTAGGCAAGCGTACGTCCAGAAAAAAGATGACAACAAAATGCCCAGTTGTGAGGCCGAAAGATTCAACTGATCTTTCAGCAGGGGGGCAGCGATAGAAAGATTAGAGCGATCGATGTAACTGATAAAGACAGAAAACCCGAGTAGGATAAGGACCCGCCACTGGGATACAGTGAGCGGTTGGTGACGCGAATCTGTGGCTAGCGACATTGGGATGAGCGGGATTCTCTCCCGCGCTTGCTTGAGATTGCAATGTAATTGGAGGGCGGTAGCAGCGGTGGCGATTAAAAAACGAGAATCTGTGTGTTTGGATTTGCGAGATAAATACAAATTAAGGTTCAGTTAACTCGCGGGCTGTCTTAAGAAAATTACACGCCAAAGCTCAAGCGACCTTGCAGCCAAGCTAAAAACTTCTGGATATCCGATTGTAATTGTCTGAAGATGCCAATCTTCAAGACCACCGCCGGTTCTTTGGAAATTATGCCGCCTACAAAATTGACGTCAGGGCAAATCACCGGATTTTGGGCCGCGTGGTCCGGCTGGACCCTCGACGGCATGGATTCGTTTATCTACGCGCTGGTCCTGAGCCCGGCACTGACGGAGCTATTGCCCAAGTCAGGAATCGCAAAAACGCCAGAGAATGTAGGACTGGCCGGCTCAATATTATTCGCGCTATTTCTAGTTGGGTGGGGTTTGTCTTTCATGTGGGGGCCCATCGCCGACCGCTTCGGCCGCACCCGGGTCCTTGCTGCTACCGTTTTCGCCTATGCGATTTTCACAGGCGCAGCGGCGCTCGCCGCAAACGTTTGGCAACTTGGATTGTTCCGCTTGCTGGCCGGAATCGGGATCGGAGGAGAGTGGGCGCTGGCCGGCACATATGTTGCGGAAGCCTGGCCTGAAGACCGGCGAAAAATGGGCGCGGGTTATTTGCAGACTGGCTATTATTTCGGGTTTTTCCTCGCGGCGGC
>JBBSFG010000037.1:0-18026 GCA_038238965.1 Candidatus Acidiferrales bacterium | reverse complement strand
GCCGTCTAGCTGAAGGGCGTCGCTTTCGCTGACATCCTTGATCAATAGCTTGAATTTTTGATTTGCGCTCAGGTGGCGGACATTCGATTCATCGCCGGTGATGAGATTGTCCACCGCGAGCACTTCCCAACCTTCGGCAAGCAGCCGGTCGCAAAGATGCGATCCCAGAAAACCCGCTCCTCCTGTAACCACTGCACGCATGCAACCTCCGAAATCCCGCCAGCCAGTTTAACGTGCGTCCCGGGGATTGACTACATCTGCCGCTCCTGTTCATCCCGCCTGGAAAATGGCAAGATACGCGCCAGCCCGGGTATGAGTTTTCAAAACAATTTCGCGCCCACGAGCGCGGTGCCGCGCGTTTACGTCCGGCGCTCCAGCGGTATCTTCACGCTGCTGTTATTCACCGCGGCGGTCATCAGCTTTTTGTGTGTCGGCCGGTGGTTGGTGGTCGAAGATACTCTCGATCACGCGCAGGCCATCGCGGTGCTCAGCGGGCGCATGCCGGTTCGTGCTCTCGAGGCCGCCAAACTCTATCGCCAGGGGTACGCGCCGGAAATCTGGCTCACGCATTCCTCGGAACCCGCCAAGACGCTCGAATCGCTGGGGGTAGCGTTTGTGGGAGAGGAAGCATACAACACCAAAATCCTGGTGCACGAAGGGGTGCCAGCCGGAGCGATTCGTGTGCTTGAGCCGCCCATACTCAATACCGGGGATGAAATCGTCGCCATCAATTCCGCGCTGGGCGCCACTCCACTGGACATTGTCATTATCGTGACCACCAAGCCGCACACCCGGCGTGTCCGGACCTTGTGGCGCTTGCTGACCCGCGACCAAAGCCGTGCCATCGTACGAGCCGCTTCCGGGGACTCTTTCGATGCCGATCACTGGTGGCGGAATACTCGAGATGCTCTCGACGTAGTGCGGGAAGTGCTCGGCCTGATGAACGCGTGGGCGGGGCTGCCGATAGGCCAGGCCTGAGGCGAAATACTCTCAGTCCACTTAGAAAAACAGAAACCTCTTGCGTGGTTGCTGCACTCTCTCGTCTTCCAGTTCCGGCACGTGCGGGAGGTCGCGCCCTTCAAAGGCCGCCATGGGGTTATCCACGAACAATGCGCGCGCCTTTTCTTTTCCGAATTCCTTCTGCACCACTTCGTGGGCGGGCCGAAGTTGAATGGGCCGGGAACTAGTGTTATGTGCGTCGCTCGATATGAAATGAATCAGCCCGGCGCCGATCCATCGCAGGGCGTCGTTTTGCGCGCTCGAACCAAAGCGGCCGGTGAGCGCGCCGGCGGTCACCTGGGCATAGCAACCGTGGCGCACCCAGGCCGCCAGGCGTTCTGGCCGCGCGCGCAGCAGCCGGTTTCGTTCCGGGTGGGTGACGATGAGGCGCACGCCGGCCAACTGTATTCCATGCAGGGCCTGGTCCACCGCGGGCGGAATAGCGATTTCGTTGAACTCTATCAACAGATAATCTTTTTGATTTATGCAGAATCGCAAAGAATGGGCGCGCAGCAATTCCAGGTTTTCAGGGTTCAGATGAAAATCGCATCCGGTTGCGAGAATCAGGCGTTTTCCCAGTTTGGCTTGCAGTTCTTTGCACAGTGAGCGCACTTTCGGGTAATCGAAAAAGAAATCAGAGCTGGAATGTGGTGTGGCGACTACATGGGTGATGCCGCCGGCGATCGCCGCTTCCGCCATCTCCAGCGACTCCTCCATCGTTTTGGGCCCATCGTCGAGCCCCGGGAGAATGTGGCAATGCAAATCAACCATGTCGTATGCGACCCACGCGGCGCCTACAGCTGTTTCCATCTTCGCGCATCCTCCGTCAATCGCCAACACCCGTAAACAAGCTGTAAACAACATGACAGCACTCCTGCATTTGTGCGCACAGAAACTGTTATATTTGATGTCTCAGTCTCACCGCCCTTCTGGGCCGGGTACTCTCAACAAACCGCAATGCGGTCAAAGAGAAATTCATAATCAACGGGGAGCTTTACGAACTCATGCCCATCGACCGGAAACCGGAATTCTTCAAAGGCGCTCAACTCAAGGTTGGCATCATTGGCTGCGGGTACGTCGGACTGCCGCTGGCGTTGCGCTTCGCGGAAGCGGGCCACAAAGTGACGGGGTTCGATACCGACCCCAAAAAAGTGTCCATGTTGAATGCCGGCAAGTCGTACATCGAGCATATTCAGCAAACCAAGATTCAGCAGTTTGTAAACAGCAAGCACTTCGGCGCCACGACCGATTTCGAAAAGCTGAAAGAGTGCGACGCCATTATTATCTGCGTGCCGACGCCCCTCGATGAACGGCGCGAACCGGACCTCAGCTATGTGGAGCAGACGGCACTGTCCATTCAGCCGAATCTGCAAAAGGGCCAGCTAGTGGTTTTGGAATCCACCACCTATCCGGGCACCACCGAGGAGTTGGTGCTGCCGATTCTCGAAAAGACCGGCCTCCACTGCCGCATCGCCAGCGGGCCACAAAATGAAACCATTCCCTGTGATTTTTATCTGGCGTTCTCTCCGGAACGGGAGGATCCCGGCAACAAGCAATACGGTCTGGCGCAAATCCCCAAAGTGGTGGGGGGCATCAATCCGCCAAGCACGCGAGCGGCGCTGGCGCTGTACGCGCAGGTGGTTGCCAAGGTGGTGCCGGTAAGCTCCACGCGCGCCGCGGAAATGTCCAAGCTGCTGGAGAATATTTTTCGCTGCGTAAATATCGCGCTGGTTAACGAGCTGAAGATGCTAAGCCTGCGGATGAATATCGATATCTGGGAAGTGATCGACGCCGCGGCTACCAAGCCCTTTGGATACATGCCTTTTTATCCGGGGCCCGGCCTGGGCGGACATTGCATTCCCGTCGATCCTTATTATCTTTCCTGGAAGGCCAGGGAATTCGATTTCTCAACACGGTTTATTGAGCTGGCCGGCGAAGTAAATACGGCGATGCCGTATCACATTGTGGATGCCATCGCTGCGGCGCTGAACAATCAGAAGAAAAGTCTGAAAGGGTCGAAGCTTCTTATTTTGGGAGTGGCGTACAAGAAAGACGTGGACGATTTGCGCGAATCTCCGACGCTGAAGATCATGCAACTGCTGCAGCAGCGGGGCGCGGAGTTCGATTACAACGACCCTTATTTTCCGCAGCTCCATAAAATGCGGCACTACAACTACGAGGGCATGAAGTCCGTGGCGATCAACGCGCAGAGCCTGGCGGGCTACGACGGGGTTGTCATTGCCACCGACCACACCAGCTACGATTACGCCGCTATCGTTGACGGCGCCAAACTGGTGATCGATACGCGCAACGCCACGCGCCGCGTCATGCGGCACCGCGACAAAATCGTGCTGTGTTGATTACGGAGCGGGAACAAGTTCGTCTTGCGTAAGCTCGACTCTGGCGGTTGCAAACGGCATCAATGCTTCCAGCAGCACGGGCGTGCGCCGGTCGTTATCCGTAAGATATAGCGTAAAATGAGCGTCTTTCATCTCCACGCCGTTATCCAGAACGCGTAGCTCCAGTTTCAAGGTATTGAAATTTCCCGCCGGCACAGTGACGGCCTCGCCTTTCGCCTGCAGCCGCGCATGCACATCGTAGAGTTTGTGACCGTCGAAGACCGGGCTGCGCACCTCTGACGTTTTGGTCCAATCCACAGTGCGCAAGTACTGCATCATTCCGAGCGGATCGCGCGTTCCGGGCAAAACTCGCGCGGCCGTGGCGCCAGGAGGCGCCGGATCGTGTCCGCCAGGCGTCATGCGCTGGACGGAATCCACGGTTTGACCTTTTTCGTTGAGGTGCATTTCATATTGCATGCTGACCAGCGTTACTGCGTCGCTGTACGAATCGAATCGATCGTCGAGCGCGAACACCATGCGCAGAGGATTTTCGGTGTGGGCGAATGCCTGCAGATGCCACGCCTCCTTCCCCAGAAAATTCTGGCTGTAAACTTTGAGTTCCAGGTTCGCAACGGCATTCAGCTTGGAAACGCTCGCGGAGTACAGCCACATTTTTCCGGGCCGAATGGGGGAGCTCATGGCCGGGGTTGCGGGTGGCTTGTTGATGTTTGTGGGTTGACGAGGACTTTCAACCACGGATGACGAAGGTTCAGGCTGTGGAACGGCAGAAACCGGCGGGGCTGCAGTAGCGGGATCGGATGAGGATATTGGCGGCGTTGTCGACGCGCGCGAAACTTCCTTGCGGTTGTGCACCACGAACAGCACCGCGCCGCCAACCAGCGCTGCCAATACGACCGCTCCGAATGTATTCCGATTGCTCATACTCTATGCGTGACGCTCCCTGGAAACAGTCTCTTGCGCTCCAAACTTCCGTCGTACAATTAGTCTCGCTCGCGGCTCCGGATTAATTTCTTAGATGCGCCGCCGCATGCTTTGAGCGTACCAAAACGCGGACCGCGCGTCTTTGCGGCTCTTGCGGCGTCTCCCGCGGCGTAACGTGCCGGGAGCATTTCGAGAAGGAGTTCCGTTATGCGCTATCTGGTGACTGGCGGCGCCGGTTTTATCGGTTCCAATACCGTTGACGAGTTGGTGCGCCGCGGCCATAGCGTGGTGGTGCTTGACGACCTGTCGGCCGGGAAAGAAGAAAATCTCGCGGAAGTCCGCAACAAGATTACGTTCATCAAGGGAACTATTACCGACATTGAAATCATCCGCAAGGCGATTTTCGAAGCGGATTACGTGATTCATCTGGCGGCGCGCACCTCAGTGCCGTTTTCCGTGAAGGACCCCATCGAATCCAATCGCATCAATATTGATGGCACGCTTAACGTTCTGGTGGCGGCGCGGGATGCCAAGGTCAAGCGCATCGTGTTCGCGGCTTCGTCGTCGGCGTATGGAGAGACACCTACGCTGCCGAAGACGGAGACGATGCAGCCTTGCCCGATCTCTCCTTACGGAGTCACCAAGTATGTGGGGGAGCTTTACGCCCAGACTTTCGGCCGCTGCTACGGGCTCGAAAATGTTTGCCTGCGGTATTTTAATATTTTTGGACCGCGGCAGGATCCCACCTCTCAATATTCCGGAGTGATGGCCAAATTCTGCACCGCTTTTCTGGAAGAGACCGAGCCGGTGATTTACGGGGATGGTTTGCAGTCGCGCGATTTCACTTATGTGGACAACGCGGTGCAAGCCAATCTGCTGGCGTGCGAGGCGCCCAGCATTTCGGGAAAAGTGTTCAACGTGGGCACTGGCGACCGCATCACGCTTAACGATGTGGTCGATGCGTTGGGAAAAATTTCCGGCAAGACGCTTACGGCGCGGCACGATCCTCCGCGCGACGGCGACATCCGCGATTCACAGGCGGATATCGAACAAGCCCGGGCGTTTCTGGGGTACGAACCGAGCGTACGGCTTGAAGAGGGCTTGCAGCGGACGTTTGAGTGGTACCGCGCTGTGCAGGCTAAGGCCCAGGCGCTGACGAACGCCAAACCTTGATTTCTTTCATGCTATGAATTCCAGATCCGTCAGAGCGGTCTGTTGGGTAGGTGTCGGAGTACTTCTGGTGGCATCAGGATTGTCGTTCAACGCTGCTGCTGCTAATTTGTTTTTTGCAGATTTTCATAATGAATACAGCCGAGCTTACGCCGCACGAGGAACAAACCTTCTGGTGGTGGCAGTAGCCTTGTTAGCTTTGTCTGGCGTGCTCGTTGCGGCGATTCTTAGGGCTAATAAAAGAATGCGCAGGAACAAAGAGCTGATCCTGTAGAAATCTTTCAAAGCGTTATACTCGCGTTTGTGAGTGAGCCTAAGGATAAGGCAAGGGCTGAGGCGAAGATTTACTTGGGCACGTCCGCGTTTACTGCGGCGGGCTGGCAGGGCGCCTTTTATCCGGCGGGGCTGAAGTCCCAGGATTTTCTGTCGTTCTACGCGGATCATTTCGACAGTGTGGAAGTGAATTCCACACTTTATGGTTGTCCCACCGCGCGCACGGTTGCCAACTGGAACGCCAAGACTCCGGACAATTTTATTTTTGCCATCAAAACGCCGCGTTCCATTACGCACGACAAAATTCTTGTTGATTGCGGCGCGGAGCTGGACGAATTTCTGACCACCATGGAAATACTCGGGCCCAAGCTGGGGCCGATCCTGTTTCAGTTTCCGCAGTTCAGTCCCGGAGTGTTCGCCGACCGACATGCGTTCACGGACCGCCTGGTGCCATTCCTGAACAAATTGCCTGCTGGGCGCAAATACGCGATCGAGATTCGCAACCAGGAATGGCTCGACGCGGAATTCGCGGATTTGTTGCGGCAGCACAAGATTGCGCTGGTGCTGCAGGATCTTTTCTACATGCCTCGGCCGGAAGCGCTGGCGGACAAATTCGACCCCATCACCGCGGATTGGACGTACATCCGCTGGCTTGGGGACCGCAAAGAGATCGAAGCGCAAACGATGACGTGGGACAAGACGATTGTGGACCGGAGCAGCGAACTGAGCAGGTGGGTGGATTTTTGTTACCAGATCAAGAAACGCGGCGTCACCGTGTATGGCTACGCCAACAATCACTACGCGGGGCATGGCCCGGCAACCATCCGGCAATTCCGCGATCTCTGGCGGAAAAAGGGACACCCGAAATTGCCGGAGCCGGTGCCGGCCGAGCCGGCACCGATTCCGATAGCGGCCAAAAAGCAGCCATCATTGTTCGATTGATCGGAGTAAGCCGAACGATCAAGGGCGGCGCATCACATCACGGCCGCCCGGACACATTCACGCGGCGCAGTTGACGCACGCTGCGAAATTTATGGCTGCGCTGTTGGGCCGTAACTCAACGGCTCGCTGGACTTGGGAACGTCGTAATTGTTCCAGAACCACAGTGGCTCCAGCTTTTTCTGCTCGGGCCAGACCTGGTCGAGTGTGTCGCCTTCGAATAGCTGGCCGTTCTTCATCACCCAGTGGATGGTGTTGGTGTTGTGAATGTCGTCCAGCGGGTTCTTGTCGAAAATCACGAGGTCGGCCATTTTTCCCGGCTCGATGGAGCCCAGGTCCTGGGGCCTGCCGATAATTCTCGCACCGTTTGATGTGGCGCACTTCAATACTTCCATGGGAGTCATGCCGCCGCTGGCGAGCATCCACATTTCCCAGTGGTAGCCCAGGCCCTGCAACTGGCCGTGGCTGCCGACGCCCACCAGCGTGCCGGCACGTTGCAACTTGGCTACCTGCGCGGACAATTTCGGGAAGGCGTACTGATCCTTGCGAAACCAGCCGGGACGGCGATTGGTTTTTTCGTCAATGATTTTGTGCGGCGTGAAGTGATTCAGCTTGGCGTTATCGTGCACGTCGGTGTTCTCGTACCAGTAATCTTCGCCAAAGGGTCCGCCGTAATTCACGATCAGCGTGGGCGTCTCCGAAATTCCCGACTGCGCGAACATCTGGATCACGTCTTTGTAGAGAGGCGTGATCGGCAGGGTGTGCTCGTTGCCATGGAAGCCGTCGATGACGTGGGTCAGGTCGAGTTTGAGGTCCAGGCCGCCTTCGGTGGTGGGCATCATTTCCAGTTCTTTGGCGGCTTCCACCACGTACTGGCGCTGGCGGCGATTGCCGACGATGTAGCTCTTGATGTTGTGGGTGCCGTAATATTTTCTATATTTCAACAGCACGCCCTTCACTTCTTCCATGGACTGAAAATTATTGTCGGAGAATACTCCCGGTCCGGTTGAAAAGGCGCGCTGTCCGATAATATCGCCGCTGTCGGCCAGGTCCTGATACGCGAACATATCGTTGCTGCCGGTTTGGACGTCCAGGCCGGCGGTGACGCCATAGGCCAGGTTTGCCAGGAAAGACCAGTTCTGGGTGTCCAGGATTCCGCGGCGAATCTCCGTCCAGTGCGCGTGGGTGTCGATGAATCCCGGGGAGATAGTCTTGCCGCGCACGTCGAACACTTTTGCGTCGGCGGGAACGCTGCCGCGCGCGCCGACACTTTTGATACGGTTATTTTCGATGACGATGTCGGCGTTCTTGAGCACTTCGTCGCCCTTCATGGTCACCACCGTGGCGCCGCGGAGCACGATGCTGCCCTTGGGCGTTTTTCGCGGAACTTCGAGGTCCACGGCGATTTCTTCGACGTTTTTCTCTTCCTCTTTTAATTTTTTCGGTTCTTTCTTTTCGTCTTTCTTGTCGGCGTCTTTCTTGTCTTTGTCTGCGTCCTTGTCGCCATCCTTTTTGTCTTTGTCGTCTTTCGGCGGCTCAAATGAGATGGCGCTCAACGGTTCGCGAAACAAGCTGGATCCGACGGCCCAGGTTATGGTTTTGCCGTCGTCGGCCCAGGCGAAATAATCCGCGCCAATGTCCGTCAGGCGTTTCACGGGCACGGCGGGTGTCGCCACGTTCACCGTGGGTGCTTCGCCGCCCACCACCGGCATGGCGATCAAATAGAGCTGGTTCATCGCGTGCGCCAGCACCCATTGCCCGTCGGGACTGGCCTGCACATCGTCGGCGGGAACCGGCTCCTCAAAAAAATACAGACCCTGGCCCTTCACCTGGATGTGGGTGCGGCGGTCGGTGCCGTCGTAGCGCAGCGAGACAAGTCCCTGCGGCGTGTAGACATAAATGCGGTCTTTTTCATGCGTAAAATGCGGGGCTCCGGCGCCGCGCGCGGGCAGAATCAGGTTGGCGTCGCCGCCTTCCGATGGGATCCAGACCAGGTCGGCATTCCCGGTCTGGCCGCCATCGAATTCGCTGTTTTCGCGATCGTATGCGTTGCCGCGCAGCGCGACGATTTTCGTTCCATCCGGCGACCACGCAGGGTTGCTGTACACCGCCGCTGATTTCGAAAGCTGCACGGGCTTACCGCCGCCGAGCGACACCTTCCACAATTGTCCACCTTCGCTCGACCACGTAACGTAGGCGATGGATTTTCCGTCGGGCGACCACGCCGGCTGAAATTCATGTCCGTTGCCGCTGGTCAAACGTTCCGGTTTGCCATGCGGCAAGTCGATGATGTAGAGGTGGGTCATGGCGGAAAACGCCAATTTTTTGGCGTCCGGCGATTCCACGGGGTCCATGATCAGGCGCACTTTGACCGGGCCTTCTTCGACGCGCTGCGGAAAATCGAGCTTGGGCCCGATGTCCTGCGAAACCTGCGCGGTGAAGGGAATTATTTTTTCGGTTCCGGAAGCGAGATCGAGGCGGCGAATCTTGCCATCCTGGTTGTAGACGATTTCCTTTCCGCCGGGCAAAAAGGCGAATCCTGGAAACACGTCGCGCGTAAAACGCGATTCCTGATCGTCGCGGGTCACGGGATATTTCACCCAATGGTCCTCTCCGGTTTCGAGGTTGCGCAGGCGCAGGCCGGTTTCCGTTTCATAGCGCGTCACGTAGACCAGTTGTTTTCCGTCCGGCGATAGTGTGGGCCGGAAAGCGCTTTCCGGCTGGGCGATAATTTCGTCTTCGTCGCCGGTTTTCCGGTCGCGGCGGACGATATTCCACAGGGGGAATTGCGCGTTATAGCTGAAGGGTCCCTTGCGGACCGCGTAGTACAGATATTTTCCATCCGGCGAAGCCACCACGCCGATGGCGTTGTGGCGTTCCTTGCGCTGCGTTGTAGGGGTGGGTTTGGACTTGGTGATCTGCACGCCCGTTCCGCCTTCCACGTGGAACATCCACAATTCGTTGGCGCCGATCCCGAACGGCATTTTGGAAGCCACGATGTAGTTGCCGTCGGGTGTCCACGCCGGTGAGCTGAAATCATCCGCCGTATTCTTGGATACTTGCTTCGCGCCTGTGCCGTCGGGATGAAAAATCCAGATATTTTCGTTGCCCTCGCGGTCCGAGATAAACGTTACCCATTTTCCGTCGGGTGAAAATCTCGGCTGGCTGTCGAAGGCCATGCCGCCCGAGATGAGCTTGGCCTGCCCGCCCTCGATCGGAAGAGTGTAGAGATCGCCCATTAGCTCAAACACGATGGTCTTGCCGTCGGGCGAAACGTCGAGCGATAGCCAGGTGCCTTCGTCGGTGGTGAACGTAATTTTGTGATCCGGCTTCAGGGGCAAACCTTTTTTCTCGTCTTTCTTGTCATCTTTCTTGTCGTCTTTTTTGTCGTTCTTCTTGTCTTTGTCCTGCGCGGAAGCCTGACCCTGCGACTGGACGCGTTCGCCGGCCACGGACTGCTGCTCACCTGGCAACTGAGCCCGCGATTCGCCAGCGCGAAGATGTGGCGCATTCACCGCTACAGCCAGCGTGGCGACAGCCAGCGTGGCCATGCCACGCGCAAAATCACACACACCCGTTCGCTTCCCGCTCATCCTGGTGTTCCCCCTTGGTGCCTTTTGACGTCTGAAAATCGATTCCGGCTTGGGCCACCTGGCAGAATCCGCACTCGGTATTCAAGCGCGGTGACTCTGCGCAAGCCGCGAAGCCGGGCATCATACCGCGCCCCGGCATTCTTCGCATCATCTTGTTTTTTTATTTCGCGTCTACGTACATCGTAGACGGAGCAAAGCTCGGTGGCGCGCCGCCTCAAAAAAATGGAAAATGGCGGCATGCCAAATTCAATACGAAATAGTTTCCAGGTTGCCGCGGTGGCTTGCGCTTTAAGCGGCGCGATGACCCTGCGTGCACAACCGCAAGCCGCGCATGAAGAGAAAACGCCGGCCGCCGCAGCCCAACTGGCGCACGACATTTTCAAACAACTGATCGAGATCAATACCACCGATTCCGTGGGGAACGTAACGACGGCCGCGGAAGCGATGGCCAAGCGGTTGCGCGACGCCGGTTTCGCAGAGAAAGATGTGATCGTCGCGGGGCCTAACGCGCGAAAGAAAAACGTCGTAGTGCGCTTGCACGGCAACGGCAAGCGCAAGCCGGTGCTGTTTATCGGGCATCTCGACGTAGTGGAAGCGCGTCGCGAAGACTGGAGCACCGATCCTTTCGTATTCATCGAGCAGGACGGCTATTTTTATGGGCGCGGCACCAACGATATGAAATCGGGAGACGCGTTGCTGGTCACGAATTTCATCCGGCTGAAAAAAGAGGGTTACGTTCCGGATCGCGACCTCATTCTCGCCCTGACCGCTGATGAAGAAGGCGGCACCTTCAATGGTGTGGAGTGGCTGCTGAAAAATCATCGCGACTGGATCGACGCCCAATACTGCATCAACCTGGACGGCGGCGAATTTGAAAAGGACCAGGGCAAACGGCTGACGGCGGCCATACAGGGGAGCGAAAAGGTCTACGCCGACTTTCAATTTGAGTCTTTGAACCCCGGGGGACACAGCTCCGCACCGGTGCGCGACAACTCGATTTATCATCTGGCGGCCGCGCTGGAGCGTTTGCGCGAATACGATTTTCCGGTACGGGTAAACGAAATCACCCAAAACTTTTTCGCCCGCACCGCTGAGATTTCTCCGGCCGATACCGCCGCGGATTTGAAAGCGGTCGCGCAGGACCCGCCGGATGAAGCCGCCGCGGCGCGCCTGTCGAAGACGCCCTACTTCAATACCCTGCTGCGCACCACCTGCGTGGCAACCATGCTTTCCGGCGGGCACGCACCCAACGCTTTGCCGCAGATGGCACGCGCCAACGTGAATTGCCGGATTTTCCCCGGCGAGGATCCCGAAGAGGTTCGCAAGACCCTGGAGCGCGTGGCAGCCGATCCGAAAGTTAGCGTTACCGCCGTGGTGCAAACTGGTGCCGACGGAAAACCATCGCCCGCGGTTACCGTTCCTCCTTCGGCACTGATTCCCGAAGTAGTGAAGGCCATGGAAAAGACTCTAAGTGAAACGTGGCCGGGCGTGCCGCTGGTGGCTACTATGTCCGCCGGAGCCAGCGACGGAAAATTCACGCGCATCGCCGGCATTCCCACTTTCGGCATCTCCTGCATGTTTTTTGAGTTGGGCGACAATCGCGCGCACGGTAAAGACGAACGCATCGGCGTCCAGGATTTCTACGACGGAATTACCTTCAACTACAAACTCATCCGGGCCCTCAGCTCTCCGTGATCGTGGCGGTGCTCCGGATTCAGCCTAAAGCGACTCGATTTTTTTAAGCGGCTCGGGCATGACGTAGCCGGACTGGGCGGGCAGGCCTGCGCGTTCGAATTGCACGGTGGTGTGTCCAATGCCGAATTCGGCGGATACTTTGGCCTGAATTTCCGAGAGGATGCGTTCGCACTCATCGAGGTGCATGTCGGGAATGCGGGCGTGCATGCTGAGGGCGTTGTGGGCGGCGCCGAGCGACCAGATGTGCACGTCGTGAACCTCCTGTACGCCGGACACGGCGAGAACGGCGAGGGCGACGTCTTCGACGCTGACGCCTTGAGGCCGGCCCTCAAGAAGAATGTGGGAAGACTGGCGCAGGATGCCGATGCTGGACCACAAAACCAGCAGGCCGATGGCGATGCCGAGCAGCGGATCGATCCAGCGAAGGCCGGTCATGTGAATGGCGATGGCGCCGGCGATGATGGCGATATTGGAAAGCGCGTCGCCGAAATTGTGAACGAGAATGCTGCGGAGATTCAGGTCCTGGCGCCCACGCACGAGCGCGAGGGTGATGCCGCCGTTGACAGCAAGGGCGGCGAGGGAGGTCCAGATCATCCAGCTTTCGACCACGGTGACGGGAGAGCGGAAGCGCTCAAAGGCTTCGTAGCCGAGCCACAGCGAGAGAAGCACGAGGACGATGGAATTGGTGAAGGCGGCGAGAGTTCCGGCGCGGTGGTAGCCGTAGGTCTTCTCCGTGTCGGCGGGGCGTTGGGCCCAGCGCATGGCGAGGTAGGAAATGCCGATGGCGGGAACGTCGGAGAGATTGTGGACCGCGTCGTTGAGCAGGGCGACGCTGCGTCCCAGGACGCCGCCAAACATTTCCGCGATAACCAGCGCGAGGGTGGCGGCCATGGCCCAGCCGAGGACCGCGGGCTCCAGCGTGGGATGCGAGTGACCGGCGTGGCTGCCGTGATCTTCGTGGGAATGAGAATGCGCATGGCTATGGGCGTGACCGACGACGTGCCCGTGATCGCTGGAAGACGAAGCCATGGCCCCATTCTACGCAAGTCCCACGGTGGAGCGCAGCAGGCGAGCGAGACATGGAGCTTATTGGGCAATTTGACACTTCCCGTCCGCGAATTGATTGACGGTGCGGCCAGTGACTGCCACGATGACAACGGCATGAGAAAAGCGTTAACGCGCTCGGAGCGGGGGATAGTCCGTGTGGTTTCCGGTTCTTGCGAATAAATAAATGAGTTCACCAGCAGCCAAATTAAATTTTTGGGGTGTGCGCGGGTCGACGCCGACGGTAGACCCCGGTACGTGGCGCTATGGCGGAAACACGCCTTGCCTGGAACTGATCACGCCGGACGGCATGCAAATCATTTTGGATTGCGGGACGGGATTGCGGATGCTGGGAAGCCGGTGGGCCACGCCGGAAGTGGATAACGTAGCGGAAACACACATCCTGGTGACGCATTACCACTGGGATCACATCCAGGGGATTCCGTTTTTTGCGCCGCTGTACGTGGAGAACAATCATTTCCACTTTTACAGTTTTCGCTCGAAATTTCTGGGGCGCGACAGTTTGAAGCAGGTGTTCGAGACGCAGATGGCGCTGCCGTATTTTCCGGTGGACATGTCGGCGATGAACGCCAAGCGGAAATTTCAGGAAGTGGACGGCGGGGATACGTTTCGCATCGGGGAGAACAAGGTGACGGCGCGGTGGTTGAATCACCCGCAAGGCTGCCTGGGATTCCGGATCGAGACGTCCGCGGGAACGGTGGTGTACGCCACGGACAACGAGCCGGGCGACGCCAAGCTGGATGAGAGCCTGAAAGAGCTGGCGCGCGGAGCGGATATTTTTATCAACGACGCGCAGTTTACGCCCGAACAATTGGCCAATACGAAAAAGGGCTGGGGACATTCGTCGTGGAAGGAAGGCGTACGGGTGGCGCGGGAAGCGGGCGCGACGACGGTGGTGCTGTTCCACCACGATCCAGACTCCACCGACCGTACGGTAGATACGATTCTGCGGCAGGCGCGCGAGGAGTTTGATTCGGTGTTTGCGGCAAGCGAGGGCATGGTGATCACCCTGGGCGCCGCGGGCGACCGCGTGCAGGCGCATATGCCCGGGACACGCACGGCGCTGCGGCGGGAAGCGCAGTTTCGCGCGCGGATTTGTGGCGTGACGGAAGGCGGCAAGCCGTTTGAGGAAGAGACGCTGGTGCGCGATTTGTCTTTGCAGGGGGCGTTGATTTCGCTGCAGCATTTGCCGAGGTTGCAGTCGGAGTTGCAGGTGACGATGGAGACGCCGGGGCCGGACGGATTGCAGACGATGCGGCTGCGCGGGTATGTGGTGCGGATTGATGCGGGAACGGAGAAGGGGATGAGCGCGGTGGGAGTGGTGTTTACGGACTAGCGGGGAATGAAAACTTACGGAGATTGATGAGGCGCGGCGTTGGTTGCCGGGCCCTTTTTTATTAGGCGCTTATTAGGCTAGTGAGCCTAGCAAACGCGCCGCAGCCGGACGGCGGCGGTAAGGATTGCTGGCGATTATCCGATGGAGCTGATTTTTTGGTCCAGGTGGGCGAGGGCGGCTTCGAGGGATTTGCGGTGCTGCGGGTGGGTGGCAGATTCGAGGTCGTTAACGATGCGGACCCTGGAGAGCTGAAGGTCCTTACGCTCCTGATCGCGGCGCAACTGCTCGGCAGTTTTGGCCGCGGAATGAGACTTCTCCTGCTTTGCTTCGAGTAGATCGACCTGCGATTCCACGTCTTTGCTTTCCCAGCCTCGCGCCATAACGATATTTTGACATAAATTGGGCCGCTGGAGGAGTTTTTTGCAAAAAATGCTAGGCGCGGGCGGCGCGGCTGCGAGCCAAGGGCTTGGGCGCGGCGGCGAGGCGCATGATGCTGCGCACGGTGGATTCGGCGTTGCGCGCGAGATTCTCGGCGAATACACCGGAGTAGGAAAACATCGCGCTGTGATCGGCCCAGCGCACGCGCAGGATCCATCCGCCGGGAGTTTCTTCAGCTCGAGCGGAAACCAATTCCGGGGCGGCGACGACCAAGACAGGGTGAAAGTCACTGGACTGGACAGCCCAGAGATTCTGCGAGCCGACGAAGAGCTGGACGGGAACCGGTGGGACGCCGTTGGAGTAGAACAAGCCGCCGTTTACGACGGCGAGGGCACCCAGTTCGCGGGCTTTATCCTCAGCACAGGTTGTGGATTTCGCGGGTGGCATGAGAATAGCGGCGATGAAGATGCCCAGGCCAATGACCGCGAGAAAATAGCTGCTGTAGAAGCCGATGGGCAAGACCACCAGGGCTGCGCCTAAAAAGCCGAGGATGGTGCGGAAAATGGTCCAGGAGTTTTCGTTGCGGCGGATGTTCAGGGCCCTGGGGGCGAACTGGACCACGGCGAAGCTGGCGCCGACCACGGACTTGCGAAATTTAGCAGTGAGGCCGTTGGTTAGCGCGGTTTCGGTGGTCGTGGCAGTACTCATAGCGAACCTGTCCGTTAGGACAGGGTCAAGATAATACGCCATTCGGAGATGGCTGTGTAGTGGGTTTTGAGCCTCCGGGGCTGAAGCCCCGTCTACATTTATTCGCTAATGTCGCGCCTAAAGTCGCGACTCACACACCGAGTAGGTGCGCTCAGCGAGGGAGGACGCGGCCGGGCTTGGCGCCGGTGGGTTTGGCGCCATCCCAGACCAGAGTGCCATTGACGAAGACTTTTTCGATGCCGGTGGAGAGTTCAAAAGGCTTGGCGAAGGTGGCGTGGTCGATTACGGTGGCGGGATTGAAGAGGACCAGGTCGGCGAAGGCGCCCTCGCGAAGGACGCCACGATCTTTCCAGGAGAGGCGCTGAGCCGGGAGACCGGTCATTTTGTGGATGGCTTCAGGCAGGGTGATCCAGTGTTTGTCGCGGGCGTACAAGCCGAGGACCCGGGGAAAGGTTCCGGCGCCGCGCGGATGCTCGGAGCCGATGCCGCCGTCGCTGGCGACCATGACCCAGGGCTGTTGATAGAAGGCCTGGATATCGCGGTCAATCATGGATTTTCCGATGATGCTGGCCTCGGTATCGGCGGCATCGCCTTCGCGGATGATCTGGATGTACATCTCGGCGGGAGATATTTTGCGCTCGGCGGCAAGCTCGGCGATGCTGTGGCCGACGTATTCGGGATGGGGCTTGAATTCGGTAATGGTGACGGTGTCGGGGCCGCCAGTGTCGGTTAGGGCCTTCTCGACGCTTTGCGGATTGGTGTATTGCTTGTCGGGCATGAGCACTTTGATGTTGGAATGCCACGCGTCGTAGGGATAGCAGTCGGCGAGGAAATCCAGACCGCTTTTTCGCGCGGCTTCGATCACGTTGAAGTATTCGGGTGCCTTGCCCCAGACCGCGACAGTGCTGACTTTGATGTGGGAATGTTCGACGGGAATATGGGCTGCGCGGCCGATGGCGATTTCTTCTTCAAGGGCCGAGAAACTTTTGTTGCCCTCGTCGCGAATATGCGTTTCGTAAAAGCCGCCGTGCCGGGCGGCGACTTCGGCGAGGGCCACGACTTCGGCGGTGGAGCTGTAGCTGGCCACGTCGTATTCCAGGCCGGAAGAGAGTCCCAGGGCGCCTTCGTTCATGGCTTGTTCGGCGAGCGCGACCATTTTTTGAATTTCTTCGGGGGTGGCGATGCGGCGGAAGTCCTTGCCCATGATTAAAGAGCGGACAGTAGCGTGGCCGAAGAGCGTGGCGACGTTGATGGTCGCGGGATTTTTTCGGCGGGTATCGAGCCATTCGCCGATGGGCCAGGGAGAGTCGCCGTCGGGGCCGAGTATCACCGTGGTGATGCCCTGGGAGATTTGCGTTTCGGCGAGCGGGTCGGCGTCCAGGCCTTCGGTGGAGTGGTTGTGCATGTCGATGAAACCGGGGGCGAGGACGAGGCCGCGGGCGTCGATGACCTGTTCACCGCGGCGGGGTTTGAATGTACCGATTTTGGCGATGCGGTCGCCGGTGATGCGGACAGTCAGCTTGCGCAATGGCGCGTCGCTGCCGTCGGAGACCTGGGCATTTACGATGACGAAGGAGGCGGGAGGAACCTGCGCGTGGATACGTGCAGAAGTGAACGCGACGGCAAGGGTGAGGATGAGCAGCGTGGCGAATTTATTGCCATGTGAATTCATGCGGCCTCGATGCGAACGAGGAAGTATGACAAAAATCGCGGGCAGTGAGGGAAGGATTGCTCACGCGAGCGAAGAGAGTCCACCGGTAAGAAAAAAGCGCGATCCTTCGTTGCCGAACCACGGGATGGAAATCCTGCGGCATTCGCATTAGGATTGGGCGCTGTCGAGCTATGGCCCACAAACGAAAAATCATCGTGAACATTGCCACCAGCGCCGACGGGTTTATTGCGCGGGCCGACGGATCGTTTGACTGGCTCGATCGACCCAGCCCGAAAGACAACTACGGCATGAACGCATTTTATGAATCGATCGATACCATCCTGTGGGGCCGGAAGACTTGTGATGTGGCGCTGGAGTTTCAGAAGAAAGGCGTGAGTGAATCGGCTTTCGATACACAAGTTAAGAACTACGTGTTTTCGCGCAGCCCGCCGCCTTCGCCGGCGCCTGCGGGCGTGGAGTTTGTGAATGAACCGATCAAGGCGTTCGCAGCCCGGCTGCGGAAGAAAAAGGGCAAAGACATCTGGATGATGGGCGGCGCGGGCATCATCGGGTCGTTTCTCGATGCGGGAGAAATCGACGAGTTTTTGATCAGCGTGATCCCCACGTTCATCGGCGAAGGCATTCCATTGATCGCGGGCGGGCGGCGCACCGTGCCGCTGAAACTCCTTGGCTGCAAGAAGTTCGCAGACGGCGTGGTGAAGATGCATTATGCGGTCATCAAGTAAATTTCCCCCCTACGTTGCAGCTGTTACCTCGTGTAACTGGCACATCGCTAAAATTCGCGAGTGTTGAGGACTTTTTCGGCGAAGTCTTTTGCGCCGGGCTTTCCGGCCAGGATCATTTCCGCCCATTCGACGCCGCCTTGCGAGAGGCGGATAGCTTCGCTGGTGAGCGACTCGGGGCCGCCGGAATCGTTG
>JBBSFG010000036.1:0-18116 GCA_038238965.1 Candidatus Acidiferrales bacterium | reverse complement strand
GATAAGAAGCTGCATTATTCGCGGTCGATTCGGGCGTTGGGGGAAAGCGGATTGGATGAGCGGGCGGGTCTCGCAGGCCTGAAGCCTCTGAAACATGAGGGGATTGATGACCGCTTCGTTGGCAAGTCGTCCGCGTTTTTTTACTGCGACACGGGGAAGTGGAGAATCTTTCCAGCGAAGGACGAGGCTGGGGCGGGGAAGCGATGAGGCTTCGCTGCAACGACGGGGAAGTGGCTTGCGCGATTCATCGAAGAGGGATTCCTCGACTGCGCAAGCCGACAACTTCGCAAGAGCGAAGTTGGGAAGAAGCGTCGGCTCGCTCCGCTCGGAATGACCGGTCTGGGCGGTTGGTTGAGATGGTTGCCAAGCTCAATTGAACAGCAGATTCCCCGCCCACACGGCGGGCAGGCTCAACCGCCTGGAAAAGGCGACGGGTTCGAAATGACGGCGTCGCGTGGGTGGTGGGTATAGGTGCGAGGTGATGACGATGCCGAGTGGGCGGTTGGTGGAGTTGGCAAAGTTTAAGCGATGACGACACAACTGCAATTTGATTTGATGCCGGAGCGGCGGATCTGGTCGGTTACTGAGCTGACGGTGAAGATTCGCGATGTGCTGGCGCGGAATTTTACCGACGTGCTGGTGCAGGGAGAAATTTCCAATTGCCGGGAAGCGCAGTCGGGGCACATTTATTGCACTTTGAAGGATGAGCGGACGCAGATTCGCTGCGTGTGTTTCAAGACGCAGCTGCGGGGGATGAAATTTCGTCCCGAGGATGGCTTGCGCGTGACGGTGCGCGGGTCCATCGGCGTATATGAGGCGCGCGGCGAATACCAGATTTATATCGAGAGCATTGAACCCGTCGGGCTGGGCGCGCTGCAACTGGCGTTCGAGCAGCTGAAGAAACGGCTGGATGCCGAGGGATTGTTTGCGCTGGAACGCAAGAAAGCGCTGCCGGTGTTGCCGCGATGCATCGGGCTGATTACTTCGCCGCGCGGAGCGGCGGTTCGCGATGTGGTTCGGATTCTGCGGCGGCGTTTTCCCAACGTGCACCTGACGCTGTACCCGGTGCGGGTGCAGGGCGAGGGCGCGGCGACGGAGATTGTGCGCGCGCTGCAATTTTTCAACCGGCGGCAAAGCGTCGATGTGGTGATTCTGGCGCGGGGCGGCGGGTCGCTGGAGGATTTGTGGTGCTTCAACGAGGAAATTGTGGCGCGGGCGATTGCGGCGTCGACGATCGCGATTATTTCAGGGGTGGGACACGAGACGGATTTCACCATCGCGGATTTTGTGGCGGATGTGCGGGCATCGACTCCTTCCGCGGCGGCCGAGTTGGTGGTGCAGACGCGGCGCGAGTTCGACAAACACATCAACGAGTTGCGGGAAAATCTTGCAAGTGTAATGCGCTATCGCTTGAGCGATTCTTCACGGTGGGTGCACGAATTGGCCGCGCGGCGAGCGTTTCGGAGGCCTCTGGAGTTGCTGCGGCAGCGGCGGCAGCGGTCCGACGAGATGACTTCGCGGCTGGCGCTGGGTTTGCGGGCGAGGCTGGAGCAATCGCGCAAAAGATTTAACGTGACGCACCTTCGCATTGTGTCTTTCGACTTTCACAAGCAGATTGTGCGGTTGCGAAACCGGACCGGCGGGTTTGCCGCGCGCATCGAGCTGGCGTTGCGGACGCGTGTTGCGTCGGCGCGGCGGCGGCATGGGGCGCAGCATTTGCGGCTGGTTTCGTTTGATTTTCGGCGGAAGGTTGCGGGTTTTCGTTTGCTGCTGGAACGCCGACAGGCGGAATTGAGTTCGCGCGGTGAGCGGATGGTGCGATTAAAGCGCGAACGGTTGGAGCGCTTGCGATTGCAACTGGACGAGCGGGGACCGGAGAAGGTTTTGGAGCGCGGCTACGCGATTGCGACGGATGCAGCCGGGAAGATCTTGCGTAACGCCGATCAGGTCGAGCTAGGCGATGCCGTGAATGTGAAATTGCATCGCGGTAGGTTGATCACGGAAGTGAAAGGTAAAGAGCAAACCTCGGAACGGTAATCCTCGTGAAAATGTGGGCGTTCCACGTTAGTTTCCCCACCCTGCAAAAAGCTTAGGGTGGGGCACCCAGCCGTGGGCCTGGGCGAACGGATCGGTATTGGCGGCGTGAAATTGTTGACAGCCGACAAAGATGACCGCTGACGCGACACGCTACTCGTCGTCGGAGGAAGAGGCGACTTTCAGGATGGCGAGGAAAGCTTCCTGGGGGATGTCTACCTGGCCGACGCGCTTCATGCGCTTTTTTCCCTCTTTTTGTTTTTCGAGGAGTTTGCGCTTGCGCGAGATGTCTCCGCCGTAGCACTTGGCGAGGACGTTTTTGCGGATGGCGGCAACGGTTTCGCGGGCGATGACGCGGCTGCCGATGGCCGCCTGGATGGGGACCTCAAACATTTGGCGGGGAATGAGTTTGCGCAAACGGCTGACCAGATCGCGGCCGCGGTCGTAGGCGAATTCGCGGTGAATGATGAGGGCGAGGGCGTCGACCGGTTCGCCCGCGACCAGCACGTCGAGTTTGAGGAGATCGGATTCGCTGTAGCCGGCGAGATGGTAGTCGAGCGACGCGTAGCCGCGCGATACGCTCTTCAGGCGATCGTAAAAATCCAGGACGATTTCGTTAAGCGGCAGCTCGTAGGTGAGCATGACGCGCGTGGGGCTGAGGTACTCGAAATTTTTCTGGGTGCCGCGCTTGTCCTGGCAGAGCTGCAGAATGCCGCCGACGGAATCTTCGTTGGTGATGATCATGGCCGTGATGATGGGCTCTTCGATTTTGGCGATGTCGCTGGGATTGGGAAATTTGGCGGGGCTGTCGACCTCCATCACTTCGCCGGAGACGCGAGTGATGCGATAGCGCACGCTGGGCGCGGTAGTAATGAGATTCAGACCAAACTCGCGCTCCAGCCGCTCCTGCACGATTTCCATGTGCAGCAGGCCAAGAAAGCCGCAGCGGAAACCAAAGCCGAGCGCTACGGAATTTTCCGGTTCGTAAAAGAATGCCGCGTCGTTCAGTTGCAGTTTGCCGAGCGCGTCGCGCAACGGTTCGTATTCGTCGGCCAGAACCGGAAACATCCCGGCGAAGACCATGGGCTTGATGGCTTCGAATCCAGGCAGCGCGGGCGCGGAGCGCGACGCGTCCGTAACAGTGTCGCCCATCCGCGCGTCGGCTACGCGCTTGATGTTGGCGACGATGAAGCCGACGTCTCCAGCTTCCAGTTCTTCCAGCGCGACCGGTTTGGGCGTAAGCGTACCCAGCGTTTCCACTTCGTAAACTTCATTGCTATAGACCAGGCGGATTTTCATGTGCGGCGCGATGCGTCCTTCCATCACGCGAACCAGGACGACTGCGCCGCGATAAATGTCGAACCAGGAATCGAAAATCAGAGCCTGCAGGGGATTTTCGGCGCTGCCTTTGGGCGGCGGGATGCGGGCGACGATGGCTTCGAGAACGTCTTCGACGCCGAGACCACTTTTTGCGCTGATGAGCAGCGCGTCGGCGGCAGGAATGGCGAGGACGGTTTCGATTTGTTCCTTGACGAAATCGGTTTGGGCGGCAGGGAGATCGATTTTGTTGATGACCGGAACGATGGTGAGATTGTTTCCGGCGGCGAGGAAAGTGTTGGCGACGGTTTGCGCTTCGACTCCCTGGCTGGCATCGACGACGAGGAGCGCGCCTTCGCAGGCGGAGAGGGCGCGGGAAACTTCGTAGGAAAAATCGACGTGGCCGGGCGTGTCGATGAGGTTGAGGCGGTAAGTGTTGCCGTCTTTGGCTTTGTAATGGAGGCGGATGCTTTTGGCTTTGATGGTGATGCCGCGCTCGCGCTCGAGGTCCATGGAATCGAGGACCTGCTCGTGCATTTCACGGGAGGTGAGCGCGCCGGTCATCTCCAGCAGGCGGTCGGCGAGCGTAGATTTGCCGTGGTCGATGTGCGCAATGATGCAGAAATTGCGTATGAACTTTGGATCCATTTAGGCTTGTAACGGCAGGAGAGTCCGGTCGCTTCGCGCTTGGTGAGGCGCAAAAACCATGCCGCGTAAACAATGAGTGTGCCATAAATCGTGAAGTTGCGTCAGCCTGGCTGGGACAAATTGCAGCGATTGTTGCCGCCCGGTGGGATAATCGATTTTATGGAAACGCGATGTGCGCGGTGCGATGGGCCGATGACTTGTAAGCCGGAAGGCGGTTGCTGGTGCGCGGAATTGCCGCACGGTCCGATGCCGGTGCGGGCAGAAGAGACAGAGAAGTGTCTATGCCGGAGTTGCCTGGAAAAGCAGCTACTTAAGGATCGAGTGGAAGGGCGGCGTACCCCCTAAAACGTAGGGAGTCCGACCCTGCGATGAGCGAAACGCGCACATTGGTGTTAACACTTACTGTAACGCGACCACGCATTTGGCCGCATCCTGCCAGCGGTATATAGTTGAAAGAGGATAAAATTGCTGCACGCAGGCTGGAATTGTCGAAGCGACCTGCACAGGCGTTACACCGCAAAGGCAAACCTCTCTGATGGCCGGAGACATAAACAAGCATCTTGACCGAGCGAAGCGTTTCCTCGAAAAGAACCGTGTCGAGGACGCGATTGCCGCCTATTTATCTGTTCTGGACGAGGTGCCGCAGCACCAGGAAGCCACCCAGGCACTGGGAGATTTGTATTCGCGCACGGAACAACCCGATCTGGCGGCGGTGCACTACGGACTGCTGTTCGACATGTTGATCGACCCGCGGGACGAAAATAAAGCGCTCGCCATTTACAATCGGTTTCTGCGCAGCGGTTCGGTCCAGCAGCCCCCCGAGCGCATCGCGCGCTACGCGTTTCTGCAGCAAAAACAAAATCACGGCGACGAAGCCATCGAACAATACAGCAAGGCGGCGGAACTCTTCTCTGGCGAATCGCGGGAAGAAGACGCGCTGTTTTGCCTGGAACGCATTGCGCAACTCGACCCCGAAAACCCGGCGCGGCAATTGCGGCTGGCGGAAGCCGCGGAGCGCATCTCCAGGAACGCGCTGGCGGCGCGCGCGTATTTGCGCGCGGGGCAACTGGCCACGGCGCGAGGGGAACATGCCGACGCACTGAAATTGCTGCATCGCGCATATGTGCTGGCGCCGCAGGAGCGCAGCGTGGCGTTGTTGTACGGCGAAGCCAAATTGCGCGCGGGAAAAGCCGCGGACGCAGTAGCGGTTCTCGAGCCTTTTTCCAGCACGGAAACCGATGTCGTCTTTGTGGAAATGTTTGGGGATGCGCTGGTGGCTGCCGGGCAACTCGACCGGGCCAGGGAGGCCCTCGAGCGATTATTGCGGGAGAAAAATGAAGGTGCGGGGCGTTTGTTCGAGCTGGCGGACGCTTACGCTGCGGCGGGGAAAGACCGCAGCGCGGTGGAAATCTTCTCGACGCTGAAGCGGCGGATGTTCGCGGACAAGAAACAAAACGAATTTGCGACGCAGCTGGACACGGTGGGGGAAAAATATCCGCAATCGCAGGGCATCCTGGAGTTCTGGGCGGGGCTTTACAACGAGCTGAACCGGGAATCTAAATACTTCGAGATTCTGATCAAGCTGTTCGACGTGTACGCGAAAATGGGGAATATCCCGCGGGCTTCCGAGGCGCTGGAAAAACTGGTGGATATCGACGCCTACGATTATCGCAACCAGGAGCGGCTGGAATCTTTACGCGGGCGCGTGGACGACGTTTTTTTTAAACGCGTGGCCGGACGGCTGGCGCGATCGTCGAGTCCCACGGCAGGCGCGCCTGCGCATTACCATGCGCCGGCGAGTGAAGTGGTGACGTCATCGCAACCGATGACGGAAGCGGGCCGCGAGTCGCAGACACTAGAAGATTTGATCGTGCAGACGGAAATATTTTTGCAGTATGCGCTGCACAACAAGGCCTTGGACCGGCTGCAAAAAATCGGGGTGATGTTTCCTGGTGAAGAGAAACGGAACGCGCGGCTTTCGAATCTGTACCAACTAGCGAACTGGTGGCCGCCGGGGGCGCACCGCCAACAACCGGCTCCTGCTCCGGCGGCGCCGGTGGCGACGCCTGTAGCGGCGCCACCCGAAGCGCCTCCCGCCGCCGCGAATAAGGGCGGAGTGTACACCGCGGAAACGCTGCGGGATCTTTCGAAGATTTCGGAAGTGAACCAGAAAATTTTCAGGCAGCAGACGCCGCGCGCGATGTTGAACACCGCGGTGAATGAGGTGGGATCTTACCTGCACGCTACGCGATCCATCGCGGTGATCGGCGCGGTGGGGCGGCCGCCGGAAATGACGGCGGAATTTTGCACCCCGGATGTGAAAGCGGCTCCCGGAGCGCAAGTGGTGCTGTTGCTGGCGCTGATGGAAAAAGCCGAGCCGGACATTCTTGGCGGCCTGATGGTGGAATCGTCAGACGGATCCATCCTGGGCGAGCTGGGGCTGGAGAGTGCGTTGGGTGTGATTATGACGGACAAGGAAACGCAGGCTCCCGCGGGGATGCTCATCGTGGGGCGCGCCAAATCGCACAAGTGGCGGCCAAACGAAGTTTATTTTTTGCAGGCTATTGGGGACCAGATGCTAATGAGCGTAAGCCACACGAGGCTGCGTTCGCTGGTGCGGCGCATGGGCGTTTCCGACGAGCGCACCGGGCTACTGAGCCGCAGCTCGTACCAGAGTTGTTTGTTGACGGAGGCAGACCGCGCGAAGACCCAAGGAACGCCTCTGGCGCTGGCGATTTTGCAAATCGATCGCGGCACAGAAATCTTGCGGCAGCAGGGCGAGTCGCCGATGGAGCGATTTCTGGAGCAACTGGCGCGTTCGCTGCAATCGCTGCTGAGGCAGAATGACGTGGTGGTGAAATATACGTCGTGGTCGCTGGCGTTTATTTTGCCGGATACCACGCTGGATGGAGCGCAGCACCTGGCGGACAAATTATTGCGCGCGGCGACGGGTTTGCGGCCGCCGTGGGACGCCACGCAAATTACCTTGAGCGCGGGGATCGTGGAAGCCACTGCCAAACCCGATTACGACAGCGAGGACATTGTGACGGATCTGATTAATCGCGCGGAATTTTCGATTGAAGAGGCACGCAAGCGCGGCGGGGATACGGTGATCGTGTTGGATAGTCCCAGAGTTTAGATCTTAAAATTCAGAAGTTCAGACTAGAGAGGAATTCATGTTTCCAACGGATGTGGTAATTGTTGCGGGAGCGCGCACGCCGATGTCGCGCTACACGGGCTCTTTTTCGGATGTTTCGGCCATCGACCTCGCGGTGCATGCTTCCCAAGAGGCGATCCGGCGGTCCGGCGTGGACCCGGGGGAGTTCGACCACGCAATTTTTGGCAACGTGATGCAGACCAGTGCGGACGCCCTATATGGCGCGCGTCACGTGGGCCTGAAAGCCGGATTGAAAATCGAAGCTCCGGCGGTGACGGTGAACCGTTTATGCGGCTCGGGCATGGAATCGATTGCGCAAGCGGCGCAGCGGTTGCTGTTGGGCGAGGCAACCATGGTGCTGGCCGGCGGGATGGAAAACATGACCCAGGCGCCGTTCGTGGTGCGCGGGGCGCGCAATGGATTGAAACTTGGCGGCGGTGCGCTGGAAGACACGCTGATGGCCGGCCTGACCGATTCGTTTTGCGGATTGCCGATGGCGCTGACGGCGGAAAAACTTGCCGAACAACACGGGATTACGCGCGCGGATGCGGATGCGTATGCACTGCGCAGCCAGCAAGCCGCGGATGCGGCGTACAAAGCTGGCCGGATGCGCGACGAGTTGGTGGCGGTAGAAGTAAAACACGGGAAAAAATCGATTACCGTGACGGAAGACGATCACCGGCGGCCGGAAACAACGCTGGAGACGCTTGCGAAGCTGCCGCCCTCGTTCAAGAAAGACGGAATCGTGACGGCTGGAAATGCCAGCGGCATCGTGGACGGTGCGGCGGCCGTAGTGGTGACGCGGGAGCAGACGGCGCGCGAACGTGGGCTGAAACCAGTCGGGCGCATCGTTGCCTGGGCGGTTGCAGGCGTCGATCCGAGCATCATGGGGATCGGCCCGGTGCCTTCTTCGCAAAAGGCTTTCAAGCTGGCCGGGTTGACGCTGGAGCAGATCGATCGCATCGAGGTGAACGAGGCGTTCGCGGCGCAATATCTTGCGGTGGAAAAAGTGCTGGGACTGAATCGCGATAAAACAAATGTAAACGGCGGGGCGATCGCGCTCGGTCATCCGCTGGGGGCAACGGGAACGCGGCTGGTGATCACCATCCTGAATGAATTGCGGCGCAACAATTTGCGCTATGGCCTGACGACCGCGTGCATCGGCGGCGGGCAGGGCATCGCCATGATCGTCGAAGCGTTGTATAACTAGCGTCCCGCGGAAAGATCCAAGAGGAGAGTATGGCGATTCAAAAAGTCGGAGTTGTGGGCTGTGGATTGATGGGCTCGGGAATTGCGCAAACAGCCGCCGCCGCGGGGTTCACCACCGTGGTGCGGGAAGTGAGCCCGGAAATTGTCGAGAAGGGTTTGAAAAACATCGACAAAAATCTTGCGCGGCTGGTGGAGAAAGGAACGATTAACGAAAGCGCCAAAGGTGAAATTCGCGGAAGATTGAAGGGTACGACGGCGCTGGAGGATTTGAAGGACTGCGATGTGGTGATCGAGGCGATCATCGAGCAGCTTCCCGCCAAGCGCGAACTTTTCAGCGCGCTGGACGGCCTCTGCCCGGCGGCGACAATTTTTGCCAGCAATACTTCTTCGCTTACCATCACGGAAATCGCTACGGCCACGAAACGGCCGGACCGTTTTGTGGGGCTGCACTTTTTCAATCCCGTGCCGGTTATGAAACTGGTGGAAGTGGTGCGCACCATCGCCACTGACCCGGCGGTTTATGAAGAGATGGTGGCGTTCGGCGCGAAGCTCGGCAAGACGCCGGTGCGGGCACACGACAGCACGGGATTTATTGTGAATCGCCTGCTGGTGCCCTATCTGCTGGATGCGATTCGCGCGCTGGAAGAGGGCGTCGGTTCGATCGAAGATATAGATAATTCCATGAAGCTGGGTTGCGGGCATCCCATGGGGCCGCTGACTTTGCTGGATTTCGTGGGGCTGGATACCACCTACTACATTGCGAATATCATGTTCGATGAATTTCGCGAGCGGCGCTTTGCTTCGCCGCCGCTGTTGAAAAGGATGGTGCTGGCGGGTTGGAATGGAAGGAAGTCGGGGCGTGGGTTTTATGACTACACCGACCCTCAGAAGCCGAAGGCGATGAAGTTTTAGTTTGGATTTTCGATGTTTCTTTGGAAGATGGCAGCTGATTCAAACGCAAGCTTGCTGGCATCCATATTTGAACTGAAGAATTTCTCGAGGCGGAATGGCTTACGAAAACCTGTTGTATGAAAAAAGGGATGGGATTGCGTTCGTGACGCTTAATCGCCCTAAAGTATTGAATGCGCTGAATCGCAAGACGGTCGAAGAGTTGAACCACGCGCTGGTCGATGCGCGCGGCGACGATAGCGTGCGGGTGATCGTTCTCACCGGAGCGGGCGAGAAATCATTCGTGGCGGGTGCGGATATCGGCGAACTGGCGCAGCAAACGCCGGTGAGTGGCCGGGAAACTTCGCTTTTCGGGCAGGGCGTATTTCACTTACTGGAAACGATGGGGAAGCCTTCGATTTGCGCGATCAACGGATTTGCGCTGGGTGGCGGTTGCGAGTTGGCGCTGGCGTGCACGATTCGACTCGCGAGCAAGACTGCAAAGCTCGGGCAACCAGAAGTGAAGCTGGGCATTATTCCCGGTTATGGTGGGTCGCAGCGGCTGGCGCGACTGTGCGGGAAAGGCCTCGCCCAGGAATTGTGCCTGACGGGAGAAATGATCGGCGCGGAAGAAGCGCTGCGCATCGGACTGGTAAATCATATTTATGAGCCTGCGGACCTGCTGCCTGCCGCGGAAGCGATGGCAAAAAAAATTATTGCCAACGCGCCGCTGGCGGTGAAGTACACCATGGAAGCGATCGAACGCGGCATGGAGACGGGACAGGAAGAGGGATTGTTCCTGGAAGCCACGCTTTTTGGTTTGATATGCACAACCGAGGATATGCGCGAAGGGACGAAAGCCTTTCTGGAAAAGCGGCCGGGACAGTTCAAGGGGAAGTAGCAGAGCGCGACGAATGGCCGAAAATCTGCAATCCGACACGATGCCGCCCAATATTGATGGCGGCAGTTTGCGCATTGCGATGGTGGTGAGCCGCTTTAACGGATTGATTACCGAGCGGCTGCTGGCGGGCGCGATGGAGGCGCTCCAGCGTTCGGGCACCGCGAAAGACGATATCGAGGTAGTTTACGTGCCTGGAGCGTTCGAATTGTCGCTGGCGGCCAAGAAACTTGCGGCTCGGGGCGAATACGACGCGTTGATTGCCATTGGCTGCGTGATACGCGGCGAGACTTCCCATTACGACCATGTGTGTTCTGAAACTGCGCGAGGATTGCAACTGGCGCAGATGGATACGGGCGTGCCGATTATTTTTTGCGTGCTGACGTGCGAGACGGAGGAGCAAGCGATGGCGCGCGCGGGCGGCGAACGCGGAAATAAGGGGTTCGACTCCGGCCTGGCGGCGATCGAGATGGCGCGGCTATCGCAAAAGCTGAGCAAAAAACTTTCGCAGGCCGCGCCGGCCGGAAAGCTGCGGCGCGCCTAGTGTCGCTGCGGACCAAATCCCGCGAGTTCGCCATGCAGATGTTGTTTCAGTGGGACATGAGCAGGCAGGAGCCCGCGAAGCTGGAGGCGAAATTCTGGCGCGCGGCGAAGGCGGCGGACAACACCCGGGCGTTCGCCAACAAACTGTTCGAAGGAGCGGCGAAAGATGCGGATGAGCTGGATGCGCTGATCGTGCAGCACGCGCAGAATTGGCGGCTGGAGCGCATGGCGATTATCGACCGCGCGGTGCTGCGGCTGGCGATTTATGAACTGCGAACGGGGGAGACTCCGGCGAAGGTGATATTGAATGAAGCGGTGGACCTGGCGAAGAAATTCTCGTCCGAGGATGCGGGTTCGTTTGTGAACGGGATTCTGGATGCGGTGAAGAAAACGCTGGTAAAGAATTCAGATAGCTCGAAGTAAACCTGTCAGAACGATAAGGGTCCACGGCTAGTTGAGCGACCGCTCTTTTTGACCGCGGCATCGAACAAAGCAAAATAAGCGAGGCTTCCGCGACAGATCGAAGAGAGATTCCTCTCTGCGCGGGCAAGTTCAGATGCGAATAGTGCCTTCGAAGACTTTGACGGCGGCGCCGCTGACGCGCGGGACAAGCTTTTTATTGGTTTGCGAGACTTCCACTTCGATATGGCTGGGCCGGCCCATTTCGACGCCCTGCTGGATGTAGAAAGTTTGCGCAGCGGCCAGCTTCCCGTGTTGCACCAGATATGCGCCGAGCGAGCCCGCGGCGGAACCGGTGGCGGGATCTTCGTAAAGCTCCCACGGAACCATGCCTCGCGCGAAGGCTTTGTTTGTACCGTTCAGCGCGAAGCAATACGCCATAGTGCCGTTCTTGCCTTGCAGCCTGCGAAGTTCATTGATGTTCATCTCAATGCGGCCGAGCGCAGCGCGATTACGGAAGGGCACCATCAAGTTGAAGATACCGGTAGAGACGTATTGCGGTTCCAGCGCCGGATGAAAATCGGAGACGGCGATCCCGAGCGCGGCGGCGAGTTGTTTTTTGTTGAGCTTCGCCGAACGGAAAACCGCGGGAACCTGCGTCATAGTGACGCGTTGCGGGCGGCCGTCCTTGAAGCGAATCTCAATGGGTAGCACGCCGGCCCCGGTTTGCTGCATGATGTGCACGCCGCCTTCCTGCGCGGGGACGACGCCCAGCTCCGCGAGCAGAAACCACGTGCCGACTACCGGGTGGCCTGCGAGTCTTAACTCTTCGCGAGTGGTGAAAATCCGCAGCTGGGCGAGGGCGCGGTCATCGGTGGGTTTTTGCACGAAGACGGTTTCGGAGAGATTCATTTCGCGCGCGATAGCTTGCATGGTGGCGTTCGAAAGGCCGTCGCCGTCGGTAATGACGGCGAGCGGATTGCCCTCGAAGCGCTTGGTGGTGAACACATCCAGAATGTGGAAGCGATGTTCCATTATGATTTTGCGCGAGCTCAATAAAATAGATGGCTAAATGCTTTTGAGCTGGGCGACGGTCCTTTCATTGCTGATATTTCCGGTGTTCAAGGTGGATTTCGGTTCGATCAGCACGACGTGAACTTTTTCATCGGCGATGGGGAGATGCTCCACCTTGCGGGACACGATGATGAATTCACCTTCGCGAATGACAGATTCATGGTCGCGGAATTTCATGCGTAGCGTGCCTTTCACGACCAGGAATAGCTCGTCTTCATTGTCGTGATGATGCCAGATAAATTCGCCTTTTAGTTTAACGGCTTTGACGTAGCAGTCGTTTACTTCACCAATGATGTGCGGCTTGTAGTGCTCGGAAAAAAGAGTGAATTTCTGCTGCAAGTTGACGGTTTCCATGACGGCTCCTATAGATTCTGCACGATGCTGGCCACGCCTGAGAGGACGCGGCTGGTGGTTTCGCTTTTGGAGGTTTCGGAGTAGATACGCAGGAGATTTTCAGTTCCCGAAGCGCGCACCATGACCCAGCCGATATCACCGAGATAGATTTTTACGCCGTCCAGGTCTTCACGACGGGACACCGGCCATTCGAGAAAGCGCGCGAGTGCCGGATCGCTGAAGTAGGCGACGGCTTTCTTTTTCTGCTCCGGCTGGACATCCAGATCGACGCGGCCGTAGTGATACTCGCCAAATTCGGAGTGCAGCGCGGCCAGCAACTGGCCGAGCGATTTACCGTGCCAGGCCATCAGCTCCGCGAGGAAGAGAGCAGAGACGGTGGCGTCGCGCTCCGGAAGATGAAGGCTGGTGCCGAAGCCGCCGCTCTCTTCGCCGCCGATCAGTACGTTTTGTTCTAGCATCAGCTCGCAAATGTATTTGAAACCGACGGGAACTTCATGGAGCTTGCGGCCAAACCTGGCGGCAATTTTGTCGATGAGCTTGGTGACCGAAAAAGTTTTGGCGATATCGCCGGGAAGATTGCGCGTGCCCGCGAGGTGCCAGGCGAGCAGAGAAAAGAGCTGGTGAGGATTGAGGAACGAGCCGTCGCGATCGATCGCGCCGATGCGATCACCGTCGCCGTCGGCGCAGAAACCCGCGTCGTATTTTCCGGCGAGGACGGCATCGCGAAGCGGCTGGATATGGGGTTCGATGGGTTCGGGATGGGCGCCGCCGAAACGCGGATCACGCGTGCCGCGAATTTCCTCGCAAACGATGCCGTTGCGGGTGAAGAGCTCGCGCAGCAATCCGGCCGAGGAGCCATGCATCGGATCGGAGACAAAACGAAGGTGTGCTTTACGAAGGCGATCCCAATCGACCAGTTTTTCGAGAGTGTCGAGATAGGGAGCGCGAGGGTCGAGGGTGTGGAGTAAATTTTTTCGCGGCGGCAACGAACGCGCGGCGTGATTTTGCGCGGCTTCCAGTTCCTGTTCGATCTGCGCGACGATGGATGGCAGCGCGCTGCTGCCATAGCTGGCCTTGTACTTGATGCCGTTCCAGCGGTAAGGATTGTGGCTGGCGGTGATAACCAGGCCGCCGGCGGCGTTGCGCTGGCGGACGAGCAGCGAGACAGCGGGAGTGGGGCACGGTTTGTCGGCAAGCCAGACGGGCGTGCCGGTTACGGCGATGACTTCGGCGACGGCGGCTGCGACAGTATCGGAAGCGAAGCGGTGGTCGTAGCCGACGACCACGCCTTTGCGCGGATCTTCGCAGCGAATCACGTAGCGCGCGACGGCATTGGCGACGATGCGCGCGTTGGCAAAGGTGAAATCCTCGGCAATAATGGCGCGCCAGCCGTCGGTGCCAAATTTAATAGGCGTCACGGGCGGGTGACGATCAGATGGAAGCTGCTGCGGCATGCGTCCAGAAGTATACGCGATGGCGGAAGTGCGCCAAGAGCCGTATTGGTACCTTTAGAGCAGATCTTTTCTGCGATGCGCTTCAAGCCATTCCACAATTTTGCCGACGTCCTGGGAGCGATTGCGCGGGCAAATCAGCAGGGCGTCGGGTGTTTCCACCACGACCAGGTCGCGGACGCCAATGACACCGACAAACTTCGAAGGGCTCCAGACGAAATTGCCCTGCGCGTCCAGCGTGTGGCCGGCGCCGGCGAGGAAGTTGTCGTTCGCGGACGTAGAAAAGTGTTCAAAGACGGCGGTCCAGGAACCGATGTCACTCCAGCCGATATCGGCGGGAATGACAAAGACGCGGGGCGCGCCAGTCTCGCGGGTAGTGGGTTCGAGAATTGCGTAGTCGACGGCGATATTTTTCAGGCGCGGGTAAATGGAGCGAAGTGTTTTCTGATAATTTCTGGTACCGATGCTGGACGCCAGAGTTTCCAGAGCCGCGCTGGTCTTGGGCAGATATTTTTGCAGCGCACTCAGGAAGGTGGAGACGCGCCAGAAGAACATGCCTGCGTTCCATCGGTAGTTTCCCGACGCCAAGTACTCTTCGGCAAGCGCCAAATCCGGCTTTTCCTTGAATGCTTCGACCGGAAAGACGGAAAACGGCGAAGTAGAGATGGCTTCTGCGGCAGATTGAATGTAGCCAAAGCCGGTGTCCGGGCGAGTTGGAGGAATGCCCAGGACGACCATGCGGCCGGGTTCGCGAGCGACATCGAGGGCGAGGCGGGCGGTCTGTCTATATTTTTCGGTGTGCGCGATGTGTAGATCGGCGGGCAGGATGGCCATCAAGGCGTCGCCGTTTTCCGCATGACGGATGTGAATGGCGGCGAGGGCGATGGCCGCTGCGGTACTGCGTCCCACTGGTTCGGCAAGAATGTGTTTGCGGGCGGGCGCGGGCAAATGTTTACGGACGGATGCGACTTGTTCGACGTTGGTGACCGTCCAGATACACTCAGGGCGGATGAGCCGGCGCAGGCGAGCCACGGTTTGTTGCAGCATGGAGTCCGCGCCGATGATGTTCAAAAGCTGTTTCGGCGTGCGGGTGCGGCTGCGCGGCCAGAAGCGCGTGCCGCGGCCTCCGGCGAGAATTACGGCGTGAGCGGTGAGTTTATCGGCGGGCATCATGGCGTCAGGTGAACAAAATCTTTTCGATGGCAGCGTCGGAAACGCCGCTTCGGCTCAGCCGGCCGCGGAGCTGACCCATATTAGGAACATAGGCGCGCAGAAGAGAAGTATGTTCGCCCGGGATCAAAGAAAACTGCCCCAGGGATGCGGGAATCAGCCAGCACTCGCCTTGCTTGTATGGTTGCGAGCCAGCGCGCCATTGAATGTCGCCGGCTCCTACAAGGATGACGAACAACTCAAACCGCGAAGCATCGGACTTGGTGTGATGGGGCGCGGAAAGATCCCAGCGCTCGGCGGCGAAATAATGGCAGGCGACCAACAGGGATTTTTTGACTTCTTCGGTTGATGACAATTCAACGGGCAGGACCTTGCCGCCTTTTCCGCCGGCAAAATCGATGACCGCCAGTCCCTTGTCGATGTGCAATTCTCGGCGATTTCCGGCGGCGTCGACGCGATCAAAGTCATACAGGCGATAAGTCAAATCGCAGTTTTGTTGCACTTCGCAAATGATCATCCCTGCGCCGATGGTGTGCGGTGTGCCGGCGGGAACATAGAAGGTGTCCGCGGGAAAGACCGGCCAGTGCTGGAATAACTTTTCCAGCGAGTGATTTTCGAGAGAGTTCAAAAAACTGTTTCGATCCACCTCCGGAACGAGTCCCAACAGGAGGGTGGCTCCGGGATCCGCGGAGACGGCGTGCCACATTTCGGTCTTTCCCCAGGCATTGGGCGATTCGTGTTGCCTGGCATAGGCATCACCCGGATGGACCTGGATGGACAACTGATCGGTGGGAAAGATAAATTTTACGAGCAGGGGAAAGTCATAAAAATCGATGGGCGAGGTAAGCTCGCTGCCGCGCCAGTCGGCGGGCATTTTATGCCAAGCATCTTTGAGCGCGCCTTTGAGAGGGCCGGTGTCGATTTCGCTGAGGAGGCCGGTCAGCCACGCTTCGCCTATTGGCTCGGGTAGATTTGTTTTTTCCGGATAAATGGGCGCGAGGGATCGCGCGCCCCAGATGCGCGGCATGAACTTTGGCTCAATGCGTGTGGGCGCGGGGCGCACGATTCAAGAAGCGGCTTCCGCGCGGCTGAAAAAGCGGCCGAGGCGGCGCAAGCCTTCGTCGATGCGCTCGATGGAGGTGGCATAGGAGAGGCGAAGATAACCGGGCGCGCCGAACGCTTCTCCGGGCACGACAGCGACTTGAACTTTCTCGAGTAGGAGCTTGGTGAGCTCGGTGCAGGATTTGGCGAGCGCGTTGCCGCCGGTGAGGTGCGCGGAAATATTCGGGAAGGCGTAGAACGCGCCTCCGGGATCTTCACAAGTCACGCCGGGAATGGCGCGCAAGCCGTCGACGATACGCCTGCGGCGGCGCGAGTATTCGGCAAGCATGGCGGGAACCGAATCCATGGAGCCGCGCATGGCTTCCAGCGCGGCGTACTGCGCGATGGAAGTGGGATTGGAAGTGGACTGGCTTTGCAGCTTGATGGAGGCCTGCACGAGAGGTTCGGGCGCGAGCGTATAGCCGATGCGCCAGCCAGTCATCGCAAATGTTTTAGACATGGAGCCGATGATGATGACGTGTTCTTTCGCGCCTGCGGCGCTGGCGATGGAGTAAGGCTGGTGCGGTTCGTAGGTGAAATGCGAGTAGCACTCATCGCTCATGAGCCAGATTTTGTGTTTTTTGCACAGCGCCAGGATGCCTTCGAATTCATCCGGCGGCACCACGCCGCCACAGGGGTTGCTGGGTGAATTCACCATGAGCATGCGCGTTTTTGGCGTGATGGCTTTTTCGATGGCCGCGGCTTTGACGGCGAAACCTTCTTCGGATTTGGCCTGCACGAAAACCGGCGTGCCGCCCGCGTATTTCACAATGTCCGGATAGCTGACCCAGTAGGGCGCGGGGATGATGACTTCATCGCCGTTTTGAATCAGCAGGCTCACCAGATTAAAGATGGAGTGTTTGCCGCCGACGTTGACGACGCACTCTTTAGCTTCGTAGCCGGAACCCAGTTCGCGTTTGTGCCAAGCGCAGATGGCTTCGCGCAGCGGCATGATCCCAGCGGTGGCGGTGTACTTGGTTTTGTTTTCGCCGATGGCCTTGATGGCGGCGTTTTTGATGTGGTCGGGCGTGGGAAAATCCGGCTCGCCGGGGCCAAAGTCCGCGACATCCACGCCGCGCGATTTCAGCTTTTCGGCTTCGGCAATGACGGCGGCCGTGGGCGAGATTTGTATGCGGTTGATACGATCGGTAAGTTGCACCTGGTCTCCTGTTTTCATTGAAGAATCCATGATGAGCGGTTCGCCGGCCGGCGATTAGCGCCAAAATGGCGCGGCGCCGCTACGAAATTTTGGCGCGCAATTTTTGTTCCACCACCGCGGGCACCAGATCGGTCAGCGGCCCGCCAAGCTGCGCAATTTCCCTCACCAGTTTTGCGCTGAGGTAGCTGTAAGGCTCGCCGGGCAGCATGAAAACCGTTTCGAGGCGCGGCTCGAGTTTGCGGTTCATCAGCGCCATCTGCAATTCGTATTCGTAATCGGAGACGGCGCGGATGCCGCGCAGGATCACGCCAGCGCCCCGCTTGCGCGCATAATCGACCAGCAAGCCTTTGAAAATGTCGACTTCCACCCCCGGCCACTTTTTGGTGACTTCACGGAGCATTTCGACGCGCTCGGGAACGGTAAAAAGGGGCTGCTTGTCCACATTTTGCAGTACTGCAACGATCACCAGGTCGAACATTTTGTTGCCCCGCTCGATCAAGTCGAGGTGTCCGTTGGTGACCGGGTCGAACGAGCCGGGATAGATGGCGACAGACGTTTTCATTTTGTGTTCACGAAGGCGACAGAATGCAATTATTCTAACCCACCCGTGATTTGCGGGACAGGCAAACGTGCGCCGGGGGTGAAAATCGCTGCGCGGACGGCTTGATTGTGACAGTATGCGGTGGTTGAACCACGCAGCCGGGCGATGACATT
>JBBSFG010000035.1:0-18165 GCA_038238965.1 Candidatus Acidiferrales bacterium | reverse complement strand
CTTTAACAAAGACCGCCGCCGCAAGCATCATCACTGGTTGGTAACTGTTTTTTACGCCGACGGCGAAAAATTCGGCCGTGTCTACACCGACAAAGACAAAGCCACGCGCTTTGCCGATCGCCAAAAGCGTTCTCCGGTCGTAAAATCCGCGCGCATCACTCAGGTGTCTTGACTCTTCGGAATCTCGCTGTTATTGCAGAACTGTTTGGAATCGCGGCGGGCCGCGGCACTTGTCGCTGCTTGGTCCAGCGTGTTATATAAAGAGCAGTCCTTGAGCGGCCTTAGTATAGTGGTAGTACGGAACCTTGCCAAGGTTCAGGTGTCGGTTCGATTCCGATAGGCCGCTCCATAATTTCAACTACTTACAGCGACTCCATCTTCAGCGTGGGACCATACGGGACCAATTGCTGTTGCTGCCGCTGGCTGAATCAATCCAACCAACTTTAAGTGGGCCGCCCGCTTCGCCGGTGTCAGAGCCTGTGCATATACGTCCAGCGTCAATCTGCTGCTTGCGTGCCGCATCAGTTCCTGGACCGTTTTCACGTCCTCACCGCCGCCTTTTAGGAGCGTTGCGAACGTTCTACGGAAGGAATGCCATCCCAAGGTCTTGGTGATCCCAACGCGCTTCGCAGCGGGATGCACGTAGCACTTGAGCGGCGTCTCTGGCCAATAGGGTTGTTTGCCGTCCATATCTGGGCTGGCAAACACCCAGTTACCCGGCTGCCGGTACGGTGCCTGTCTGCTCCAACCTTGCAGAGCGTCGAGCAGTGCGCCATCCATAGGCACGGGCTTCTGGGAAGCTTCTGTCTTCATGTCACCCACATGCTGGTGAACTACTGCCCTGCTGAGCCGGATTTCACCGGCGGTGAAGTCAACGTCAGACCACTTCAACCCCAGGGCTTCTGATACCCTCAACCCCGTGGCAGCGGTCAGAAAGACCAACGCACGGGCTGGGTTCTCAAGCTCTGCCAGCAGCTTTTTCAGTTCTTCCAGTTCCAGCACGTCCGGCAATTTCTCACGCTTCGCACTCTGGCGCACGAGTGTCATAGGATTCATCCCAATCCACTCGTGGCGGCAGGCATGTGCAAAGATGACGTGCATGGTGTTTCTGACCTTAGCCTTTGTCGCGTTCGCAAGCGGCAGGCTGTGAAGCCAGCCTTCCACTTCCACCGTGCGCACAGCTGAAAGCTTGTGTTCGCCCCACTTCGGAAGAACCCAGGTCTTCAGCGATGTCTGAAAGGTTCGTTGTGTTGAGTGGGCCTTGCTTGGCAATTCATTCTCTTCATAGTGCTTGACCAACTGCCTTACGGTCACGGGCACTGCGGGATTACCCGCGTTGATCGTGGAGCGAAGTGTTTCAACGGCACGTCTTGCCGCTGTCTTGGTTGTAAATTGCTCGATAGTACCCACAACCACCTTCCGGTAGACCCTTCCTTCCGTCGCGTTTTCGCGCCAACGGAAAATCCAAACTGCAGGGCCAGCCTTCCGCACTTCGCGTGACAAACTTCCTGACTGATAACGTTGCCGTGTGAATTTCACTATGTCTTCTCCTGTGTGAAATCCACGCCGTCAGCGGATTGGCGTTTAGAGTTTGCGCCAAACCGCAACCACATTTCAAGGTCCGAACCCCTGTAACGCCAGAATCGTCCCACACGATACGCAGGCACGTGACCGATGCGCGTGAACTTTTGCAGAGTCTTGGGATGAATTCTTAACAGCCGTGCTGCTTCGGCAGCATCCAGCAAGGGTTCAAAACTTGCGTCATTTTCGATCCGCCACTCGCTTCTTTCACGCGAGCTCACCGTAGGTTGCGAACAGAGAAGCTCACCTTTCTCGCACGAATCCTCTGCATTTCTAAGTGACGCGGATGACGAATTTGCTGCGAGGCGCAAGCCATCCATTCGTGGGGAGTCCGGATTCCTGCGGGCGTCGAATTGGCTACTAGTGTGTTTCATCATCGCAAATCTCTGCCGATAAACCCACTAGATGACTGAACGCTCGCATGCTCGTGAGTTGGCTTAAGCATACTATACGTATAGCACCATGCCAAATGTTTTTTTGAACGCGAACTTGTCAGGCTTTCATGTGGGTTTGGTTTTGATTTTATTGATCACAATCGAACTGGTGGTTCATCATTCATCGGCGCCCATTTCCCTAAGAGTATCTCTGTTTTTGTTGGAGACCTCTTTCGCTGCGGCCCACACCATTTTTTCATACCGCAACCTGGCGAATGCGGAACGCTGGGAGCGCGTCTTCCGAGAGTTCTCCAACGCACGTAATGACGTACTTCAGAAGCACGTCAGCTCGGGCAACCTGGGCATGGCCAAGGGTGCGAAGACCCTGCACCTGCTTCGCCAGGTTCGTGAGCGTAGCCGCCAGCGGGCCTCAAAATGCGTTGTAGCATCCGTGTTATCGCCCTGCCGAAGTTCGTGCTCACAAGCTGCGACGAGGAATGCTTGCTCGGAATGGAAGCCACGTTCTTTGACTGCGACGCAAATTTTTTCTCGCAGTTTGGCGGAAGGGTGTTGAAAGTTGTGCGAAATTGCCTTTCTTGACCATAAAAGTCTCCTTTCAAGAGTGGTACCAATGTGGTACCACAATCCATCCGATGTGGTACCGCTCAAAACGCATGAAACGTAAGTAGTTAAGGCAGAAAAAGACCACGAAGTGGCCCAATCCCTTTATGTTCCAATACCTGTAACACTTCTCAACATCCCTTCTGCATTGCGTGCACGCTGCTCCTACTGCCCTTGAATAGTGCCTACTTCTGCCGAATCGCTGTCGATGACTGTCGACTTCCGCCGACTTTCCGTCCTGTTACTGCCGAATTCTGCCGACGTTTGCCGACTTCCGTCTACTCGTGCCGACTGAGAACCTTTTCATGCTTTACAGTGGGACGGCATGGTGCTATATGCACAGTAGCATACGAAGACATGTCAATGCAGAACGACTACCGCCACTGCCTGGAGAAACTAGCCGGGGCTGTCCCCGAGACAAAAGCCGCGCTTATTCGCTCTCTTCTTCCCGGGATAGAAGCGGCACTGAACTCAGGGCAGAGCCTTAAAAATATTTGGCAAGCCCTGAGAAGAGAAGGCCTGGAGATGAGCTACCACGGTTTTCACAAGGCAGTCTGGCGTGCCAGAAAAGTGAGGAAACCAACCGCCGCAAGCAGCTTGGGAAAACACGATGTGCCTTCGGAGGCGCAAGTGCTGCATGAAGCAAAAGTAGAAACAGTCGAAGCGCGAGATCCGCTGGCAAATCTAAAGCGACTGGAAGAAAACAGGCCAGGTTTTCATTGGCGCGGAACACAGAGAGTAAAAACATCGGTGCACGCAACGGAGGACTCGAATGACAAGAACAAACGGTAATGGAAGCGGTGAAACGTTGATTCGCGTCTCGCTGCAACCACGTTGCCGGTTTCAAGACTTGGAGGGAAAGAAATCGGGGACAGTAGCGGAATCGACGCCTGGAATCTGTCTCCTCGGAAGCGGCGGGACGGGAGTCCTCCCATAGCGTTCATTCCATTGGCCCATGAAATTCGGTCGAAAAACCCGGGTGCAGGTTCATCCAGCGTCGCTTTGAAATCATCGTCGCTGAAGTACTTCCTGAGAATTTCAATATCCTCGTCTGAGGCGTATGTGACAGCGTAGGTTAGAAAGCGCTTTGGAAATTCAAGAGCTTCTTCTGGCGTTCGAAATCAGAAGATGCGCTTTGCAACAGCCAGAAGTTCGTCGGAGTAAATCATCGCTATCCTACTTGGCAAAGTCTTGTTTCCCGCTTTAGAAGAGGCAGTTCATTAATTTTACCTCTGTCGCCGCGCTTCCGAGTGTATTTTCCGTTAAGGCGGGCGGATTGGGCAGATTCGCATTCAACATACCCTACCACCTACAGAATTGTAGGGGGCATTGAGCAAGTGGCGAGGGTGGTGTATATATGTGCATGTACGGTCCGTGACCTCCTTTCAGTTGCGGCAACCCATCCTGAAGACAGTAGGGAATCGTGCCCAAGCGGCGAAGCGCTCAATTCGGCGTCTACAATGTCCGGCTCTTGAGTGCTCTCGACAAACTCCTGCGGGACAAACCGCGATACATGGGAGAACTATCGACTTCAATCAACGATGCGCTTCTGGCCGTCGATTTGAATACTGTTGAGCTTGTGAATCTTCAGTCTAGACAGAAGCAAACCGGGAGAGAAACGCAAGTCGTCATCTTGCAACGCCTTCGCAAGCGCATTCATCAAGTCGCCAAGAAGCGGAATTGTTCGATGAATCAGCTCGTGAATAGCGCTCTTCTGGCTTATTACTCGGAGACTGGAGAAGGCAAACTCAAACACCCAACCAAGGGACGGGGGTCATCCATGTGTTCGTACGACACAATGTCGGAGGCGGAGCGTAGGGAGCTTCATCAAATGCTCTCCGGGCTTTCGGCAATGCAAGCAGTTCCCATCGATGCGGAGCAGCCCGATGGAACATATTACGAATACGACCGCAATCTGAAAGCCACAGTGAAAGTAACACCTGACGGAGAACGAACCCCTGTTGAGGAATTAGAAACAAGCCTTGAGCCCGCCCGCCGCAAGGGTTTGCGCAAAATCGCACAAGAGGAAATCACAACCTGAGCCAGCAAAAACCAGCATTGTTCATAATCGCGGGACCGGTGGGCGCCGGTAAGACAACTTTCTATGAAGCCTACTTGAAAGAAGCATTCCCAACTCTAGTTCCCGCACTGAGACACCAGCAACAACCGTTTCTTGATGACCGGCGTTCTTTTGCCGTCGAAGACATTCGCGTGGACGTGCAACTACTCGATCAGGCAAAGGCAGCAGGGTATTCAACGAAGGTTCTTTTTATTTCCACGGAAGATGCGAATTTGAATGTCGGGCGGGTGTTGGTGCGCATGAGTCGAGGAGGACAGGCAGTACCCGTGTCCAGCGTGACGGACTCCTATCGGGAGTCAACGAAGAATCTCTCCGAAGCCCCCAAACATGCCGATGAATTGCTCGTGTACGACAACACAGCACATCGCCGCGGCTTCCGCGTAGTGGCGCACTTCGTCGGCGGCAAATTGAGTAAAACCGCACAGGCGATACCGGACTGGGCTGCCAAAGTGTTTGGCAAGCAATTGCAAACCGCAAGACAACACGGGAAGCCCGGTCGAGGACGCTAATTCTTTGCTCCCTTTGATTCATGGTGGGATAAGGTGCTTTGGTTCCTTCACACAGGCAGAGGAACCAAACCACAGCGTCTATAGGAGAACAGAAAGGCGAAGCTATGCCTTAGGAGGTTGGAGCGGATAGGAAGAGGCGTGACAAGAAAGGGTTCATGTGGGGCGACCGAGGGCTAGAGGAAGCCGGAGTTCAAATCTCTATTGGGATTGGTTCTTTGGGGGTGTCCACGGCCTATTCTTGGGCCAAGACATCCTGAATGGTTGGGATGCGCGTAGTGCTTCGACGGCGGGCAACAGAAACTTCTTCAGCTCCTCAGTTACTTGGTCAAGTTCGGCACCGTGGCGGTCGAGGTTGCTCTTTTTCACGAAGGCCTGCCACTGCCTTCTCTTCTGCGGGTCGTCAGAGAATTCCTGCGTAAGGGCAAGCGGCACTACGAGCGGTATTTCCGTTTGTCGTCTTTGGAATGTTGCCTCGATGGCCTTGCAAAGCGAGGGGCCGCTGAACTCGAACTCGCGCGCCAATATCCAAAGATCGTAGAAGTCCTTCATGCGCGTATTTACCATGCCGAGCTTCACGAGGGCCTCAAGCTTTTCGGCAACCACGGTCTCTTTTGGGTACGCTCGAAGCCGAGCATTTGGAAAATCCAACATGCCTGGATACTGAATTTCCTCAGGGTCTGGAACGATGGCATCGCCGAAACCGATGTCCACTTGCAGTGATATTCTGGCGTGCTCCAAACGGGCCAAGAAATTCACGCGCAGCCCTTCATATTCGTGTTCTTCTTTGATCCTGGTTATCCGAACAGATTTGGCGTCGAAAACCAAACCATCGTCTTCTACAACTTGGGCGATGACATCACCGAAGACTTTCTTCATTCGGGCAATGCTGCTGTCTCCCTGCCCCGAGAGGTCCAAGTCCCGTGTCGGTCGGTACGGTCGGTGCGTCCAGAGTTCGAAAAGTAGGGCACCTTTCAGCACAAACTGATCGCGATACTGAGACTGGCTAAAACGATAGAGGAAGCGTTCCAGACCGTACTTGGTCAGGACCAGGCCGAAGTCCTCACGCCTCTCCTGCGCTCGATTGAACAGTTTCTGGCGCACGGACGCCGCGAGATTGCGGGGCTTTTCGCTGCTCACGATATGGACTCCAGATAAGGGCGCATGACATTCGCCACACAGCAAACTTTGGCAGCTTTCCAGATTTCATCCATCGTTGCTTTGCGTTTACGTTTGCAGTCTCGGAGGGCCTCAAGCGCAACGTCCAGCCCTATCTTGTTTCTGTATCGGAAGCAATCCGCGACCGTCTTGGCTGGAGTGAAGACACGCACGGGGACACCTTCGATGCGGTGGTCTTGTACGCCATAGGTCAGCGCTTTGGTAGAGAAACGTACAATTTGGAGTTGGGGGTTCGCTTGCTTCGGCAGGCGGGATTTCTCCCCAATTGCGAGCCAGACTTCGAATGGCGACTGAGTCGTGAGATCGTGGAAACGAAGCGCCGAGAGCAGGCACACCACTCCATTGGGCATGCGCTTAGACGCTTGCGCGAGGCTGTGGTGCTCCGTGAGCTTCGCGCCACGAGCAACGTAGAGTCCTCGCCCCACCTTCACGATTGCGCCTTGATCCACGGCCATTCGGAGGTACAGTCGGGGAATACCATGCTCGTGGAGATCTCGCGGGCGCAGTATTCCAGCAGTGCGCACAAGTTTCACAAGACGGGTTATTCGGTGATTGGCCACAGGCTCTTTACTAAACGTCGGGGAATGTGAACAACTCCCGACATATTGTAACCTGGAACACCCTGAAAAGCGAGGATTTCCAGAACAAGCCGGTCTCGACGCGAGATCGCGAAGTCGGCGGTGGCCCGGGTTTATAAGAGGCAGTCCTCCTGCTCTGGGCCCTGGAGGACGGCCCGCTGGCTTTCGATCCACTTCCCGATACGATAAGTGGGGATGCACCTGCCTCGTGAGCATCTGCTTCCAAAGCAAGTGTCCTAAGATTTGGCAGCGCGCCTGCTTCACAAGCAGGTGCTCTAGTGGCCTGAACGACGTGTCCAGTGATCGGAATGCGATATTATGACCGAACAGGAGCACTCTAGACATGGCGCACAAAGCTTCTCCCACACCTCGTAAGGGGAAATCGCATCCCGCATCCAGTGAACTGAGCAATGTTTCGATTTGGTCCGCCACGGCACCGGTTACACGCATACGCTCTCTTGAAAACAACGTTCGCGCAGATGTTTGCGTCGTCGGCGCTGGAATTGCGGGCATGACCACGAGCTATCTGTTGGCGCGTGAAGGCAAATCCGTAGTAATCCTCGACAAGAACCAAATAGGGACGGGAGAAACCGAGCATACGACCGCGCATCTATCGAATGTCATCGACGCGGGTTATCGAGAAATCGAGAGACTTCACGGCGCGAAAGGCGCTCAATTGGTCGCGCAAAGTCATACTGCCGCGATTTCTCAAATTGAATCAATTGTTGCTGAGGAAAAGATAGATTGTGATTTTGAACGTCTGGACGGATATCTACTTTTCGCAGATGGCGACTCTCCAAGAAAGTTCAAGGAAGAGTGGCAAGCGGCTAGGCGTGCCGGGCTGCAGGTAAAAAGGCTGAAACATCCGTCGTTCGATCTCAGATTTGGACCATGTCTCCGCTTTCCCCAACAGGCGCAGTTTCATCCCTTAAAGTATTTGGCGGGTCTGGCGCGCGCGATCAAACGCTTGGACGGTCAACTGTTTGGCAAAACGGAGGCGACAGAAATCACCGGGGGTAAGACGGTAAAGATAACAACGAAAGGACGCGCGATTGTTTCTGCCGGTGCCGTCGTCGTCGCAACGAACACACCAATCAATGACCACGCTAAGATGTATGCCAAGCAAGTGCCCTATCGAACTTACGCGATCGGTGCGCTTGTGCCACCAGGGTCGATTCCCAAAGCGCTTTACTGGGATACAGAAGACCCTTTCCACTATGTGCGGCTTCAACGAATGAATAGAAATGGTAAAAAACAAGATTTGTTGATCGTCGGGGGCGAAGACCACAAGACCGGGCAGGCCGAAGGAATCGAAGGCCGATTTGCACGACTGGCCACTTGGGGACGGAAACATTTCCCTGGAATCAAGGAGATTTCATTTCAATGGTCAGGACAAGTGATGCAGGCCACGGATGGTCTTGCTTGCATAGGCAGGAATCCTGGAGATGATTCAAACGTGTACATTGTCACCGGGGATTCAGGGGCGGGAATGACGCACGGCACAATTGCCGGAATCCTTTTGTGCGATCTAATTGTTGGCCGGGATAATCCCTGGACCACGCTCTACGACCCTATGCGAAAGACACCTCGCGCAAGATTCACATTTGTGCGGCAACCGAACGCCTCAGGGGAATATGCCCACTGGCTGACGCCCGGCGAGGTGAGCACTGTCAGGGAGATTAAGCCGGGAATGGGTGCCATCATTCACCGTGGCTCGTCCAAGCTCGCAGTTTCTCGCGACGACGAAGACGAGCTTCACACCCGTTGTGCTGTATGCCCGCATCTAGGATGCATCGTGTCGTGGAATTCGGCTGAGCACACCTGGGACTGCCCCTGTCACGGTTCGCGCTTTAGCCCTAACGGGAAACTGCTGAACGGGCCCGCGCTTGGCCCCCTCAAGGCAAGCGGCGCTCGATAGTCCAAATGAAGTGAGTGGAATGGCCAGACACCTGGCTTCAGCCATGCCGGGCAGCCATTGATCCACGAGGACGTCCAGTCTATGTCTTGTGAGGAGATCGCGTTGAAATCGGAAATCACGAATGAAATCGCTTAGAAACAAGGCAGACCTAGCGCGACGGCAGCGCATGGCCCAACGGCAGTTGTCCACCGACTTCCTAGACCGCGCGCTTGAGTGGCGGCGCATCTTCGCAGAAGCCTGGGGCACATTCTTGTTGGTCGTGGTTGCTGCCGGTGGCGGAGTCGTCGCTGCTAGAAGCGGCGGGGCGGTAACTCCAGGCATGGTGGTGGTGGCGCCCGGGCTTATGGTAATGGCGATCATCTATTTCATGGGGGCAGTGAGCGGAGCCCATTTAAACCCGGCAGTTACCTTGGCCTTCGCGGTTCGGCGCAACTTCCCTTGGAACCGAGTCCTCGGCTACGTCTTGGGACAAGCAGTCGGTGGTGTCTTGGCGGCGCTTTTCCTCCGGGCCATGTTCGGCACCATCGGCGCGCTTGGCGCGACGGTACCAGGCAGTGGCATAGGCAATGGAAAAGCGTTGGCGATGGAAGTGCTCCTTACAGCCGGATTGGTGAACACGATCCTGGGCACGGCCTCAGGAGCACGCAACATCGGCACAAATGGTGCCATCGCGGTGGGTGGATATATTGCCCTGGCAGGACTTTGGGCAGCGCCGATCAGCGGTGCCTCGATGAACCCCGTGAGATCGTTCGCGCCGGATTTAGTGCGCGGCAACTTCGGCACGACGTGGATCTACGTGGTCGGGCCGGCCATAGGCGCGTTAATCGGGGTCATTTTCGAGTGGATCCTCAAGGGCAAGCCAACCGCCGCCGGTGCGATTGCGGCGCAGGGTGCGAAGGGCGCCGATGATTCGAAGGACGCGTGAAAGGCTGCAGGAAAATGAATATTCATAAGGCGACTCAGAGCTACGAAAGCTGGATGCGCAGTTGCACGGCCGTCATCGAAGCCCACCTGCGGTTGAAGCACAACCGAATGAGAGAAAGCCCGTTCCTCTTTTTTCGCGGCACGTTTTACCGGTGGGCTCAACTTTGGCCGAAAGTATGCGCTGGCCTGCGTGAAGCCCCCAAAGTATTGGCAGTAGGAGATCTCCATGTTGGCAGTTTTGGAACTTGGCGCGACACCGAGGGTCGGCTGTCTTGGGGTGTCGATGATTTCGACGAATCGTATCCTTTGCCTTATACAAATGATCTGGTGCGCCTGGCGGCCAGCGTCAAGATTGTTATCGACTCGGAAAAGCTGACAATCAGACTTAAAGAAGGCTGCAGTGCCATTTTAGAGGGATATCAGAAGGCGCTGAGAGCCGGAGGTTGCCCATTTGTTCTGGCTGAGCATGAAAAAAACCTGGATCGACTAGGGGTTGAGGCATTCGAACCTCCCGACGGTTTCTGGGAGAAATTAGATCATCTCCCGGTTGTGCATCACGGCCTGCCTCGCGGCGCGAAGCGGGTCTTACGGAAAACGCTTCCAAATCCGAATCTGGATTACAAAGTGGTACGCAGGGAAGCCGGCATGGGAAGCCTGGGGCAACAACGATTCGTCGCTATTGCCAGTTGGGAAGGAGGCCACATCGCGCGAGAAGCGAAAGCTATGCTGCCCTCGGCATGCGTTTGGCTTAATGGTCACATCGGACATCGCCAGTCGTACTATCAGAAGGTTATCCAGTTGGCTGTGCGATCGCACGATCCATTTCAGAAAATCAAGGGAACGTGGCTGATTCGCCGCCTCTCGCCGGAATCAAATCCCATTGAAATTGCCAACTTGCCGGAAGAGCGCGATGAGGAAACGCTTCTTTATGCAATGGGTTCTGAAGCCGCTAATGTTCACCTGGGAAGCAAACGCCAAGTCACTAACATTTTGAGAGACCTACGACGCAGGAAATCAAATTGGTTGCGCTCTGCCGCCAGGGATATGGCCAAAGTCATGGAAGGCGATTGGACGAAATACAGGGACTCCTGAGGCCAATTCATCCTGGCGTGCTTGGTCTGGCACTCGACCATCGGCGACGTGCAAAGATGATCGGCGCACTCTGAAGGAGTACTCTATGAACCGCACGACGACTGTTTTCGCTCTGCTCGTCGCTGAATTACTCGAAGCCGGAGGGAAGCGCAATCGTGCGAGTCCCGCCATGAGCTGAAGCCTTGACGCATCGTACGTTTCTATTTAGTGTCGGTGCTGCCGCTCTTTTTGCATACGGCTGAACAGTGAACAGACCACCTCGGGGATTTCGCTAGCATCTCGGGCTTAATGTGGTTTTCTTTTTTGTAATCGCTGGGATCATTGCATGTCTTGCTGGCGGTGATTGATAGTTGCGGTCGGTATAGTAATCTCAGTTGCCAAGTGATTTCACACTATCCAGGAACATCACTCCTCCTGCCCCGATTGACCTGCAGGCGGCGGCCAAGCAAGTAATGCTAGAGAACGGTTTTGAACCAGAATTCCCTGCACAAGTTCAGCAACAGTTGGCGAAATTACTGGCACATCTGCCACAGCTCGTGCCGGATGCGTACATTCGCGATTTGCGCGATCTGCTCTGGTCGTCGATCGATAACGATACCTCGCGGGATCTCGACCAGGCAGAGGTCGCTGAGCGATTGCTGACCGGAGAAACGAAAGTCTTAGTGGCAATCGCAGACGTGGACACATTTGTTTCCAAAGGCTCTCCGATTGATATGCACGCTGCCAGAGAGACGACCACGGTCTATACGGGCGTACGAACTTTTTCTATGTTGCCCGAGGAACTTTCTACAGGCATAAGTTCATTGCTGGAAACAGAAGACAGGATGAGCATCGTGATCGAGTTTGTGGTTGGCAGCGATGGCTCCGTCCATTCAAGTAGCGTCTATCGCGCGATCGTCCGCAATAAGGCACAGCTTACTTACAATGGAGTGGGGGCCTGGCTCGAAGGGAAAAGCGGAGCACCAAATAAAGTTGCCGCTGCAACTGCCTTGCAGTCGCAGCTACAGCTACAGGACCAAGCGGCGCAAGGGCTTAGAAATGCACGATATCGGCATGGCGCCCTCAACATCGAAACAATTGAGGTGCATCCTGTCATGCTCAACGATAAAATTATCGATGTCGCGAAGCAGGAAAAGAATCGCGCGACGGAGCTTATCGAAGACTTCATGATCGCTGCAAATGAAGTGGTGGCCAGAATGTTAGACGCTAACCATGTTTCGTCTATCAGGCGCATCGTGAAGACACCTGAGCGCTGGGACCGGATTGTGGAGCTCGCGGCGAAGCAGGCTGGCCAACTTCCCGCTGAACCCGATTCCAAAGCGCTCAATGAGTTTGATCCAGCGCAAGGCTGCCGATCCCGACCATTTTGCCGATCTTTCCTTGGCTGTCATCAAACTAATGGGACCCGGCGAGTATGTGCTTGAACGTCCAGGTGATCCGGAGCAGGGTCACTTTGGCCTGGCCGTCCAGGATTACACTCACTCTACGGCGCCCAATCGACGCTTCGCTGATCTGGTTACGCAGAGACTCATCAAAGCGGTGCTCGCAAACCAAGCTGCCCCGTACTCAGACGATGAACTTGCCACAATCGCGAGCAACTGCACGTTAAAAGAAGATGCAGCGCGGAAGGTCGAGCGCACGATGTCAAAGCGGATTGCTGCGGTCGCAATGAGCAGTAGAATCGGCGAGACATTCGACGGAATTGTGACGGGAGTGACTCCACACGGCACATTTGTTCGTGTGTTGAAGCCCGCTGTGGAAGGATTATTAGCGCGAGGACAGCAGGGAGCAGACGTCGGAGACAAGCTGCGCGTAAAGCTGATCAGCGCGGATGTCCAGCGCGGATACATCGATTTTGTGCGCGCCTGAACGAAGAAACTGCGCCATCTTTCGCAACTTATCGTGTCCCGCGTAATATAGCGACATTCTTGGGCAGGAATGCGTCTCATCCGGTTCTCGGCCGCCTGCCGTGATTGAAGAGCTTCCGATGTGCGAGAGATCGATCCCCTTATAACGAGCGGGCAGGGTTCAAGTGCTGCTCGTCGAGTTGTGCGCGGGCAGAGAAAGTCTGACTGGACAGATCTCACGATCAATTTCTTGGTTTGTCATTCCATACATCCGGAAATTCTGAAAGTGCTGTCCGCGTGTGAGCGAAGTGCTCTCAACCAAGTAAGAGCGTTAGCCGAGATCATTTTTTCTACTTCTTTATTTTTATTTTTGGAAATTTTCGCTTCACTGCGGCAACAGCAGAAGCGTGCTCCGGCTTTCCCGAGCTCCTTGCCAAAGCATCTCTTGCGTGAGCAGCATCAGGGATTGGATATTTTCTGGCACTTTGTTCCACAAAATCCGATTTCGGAAGTTTCTTTCTCGCTGCGGTAGTTAGTTTGGCCACTTTCGATGGTTCTCCTCTTGGAAGGACTTAGCCGGAGCTTCCGTTTTGACCTTCCGACCGACTGATAGCGTGCGCGAAGAAATCCGCGATAGAGCGTTCGTCCTTCATGCGGGCAGGATACGCTAGCTATTTGGGGGAGGCAAGACAAACAGGGTTCAGATGCGGTCACAATGATTGCGAATCTTGCACCGAACAGCCCGAAGGGGCGCCAGATTAGCGCGAACAAAATCAGAGATCGTCACCGCCGAATCATCCTGTTTATCCGGCATAAGATGCAGCCGCCTCAAATGGCACCAACGGAGCAAAGTGCGATGAAAAACACAGTGTCGATCGTTGCGCTGATTCTGGCTGTCGGCCTTTCGGTTTGGTCGGGACGCACGCAGGCGGCAAGAGCCGCGCACGACATCAGGACAAACGGAGGTTCTTAAGCGACGCGCGAACGACTCCGCCACCGATATTCGGATTAATGACCAATTCAAGTACAGTAACGCTTGAAAGCTCACCTGATATTCTTCGACCTCGCGTATCGACGCAAGTGGACTGAAATTCCACTGCTGACGCACAATTTCCTTAACTGCGCTTCCGCCATCCGGGAGACCACCGCAATACGAACTCTTGCGTGCGGGCAGTTTCGTTTCCCTCAAACACGAGCGATATGCACCCGATCCGTTGCGGCTGATCGAAGACCAACCGAATCGTTTGACTCCCAGGCACTGCTGCGCGCCAGCCAAGCGCATCTCCCGAGCCGAAGGCAGCCTCGACTGGATAATCCTTGTCTTCCGATGTGACCTCGACCACGGCTGCTCTCTCGACATCTAACCAACCTTGGCCGCGAGTACGAATACTCTCCGCAGTTGGAGCGATAAGTCGCTTTCGCATGCACCCAGTTTACTCCTGCTTAGCAGCTTGTTGAAAAATACCGTTCACTTGCAACTTTGATAGGAAAGAACTCGTCTGAATGAAAGAAGTAAGGAGACGAGTGAATGCGTGGCGACGATAACTTACAAGAAGGAATATTCAGCTACATCTCTCCAGAGAAGCGTGTTCCTGCGGATCATCCACTGCGACCGATCCGCAAGCTGGTGGATGAGATTCTGAAGGAGATGTCGCCGCAGTTCGCGAAGTTGTATTCGAGTGTGGGACGTCCGTCGATCGCGCCAGAGCGGTTGCTGCGTTCGCTCTTGTTGCAGATCTTCTATTCGGTGCGCAGTGAACGAATGCTGATTGAACAACTGCAGTACACCTGTTGTTCCGATGGTTTGTGGGCATGGAGATGGATGAGGTGGTCTGGAATCATGCGGTGTTCAGCAAGAATCGGGAGCGTTTGCTGAACGAGGAGATCGCGGAGGGCTTTTTCCGGCGGGTGATAGAACGTGCCAAGCCCTTTATGTCGGACGAGCATTTTACGGTGGATGGGACGCTGATCGAGGCCTGGGCGAGCTACAAGAGCTTCCGGCGGAAGGACGGGAAGGGCAAGCCGCCAGAAACCGGAGGGGGTGTCAATTTTCATGGGGAGAAGCGCAAGAACGAAACGCATGAAGGCGTCGCTGGCAAAACTTGGCGAATTCTCCAAGCTCAAAACGTTTACTACGAATTGTGGGCTCGTAACGTTTATCGCGCTGCAGACGGTCCAGATAGATGTGCGGCTATGGCGGCCTGAATAGAAATACGGTTTGGAGATTCCGGCTCCGTGCTTGGGGCAGCAACGTCTAGCCCGGCAGCCTGCGCCGTAAGAATCGCCAGACGCCGGTCACGGAAGGTCAGCGACTCACCGGCAATTTTGTGTAGAGACGCAGAATACGCCGTAATAATACCGCGGCAGGAGCACGTTTGCTTGCCTCCCGGTTTGGGAAGACATCGTCTCTTTAGTTGTATTCAACCTTCGAGATGAAGTTCATCCAACGGCCCGCGCGGGCGCGTTTATGGACCGATTAGAACGCCTCCTCCGATAGAGCCAAAGGATTGGCCTCTTCGTGTGGCCGGCGGCGTCGCTTGCAATAGACAAAAAGGCCCACGAAAGTTACGGGAATTCGTCGCTTAAAATACTGGATTTAGCCGATGTATGGCCTTAGACCTGCGATGTACAGTTTCTCAGTGGGTGAAAAAAACCCACGAGGAGGACAACATGGCAGATCAATTTAAGTGTTCAAAATGTGGCAAGAGTTTCAACTCGCAAAACGAACTGAGAGAGCACGAGAAGAACTGCACTAAAAAGTAAGGCTGCCACGTTGAATGCCACGTGGCTTCTTGCGCGTGTTGTTCAGCCTGATGCTCCGGGTGTTGCTGCGTTATAACGTGATTTCGCCTTTTCTGAGCCTCGGGCGCGGTGACCAGACCAGCCCACGACGCGTCTACTCATTGCGTTTTGCAGTTGTAGTCCGTATATCTCGTTGCATGCCGAACATCGACCGCCGCTATTGACTGAATGCCGTTGGAATAGTGTCCGTAAGCTCATTGCTACGGGCGGAGACGGTGCCAAAGCAACGAGTTGGGGTCGCCAAATGCGGCGAAAATCGGTTCGCGTTTGCAAACGAGCAACAGACTCAGAAGACCGCTTGTAAGGTCACTAGTGACGATAGCGCGGGGGCATGATCGGTCTTTGAGCTTGGCGTGCCGCCGCGATTAGGGCCCCTGCTACACGTCCGCTATCGCGAGGATGAGTGGTACTACGTTTTATCCGGAGAATTCCTCTTTGAAGTTGGCGACGAACAATTTATTTGCCGGTCGGGGGGAGTATCTGGGCGCCGTGTGATTCTCGGCATCGCTGGGCCAACACCGGCACGGCCGAGGCCAAGCTGATTCTCATGTGAACTTGGGAGCGCGCCGTTCCTCAACAGCCAGGACCCTTTACAAATGGAGCAGTTGCACAAATTGCAAGCGAAATACGGCATGGAGCTGTTAGGCCCTCCTATATTTCCGGCGCCTGCCTCCAACCAAATTCGCGATGATGCCCAGACCTTTGTGATTTGTGGTCAGCCGCTATGCGAGCGCCAGAAGTGTTCGTAGATTTCGAGTGCCGGTAAATCGGATTAGCTGGACATGTTAAGGTTAAGTACTGCGATATACCGATTGTTACCGGACAGCTTACGACGAAGAATAACCTCAGCTGGGTTAAGAAAGTGGCGTCAAAGAGTTGCTGAAAGTGGAGGAGCCAAGGGATGCTTCCAATACACGCCAGAGAGCCAAATTTTCCGGGACCAGAGGAGCCAGTGCCGCAACCTCCTCAACCGGAAATTCCGCCCAAGAAACCATCGGAGCCGGAGCTTCCATCGCCCGATCCAGGACGAGCGCCATTCCCCGGCCCCGGACCGACGGACCCCAGCTTACCGCCCCCGATAACGACGTAAGGACTCGGGACGCAGATGATGGGACGGTTGATTTATCTGCAATTAATGGTCGGTGTTGGCTGCGCGAGCCTGCTGTTCGCTTGAAACGCTGTTCGCCGTCGACGCAGTTGTCGAAGCTACAGAAGCAGAAATCTATTAATTCGAGGCTAGGGTTTTCGTTCCTCATTCGTGCCCAGTGTTCCGGAACGAACACACGACAGCGGAATGATCACCCACCGCGCCATCGTCCCAAATTTTTATTACTATTGAAATCGCCAGCAATGATTATCATCTGATTGCCACTAAACCATCGCGGGTTCTTGGCTAGAGCTTCATAGGTTGTAAAGATGCTGGCGCTTCCGGGATAGAGCCATCTTGCAGTTACACACCACCATTCTCATAGGCTGTCAGACGCTACTGGTGCGAATCCATCGGCTTGAGATTGCGAAACAAGTCTTTCTACGTAACAGTGTATCTCTGTTCAACCACAGTGAAGCTAAGTAGGACCCACCGCGTAGCATTTTTAGACCTTACTTTCGTAGAAGAGGATCGGGAGTTTCAATCTTGCCGAACGACCTAGCAACCCTTCGGTTAACAGTTGCGGCGACTTCTTACGACCCAATGCGACGGTTTACTATCGTGTTGAATCTCAGTGCTATTAGCGGCGATTTCGACCTGCAGTTTGTGCAAGCGTCTGCTATAGTTTTCTACCCAGATAGGGCACAAAATGAATACGTTTACAGGGCTGCGGATGCTGAAGGCAAGCCACTGAAGTCCATTGAGTGGAAACGCTCGGCGAGTTAGCGTTCGTGCGCCCAGCTCGCGTGTCTCTTAGCAGTCTCCATAAAGTTCCGGTCCCAAGTCACAACGCGTCACTCAAATCGTTTCGGCGCGTTTGGATTCCGGCCATGTGATGTGCAGTTGTCCTGGCGTTTGCTGCCACGTCGTACCGTGGTTTTCCCAAAAAGTTCAAGCAATCGCTGTATTTTCCTCGCATGTTCGCGACGGTAAACTTAGGTGGAGCGTTTCTTTGAACGACAAGCCATGCGGACGCCGACGGTGGGCGATTGCAGAAGGTTACATACCGGCGACCAGCACCGGGCCAAAACCAGAAATGCAAAGCCATGAGACGGCTTGCATCCTGAATGCGGGCGATCAGTATGCGCATGTGCATATCACTATTTATTTCAGCGACCGCGAACTGCTCGGCCCGTATCGCATGGTAGTGCGGGCACGTCGCACAAAGCATGTGTGGTTCAACGATTTGAAATATCCCGCTCCGATACCTGGCGCAACCGATTACTCGACGATAATCGAATCAGATGTACCCATTGTCGTGCGGCACACGCGGCTCGATTCCTGCCAGGCTACAAACGCACTACTCAGTACGATCGCTTTCGCCGGTGACCAGCCTGATTTGTTAGTCCAAGAGAAGTGAGAGAGTTTTATATCATGATCGGACCGGCTTTTTTGTACCAGCTCTAGGGTGAGTTTTCGGCTGTTTGTAGCCCAGGGAAATCGCGGCTAGCCGCGATTTCCCTGGCGAATTCGTTAGGCGTCTTCTCTCCGAGAGCCCGGTGAGGACGACTCTCAT
>JBBSFG010000034.1:0-18391 GCA_038238965.1 Candidatus Acidiferrales bacterium | reverse complement strand
GTGCTCGACGTCGGCTTTGGTGCCGAGTTCCGTGATGACCTGGCCGTTGACGCGCACCTGACCGCTCAGGATGAGCTGTTCGGCGTGGCGACGCGAAGCGATACCGGCGCGAGAGATAATTTTTTGTAGGCGTTCGAGCATTTTATTGTTTTGCCGGCGATAATTTTGTCAAACTTTTCAGAAAGCACATTTGTTGCAGAGGCAAAAACAAGCGCGCTGGGCGATTAGCTTTATTCGCCGGCGGCGGCTCCCTTGGATTCTCCGCCCTTATCGCGGGGCGTGTTTGCTGGCGCTGCGGAACTTTTGCCGCGCTTTGCAGCGTCAAAAGCTTCGGGAGATTGGATGACGCGCGGATCTTCCGGGGCTTCGTCGGTTTCGCCGGCGGGCATACCTTCGTTGGTGGCGTCGACTTCGGCGGCTACTTCTTGTACTTTTTTTGGTTGATTGGCGGGAATTTTATCGCTAGCCATTTTGCCCTCTTGCAGTTTAGATGCGAAGGCCTGCACAAAAGGGTCCGCCCGGAGTTGATCCGGTGTGTCGTCTGAGGCGGCCGCCGCGGAAGCAGATTCCTGGGAAGAGCCGGCGACATTTTCAGGAGCGCGAATTTCAGGCGCATCGAAGACTTCATCGACTTCGTCGGTGGGCAATTCGTCGGGGACAGTGGTGCCTTCGTCGGAGCCGAGAGCCTCGCGGGCGAGGGCTTCGAATTCCTTGAGGCTCGGCAGCTCGTCGAGATCGCTGAGGCCGAAGCGCATAAGAAATTCTTTGGAGGTGCGATACAAGATGGGGCGGCCTATGACTTCTTTGCGTCCGGCGGTGGTGATGAGGCGCTTGTCTAGCAGCGTTTTAAGGACGCCGCTGGTGTTAACGCCGCGAATCTCGCCGATTTCCGGGCCGGTGACGGGCTGCTTATAGGAGATGACCGCGAGGGTTTCGAGTGCGGGCATGGTAAGGCGCAGCGGCGGGCGCAAACTCTTGATGAAGCGGCGGACCACATCGTGCTGCTGCGGCTTGGTGTAGAGCTTGAAGCCGCCGGCGACTTCGCGGACCTCGATGCCACGGGCGTCGTTGGCGTAACTGGCCACGAGCTCGTCGAGCGAAGACTGCACGGCGAGCTTTTCTTCTCCCAGCGAGGAGGCGAGCTGGTCGAGGGTGGCGGGCTCGTCCGCGGCGTAAATGATGGCTTCCAGAGCAGCTTTTCTTTCTTCGTTGGTCATCTAGTTGTGCAATCCATTTATTAAAAGTATTAAAAGTTAAGAATCTTTATTTTGGCAACGCGTGATTACTGATATTGCTCGTCGATTTCGCGGATGCCGCCTTGCTCGTCAAATACAACATCAAACATCTTATGCTTGCGGAACGAGATTTCTCCAAACTGTTTTTCCTGCACCAGCGCGACGGCCTGGAGCTTGACCATTTCGAGCACGGCGAGGAACGCGACGATCATGGCGTGGCGCGAAGGGCAGGCTTCAAAAAAGCGGATGAGACTGAGAGTGTTGTCGTCGCTGGCGAGGATTTGCGCGCGCAATTGCACGATCATCTGCGCGACGGTGAATTCTTCGTGGCGCAGGTCGATGCGGGAGACTTCCTTGCGGCGCTCGAGGACCTGCTGGAAGACGCGGACGAGGTCGACGAGGGAAACGACCAGGTCGCCTTCCGTGCCTTCGTCGTTGTAAAGAGATTTGTCGGGCTTGGACCAAACGTTTTCTTCGATCTGCTGCTTCTGGTAGAGGAGTTGCGCGGCGTTTTTGAATTTTTCGTGCTCGACGAGGCGCTGGACCAGCTCGGCGCGCGGGTCGACGGCTTCGGTTTCCGTGCCGGTCTGCGGATCGGGCGGGAGGAGCATTTTGGATTTGAGGTAAATGAGCGTGGCGGCCATGTAGATGAATTCAGCGGAGACGTCGACATCGAGATCTTCCAGTTTGTGGAGATAGTCGAGGTATTGTGTGGTGATGGTGGAAATCTGGATGTCGTGAATATTCATTTCCTGTTTTTTGATGAGATCTAGCAGCAGGTCTAGGGGACCTTCGTACATGGGGATATTAATTTTGTAGGGCGAAGCCATTTATTTTTGTTCCCTTTGCTCACTGGTCCCGAAGATTTCTTTTCGCTTGCTGTCCCAGCCGAAGACGGCTTCGCGGACGCGGGACATGGTTTTCTGGGCCACATCGCGGGCGCGGTCGGAGCCGGCGTTGAGAATCTGCAGCACTTTGGCGGGATCCTTTTCGAATTCGAGGCGGCGGGCGCGCACCGGCTCAATCCATTTAATTAAATTGTCGGCCATGGCGCTTTTGCATTCGATGCAGCCGATTCCGGCGGTGCGGCAGCCGTTCGCGGCCCATTCGAGCGTGGGCGGGGGCGAGAACAGTTTATGCCAGTCGTAAACGGGACACACGTCGGGATTGCCGGGGTCGGTGCGGCGCTTGCGGGCGGGATCGGTGACCATGACTTTGGTCTTGGCGCGAATGTCGGCGTCGGATTCGCTGAGGGTGATGGCGTTGCCGTAGCTTTTGGACATTTTGCGTCCATCTAGGCCGGGAATGCGGGGAGTTTGGGTGAGGAGGACTTGGGGTTCGGTTAATTTTTCAGCATAAGAAAAATATTCTATTGAAGCCTTTTGCGCTTCTAGAAAGTTTTGTATCCCCTGCATCATCGCAGAGTGTTTGCAACTGCTTCTATAAACTTCCAATAGTCGCTCGTCGGTCGAGTCAGGTAGCGATGGAAATTGATTTCTTAGTTTTTCGAGAATGGTCTTATTGCCTCGAATTTTATCTAGGTCAATCTGAAAACCAAAAAATGTGTTGAAGCGGCGGACAATCTCGCGGCTGAGTTCGACGTGGGAGACCTGGTCCTCGCCGACGGGGACGAAGAGTTGGGGATCGGCTTTTGTTGCGCCGCTGCCTGCGCTGTAGATGACGATATCGGCGGTTTGGAGGCACGGGTAGCCGAGGAAGCCGTAGGTGTGAAGGTCTTTGTCTTTTACGTTTTCGAGGGCTTCTTTGTAGGTGGGGACGCGTTCGAGCCAGCCTAGTGGCGTCACCATGGACAATAAAAGATGCAGCTCGGCATGTTCGCGGACCAACGATTGCTGGAAGATAATGGATTTTTCGGGATCGAGTCCCGCAGCGAGATAGTCGGTGGTGATTTCGACGGTGTTTTGCGCGACGGCGCTGGCGTCGGCGTAATCGCTGGTGAGGGCGTGCCAGTCGGCGATGAAATAGAAGCAGTCGTAGTCGGGATCGTTTTGCAGGCGAACCCAGTTTTGCAACGCACCGAAATAGTGGCCGATGTGCAGGCGGCCGGTGGGGCGCATGCCGCTGACTACGCGCTTGGTTTTGGTGGAGCTTTGCAATCTCAGTCCTTGTGTGGGCGTTTTGTGCTTTTGGTTGCCCAAAATCTCCACACGGAATTACGCCGTGTGAGGTACGCAGAACCTTTCAGTACGCGCTTAGTCTTGGTGAAGCATTGCACTTGCATTTTCTGTACGGCGAAAACTTGCTCTCACTTTACCAAAATCCCCACACGGAAGTGCGCCGTGTGGGGCACCCAAAAACGTTTGGCGCACGCTTACGTATTGCTAGGCGGCGTTCGGGCGGAGCAAAAGGTCGCGCGCGATGATGATGCGCTGGATTTCGCTGGTGCCTTCGTAAATGGTGAGGACGCGGGCGTCGCGATACATGCGCTCGACGTCGGTTTCGCGCGAGTAGCCGACGCTGCCGTGAATCTGCACGGCTTTGGCGACGACGCGATTGGCCATTTCGCTGGCGTAAAGTTTTGCGCGGGAAGCAGAGGTGCCGAGTCGCGTGGGATGCGCGTCCTTGAGCCACGCGGCGTTGTAAAGCAGGGCGCGGGCCGCCTCGATTTCCATGTGCATGTCGGCAATCATCCATTGGATGGCCTGAAACTCGGCGATGTTTTTGCCAAAAGCGCGGCGCTGTTTGGCGTATTTGACGGCTTCTTCGAGGGCGCCCTGGGCGAGGCCGACACTGAGCGCAGCGATGCCTATGCGGCCGCCGTCGAGGGCGCTGAGGGCAATTTTCAGGCCCTGACCTTCGTCGCCGAGGCGATTGTCGAGCGGGACTTCGCAATCGTTGAAGACAATTTCGACGGAAGGCGAGCAGCGCTGGCCCATTTTTTCTTCGTGGCGTCCGGCCTTGAAGCCGGGGAATTTCGGCTCTACGAGGAAGGCGGTGATTCCCTTCCCGCCCGCCGCGGGATCGGTTTTCGCGAAGACGATAAAAACGCCGGCGACGCTGCCGTTGGTGACCCAGGTCTTGGTGCCTTGAAGTTTGTAGACAGCGTCGTGGCGGACAGCGCGCGTTTGAATCGCGGCGGCGTCGGAGCCAGCCTGCGCTTCGGTGAGGCAGAAAGCGCCGAGAATTTCTCCCGTGGCGAGGCGATGAAGATATTTTTTCTTTTGAGCGCCCGAGCCGAAATTCATGAGCGGTTGCTGGACGGCCGAGTTGGTGACACTGAGGGAGGTGGACATGGCGGCGTCGACGCGCGCGACTTCCTCGAGCATCAGGACGTAGGAGATGGTGTCAAGGCCGGGGCCGCCCCATTCTTCGGGCAGCATCATGCCGCAACAGCCGAGTCCCGCGAGTTTCGCGATGTCATCGGCTGGAAAACGCTCTTCGCGGTCGCGCTGCTTCACGGAGGGGCGAACTTCGGCTTCCATGAATTGGCGGACGGTGTCGCGAATCAGTTTTTGTTGGTCGGTGAGCGAAAAATCCATCGGATCGGGTGTACACCGGATGCTAACACAGGCGTGCTTGAGGCTGGAAATTTGCAGCTTGCTGGCTGGCGCTAGAACAAACGTCAAAACGTGCCACCGAGCGATTGTGACGAACGGATAAATCGAAGAGAGATTCCTCCGCTGCGCAACGCGGCTCGTTCGCACGAGCGAACGAGAAAGGAAAAGCCGCGCCGCTCCGGTTGGAATGACACGTGTGGGCGGTAATGCAGTAGTTAGGTAATTGCTAAAGATCGATTTACGGAAAGAGAACCTGCGATTCGAAGCGATAGACAGATTAAAGTTTGAAGAGGTCGCGGAGGCGCTTGGTTTGCGCGCGGCTGACGGGGATTTCGGATTGTTTTTTGTCGTTCATTTTAAGCATGTAGCTGGATTTGAACCACGGGACGACTTCTTTTATGTGGTGGATGTTTACGAGAAAGGAGCGGTGCGGGCGCCAGAAAGCGTCGGAATCGAGCGCGGCGTTAAGCTCTTCCAGAGTGCGGTAGTTGGAGGAGCCTTCGAGATCGCGGGCGGTGACGGAGATGAGTCCATCCTGGATGGAAGCGAAGATGAAATCTTCGGCGTCGACGAGGAGGAGGCGCTGCTGAGATTTGATGAGCAGCTTGGCGGGAGGAGAGGATGCCTGACGACCCGCGCCGAGTTGATTGACAAGCTGCTCGAGTCGATCGGCGGTGGAAGTTTGGGTTTCCAGCATTTTGCGGGCGCGGGCGATGGCCTTGGCGAGGCGCGCTTTGTCGAAAGGCTTGAGAACGTAATCGACGGCGCTGACTTCGAAAGCCTGCACGGCGTACTGGTCGAAAGCGGTGGCGAAAACCACGTGGGGAATTTTCATTTTGCGCTCGACCAGTTTTTTAAGGACGCCGAAGCCGTCGAGGCCGGGCATTTTCACGTCGAGGAAAACCAGATCGGGGACATGCTCTTTGATGAGGGCGACGGCTTCGACGCCGTTTTTACCCTCGCCGATCAGATTGATTTCGGGAAAACTCTTGAGCAGAAAGGCCAGCTCTTCACGCGCGGGTTTTTCGTCGTCGACGATGAGGGTATTGATATTCATAGCCGGTGCGCAAGTATAGGCATGCGACGCAGCCGGGCGCAATTGCAAGTGTTTTTGCGTCGAATGCGCAAACGCCAACCGCGACAGGCGCTGAGCCTCGGTTATGATAGCGGCGAAACAACGGGAGAAACCATGGCGCGACGCAAAGCAGAAAAAGCAAAAGTGATCCGCAGCAAAATCGTTTACCGCGGACGGGTATTCGCGATCCGGCGCGACGAGGTGGTGGAGCCAGGCGGGGTGCGTACCACGAGAGAACTGATTACGCATCCGGGGTCGGTGGTGGTGCTGCCGGTGTTGGCGGATGGCCGGATACTTTTAATCCGGCAATACCGGCACGCGGCGCGACAGTTTTTGTGGGAGCTGGTGGCGGGACGGATCGATAAGGGCGAAAACGCGCGAAAGGCAGCGGCGCGGGAATTGATTGAGGAAACCGGATATCGGGCGAAGAAATGGCGGGTGTTTCTGCAGTTTTTTCCGTCGCCGGGCTTTCTGGAAGAGAAGATGTTTATTTTATTGGCGAGCGGGTTGAAAGAGGGCCGGGCGACGCCCGAAGAGGACGAGAGAATCGAGACGCGCGCTTATGAACGGAAGGAACTGGAACAAATGATTCAGAAGGAAGTAATACGAGATGGGAAGACCATCGCCGGCCTGCTGTATTATTTCCGGTTTATTTTGTGACGGACATTATCAAAGAGTGTCGTAGTCATGTTGTGGCTATTGAGGATTGAAGGAGAGTCCCGAATAGACAAACGATTGCCCTCTTGACTCAATGTTTCATTCTGATACACTCCGCGCAATTTATTTGACCGCGCAGCCGGAGTTTATCTTAGCGGCGCGGCAAAGAGAAACAAATGAGTCGCGGCCAGGAGGGCAGCCCCGGTGCAAGGAACAGTGAAGTGGTTCAACAATTCGAAGGGTTACGGATTTATCGGGAGAGATGACGGACCGGATGTTTTCGTGCACTATTCGGCGATCACTGGGGATGGTTATCGCACGCTGCAGGAGGGCGACGCGGTAGAGTTTGAGATTGTTCAGGGACCGAAGGGGCCGCAGGCAGCGAATGTAGCAAAGCCCGGCGCGTAAAGCGTTTTCACGCGACACGAACGGCCCGTAAAAGGTGAATTGCATAGCGGTCCAAGTCTGGGCCGCGAACCCTGCCTGATTGCATCAGTTGGGCGAGTTGATTGTGTAATCCGCTCACATGACAGGCCATGCTCGTAAGTTTCTGCTTGGTAGTTCCGCAAGCACATTGAAGGTCCTCCGCAACATCCAACGTACGTTTCCTTCTGACTTGTACCTTCGCTGCTATACGCCGACGTTGTAAATGGTCAGCCGAGGGTGTCAGACGGGGGCAATGGATTTACAATGTGGGGATGGATAACAAAACGGTGGCGCGGGTGCTGCGGGAAACGGCGGAGCTACTGCAGATTGACGGCGCGATTATCGGGCGATACCGCAGCTATGAAAAAGCCGCTGAGCTGATTGCCGGGCTGCACGAATCGATCGAGCAGATGGCGCAGGATCCGGCGAAGTTGATGGAGCTACCCGGCATCGGCGACCGCATGGCCGAGCACATCCAGGAAATTTTAAAGACCGGCGACTATTCGCTGCGCGCCAAACTGCTGAAGAAATTCCCTTCTACATTGCTGGAAGTAGCCGAGCTACAGGGCATGGGGCCAAAGAAGGTAGCGTTTTTGTGGTCCACATTTCAGGCCGCGACGGTTGCGGACGTGGAGCGGCTGGCGAAAGAAGGCAAACTGCGAGACTTGCCGGGATTCGGAGAAAAGACCGAGCAGAACATTTTGAGGGCAGTGGAAACGCACAAGCGCGCCAGCGGAAGATTCCGCACCGACACGGTGGAACCGGTAGCGGCGGAAATCATCGCACACATCCAACGACTGAAAGACGGCATTGAATCGGTCACGTCGGCGGGGTCGCTGCGAAGACGCAAGGAGACGATCGGAGACCTCGACTTTCTCGTGATTCTGGCGGGGGGGCACTCCGCGCAGGAAAAGATCGACGTGATTTCGGAACACATCCTGAAATATCCGCGGATTGACCAGGTGCTGGCCAAGGGCGGAAACAAGGTGAGCTTCACGCTGGATAGCGGTTTGCAGGTTGATGTGCGGCTGATTGAAAACGACAGCTACGGCGCGGCGCTGATTTATTTTACCGGCTCGAAGGAGCACAACGTAAAGCTGCGCGGGCGAGCCATCGACATGGGCTACACGCTGAACGAATACGCGATGACCACGCTGAAATCGGGCAGGCGGGTGGCGGGGCGCACGGAAGAAGAAATTTACACCAAGCTGAAGCTGGATTTTATCGCGCCGGAACTGCGCGAGAACTGCGGGGAGATCGAGGCGGCCGCGGAACATCGCCTGCCGAAGCTGGTGGAGCTGCGGGACATCAAAGGCGACTTGCAGATGCATTCGACCGCGAGCGACGGCAAGAATACCGTGGAGACGATGGCCGAGGCGGCGCGGAAGCTGGGGCACGAGTACATCGCGATCACGGATCACTCGAAATCGTTGACGATTGCGAATGGGTTAGATGAGAAGCGACTGGTGACGCATTTGAAGGCGCTGCGGGAATTCAACAAAAAGAACTTAGGGATTCGCGTGTTGGCAGGATCCGAAGTGGACATCTTGAAGGATGGCAAGCTGGACTACGCGGATGAACTCCTGGCGCAGATCGAAGTGGTGGTGTGCTCGATCCATTCGTTTTTTAATCTGGATCGCTCGGCCATGACGGAGCGGATGCTGGCGGCGATCGAGAATCCCTACACGCAGATCATCGCGCACCCCACGGGGCGCAAAATATCGCAGCGCGATGAACTCGACTACGACATGGAAAAGATTCTGGATGCGTGCGCGAAGCACGGGGTGGCGATGGAATGCAATTCGTATCCCGACCGGCTGGATTTGAAGGACGTATACCTGCGGATGTGCAAGCAGCGCGGAGTGAAGGTGGTAATTTCCACGGACGCGCATAACACTTTGCATCTGCCATTCATCCGGCACGGAGTGGCGACGGCGCGGCGGGGGTGGCTGGAGAAAAAAGATGTGATCAATACCTTGCCGGTGGAGCAATTTTTGGCGGCGTTGAAGCCGAAACCGGGTGCGGCGACGGCGACGGTAGCCGACGCGGGCGCCAAGTCGAAATCCGCGGCGAAGGTGTAAATTCTGCAGCGAAGATTGATAGATTTTCAAGCGGTAAATGCGATGGCTTCGCCGGTTTTTATCTCATGCGCGTTTCGGAATCAAATTTCGGCGCGGGCGGCCCGCTTTAGTTCGCTTTGCCGATACCCAGTTTTTAGCTCCTTTACCCTGATGCCAAGCGCCAAGCTCGTGCGCCACATGCATACACGAGGCGCGCACTTCGTCGGCAAGGGCGGGATCGACGATGGTGCGAGCGACAATCATTCCGCCAATACACAAAGCGCCTATGCCCTGCGCGGTAGCACGCCGATGCTGACCGTTGTGACCTAAGCTGCGCTCGAGCACGCTGACCATGGCGCGAAAGACCGTTTCAAACGCGCGCCTCGCGGTTACACCGCTGCGCGCGACATCGGTCGGCAAAGCGACCATGGGGCAGGAATTTTCAACGTCGTCGAAATGTTGCCGGGAGAGATACGCGCGCACGACCTGGGAACCAACGTCGGTCGACGACAAATCCACTTCCACGCCTTCCCAGCAACTTTTCCAATTCGGATCCGTGAAAAAGCAGCCGAGCACCTCGGCATACAGATCGCTTTTGCTATTGAAATAGCTGTAGAACCCGCCGTGAGTGAGCCCCGCGCCGGCCATGACTTGATGGAGTGAGACACTTTCAAAACCATAGCGGTTGAAGAGTTTTCTGGCGCTATTGATGATTTTGCTTTTTACTTCAGCGCGGTGACCGCGAGGATAGGGCATGGGACCTCCTTTTTTCGGGTCGAGTATGAGCCGAAAGGGGTGGGGGTGGGAGAAAAACATTATGTTGAACATATTTTGGGCGCGTGGTGTCATGCGGTCGCTGCGACAAACGAATTGAGATATCGGAGGACTGATGAACTGGAGAAACAGTGCTAACGGACAGGCGAACGGGTTTAGCAGACGGCAGGCAATCATTGCCGTGGCGGGAGCGTTCGGCAGTGCGGCATTCTGGGCCGCACCGGCTGAGGGCCACCCCGGCGAGGAGATTTCTCACACGGAGGAGGCGATTCATCAGGAGACGATTATCAAGGCGAGCCGCAAGCGAGTGTATGAGGCGCTGATGGATGCCAAACAGTTCGATAAGGTCACGCAACTTAGCGCGGACATGCGCGCCGGAAAATCGTATGGCAGCAAGCCGACGGAAATCAGTCGCGAGGCGGGCGGCACGTTTACGCTGTTCGGCGGGCATATCGTGGGACGAAACGTCGAACTGGTGCCCAACGAGAGAATCGTGCAGGCCTGGCGAGTGGTGGACTGGGATCCAGGCAAGTACTCGATGGTGAAATTCGAATTGGTGGAGGAAGGCTCTGGGACGAAGATCGTATTTGACCACACTGGTTTCCCGAAAGGTGATGCGGAACACCTGGCGACGGGATGGAAGATGCACTACTGGGAGACGCTCGGCCAATTCTTGGCTTAAGAATTCGTCAAAAAAGACGAATTCCCCATTCGCGAATTTCGCGACAGGATGGGCCACCAATTCGGGTTACTTTGAGGTGGTGAAGAGGACGACGTCGCTTTGGCGGGAGCCGCGGACCATGGCGAGAGACTTACCGTCAAAAGAATAGTGGAAATCCCAAAAGATGCCGGAGGTAAAGTGGGTGATCTGCTTTTCCGGGCCTTCACCCACGACCTGAACAGAAAACAAATTCGGCGTTCCGGTACGGGTATCGGGGACAAGCATGGAGCGATTGTCGGGCATCCAGCTGATTGACCGGGTTCCCGAGTCGAAGGTGGGCGGAATGCGTTTTTCGGATTCGGTAGCGCCCGAATCCGCGGAGACCACTCCAAGTACCACAATTCCATCTTTGCGGGGTGTAGCGAACGCCACATGATGGCCGTCAGGAGACAGGAAGGGCGGGCTAAGCGCGATCAGTTCTGAAACGCGAGATGGGGTGCCGCCGGAACTTGGCATCTTAAAAATGTAAGAGACTCCGCCAGCCACTTGTCCCCAATAGAAAATCTGGTCGCCAACGATGGAACACTGTGGAAGAGATTCGCCGGCGCCATTGGAAAGACTGGTCTCTGTACCGCTCTGCGGGTCAAGTTTCCACAAATGATCTCCGTGAGAAGTATTGCTGCTAAAGATTACGCTGCGCCCCCGATCACAAACTGTGGGTGAACCGTGGTAACGCTTGCCAAAGGTAAGCTGCCGATTGTTATTGCCATCGGCATCGACCATAAATAGATCCCAGTTTTCCGAGTGGTTGGCGCCGTAGACGATGCGGCCATCCGGAGAAAAAGTGATACCGCTTACGCCGTCGAGTCTCCCGGAGGTGATCTGGCGGGGGTTATTCGGATTGTCGGATGGCGCGACCGATATTTCGGAAGTCTGGCTGCGCTGTACAGCGGCGATGGTGTGACCGTCTGCGGCGAGCGCGACGGATAGATAGTCGCTCAAATCGTGAGAAATGCGCCGTACTGCTCCACCCGGGTAACTGACGATCCACAATTGGATGGGCGCGCCCGTTTTTTCCAATGCGGCAATCAGAAAGCCGCTGCCGTCCGGAAGCCAGGCAAAATCCTGAATGTCGCGCCAGTGCGGCCCGGCTACCGGGCTTATTTTTCCGGTGGCTACATCGACCTCTTCGAGACTGCCGACCTGTCCATTCGGATCGTTCCCGTCCTTGACCGTGGCGGCGATGCGCTTACCGTTCGGAGACCAGTGCGCGATCTGAAAGACTGCGTATTGAGTGGCGGATTTCTGGGTGGCCAGTTTGCGCGGAGCGCTGCCGTCAGCATTAGCGATGATGAGGTCCACGTCGTTAGTATCGAGATTCAGAGTGGAGTAGGCGATCTGGTTTCCGTCCGGAGAGAAAGTGACGGAGGTCTGCACGGAATCCAGCACGCGCCGTGGCGAGCCGCCCAGAACCGGGACCTGAAAAATTCCCGCGCTGGACGATTCCGCGGGTGCCAGCGAGTAATCCAGAAAACTCCCGTCCGGGCTAAAGGCAGCATCGATGATCACACTGGAGCCCGGCGGAACAATTTGAACGGCACTGGAGGTGGCGATCTGGCGCATCCAGAGACTGAACTGGCCTCGTTGATTGGAAACGTAAGCGAGGTAGCGGCCATCGGGCGAGATGCGCGAGAGGACGACGTCGCCGGAAGAGGTCAGGCTGGAGATGGAAGGATTCTGGAATGCGGCGGCGGCCATTCCGCTGCGGAAGAATCCGCGGGAATAGAGCAGCGCGGCGGCCGCGACAAGAAGGAGCAACAAGAGAATCGCGGCAGGAATCAGGAACTTTCTGCTGGCGGAAGCGCCGACGACGACGGCCGACGAGCCTGCGACGGGAGTGGAGTGAGAGGAAGCGGAGCCAACGGGCGCGCCGGCGGTATCGGGATTGAAGGTGGCGATGCGTCCAGAACTGGAGTCGCGCTTGAGGCGCTCGAGATCGGCGCGCATTTCCGCGGCCGTCTGGCAGCGGAGGTTTGGTTCTTTCTCCAGGGCCTTGTTGATGAGCTCTTCCAGCCGGGGGGGCAGATCGGGATTGAGGCGCACCGGCGGAGTGGGGGCGCGATTGAGGATGCCATCGAAGATGACGCCGGAGGTGTCGCCGCGAAACGGCAGCGCCCCGGTGGACATTTCGTATAACACTACGCCGAACGAAAACAAATCGGTGCGCGCATCGAGTTCCTTGCCGCGTACCTGCTCGGGGGACATGTAGGCGACGGTGCCGAGGGCCGTGCCCGGACTGGTGAGATGATCGCTGTCGAGGGTGGCGGTTTGTTCGCTGGCAACGTGGCTGGAGGAACGCGGAGCGACGCTTATTTTTGCGAGGCCGAAATCGAGAATTTTGGCGTGGCCACGCTTAGTGACGAAGATATTGGCGGGCTTGATGTCGCGATGCACGATGCCCTGTCCGTGGGCGGCGTCGAGGGCGTCGGCAATTTCGATAGCGAGCGGCAGAAGTTGGTCGAACGCGAGAGGACGGCCTGAAATTTGATGTTTGAGAGTGATGCCGTCGAGATACTCCATGGCGATGAAACTTTGATCGCCAAATTTGCCGATTTCATAAATGGTGCAGATGTTGGGATGGTTCAGCGCGGAGGCGGCGCGAGCCTCGCGGCGAAAGCGTTCAAGGGATTGCGGGTCGCGAGAAACGTCATCAGGAAGAAATTTGAGGGCGACGAAGCGTCCGAGCTCGGTGTCTTCGGCTTTGTAGACTACGCCCATGCCGCCGCCACCGAGCTTTTCTACAACGCGGTAGTGCGAGATGGTCTGGCCAATCATTTCGGGTGGGTGGCGAGCAGCAATGTTACGGGTGTAAGGCACAGTTCGTCAAACTCGACAGAAAAATCGCGTTCTAGACCCGGGCTTTCCGTGTCGTCGCAGAATGAAAATGTCCGGTTTGAGCAGAGTATGAATGTCCGCTTTTATGGTTACAGCGGAAGCTGAGAATCGCGCCGTGAACGGCTGAGGCTGGGGCTATTGTTGCGGGACGATGTTGGCGTGACGAGCCACCTGCTGCCAGCGGCCGCCCTGCTTCATCCAAATTCCGGTGAAGCGGAGATGCTCGGTTTTGCCGGCATTGGGCATCTTGCCGCCCCAGACCACGGTTTCGCTGCCGGCCACGATCACCGTGTCGCCATAGACGCGGAGGTACTCGATCTGGCGGTCATAGGAAGTGATGATCAGAAATCCGGAGGCGACCATCCCTAGGACTTTTTGCTTGCCGACAAATTTGTTGAGTGGATTGGTGACCACGAAATCATCGGACCACAGGCGCTCCATCGCTTTCGGGTCGTTATTGAGAAAGGCGTTCACTTCCTCGGTGTTCAGGCGCCGGACGTCTTCTTCCGCGCGAGCTTGTTCTCCCGTAGCCTGGCTGCTGGCTTGCGCTAAAGCCGGGTGCGGCACCGAAATCGTAAGCACGGAGACGAGGACGGCTAAGGCACAATGGATTCTCAAAGGAGGTCCCTTTCCGGATGCGGTGAGAGTTTATGCCAGGAGCCCGAGTTGCGCACTTGAATTCCCGAGTGACGCCCGGCTATGGCATAGGGAACATTTGGAGCGGAGGGCTCGTATCATTTTCCAGCAGGCTCCCTTGGGCTCCTGCGGGTTTCAGCAAGCTATACCAGATTTAGTTTGTCTTTGGACGACACATTGTGGAGGACTTTGACATGAGATTTCAGCTGAATCGGATGGCTACCAAGGTGGCCTTGGGTGCGGTGGTGGCGCTGGCGATCGCTGCCGTAGCACCGGGCGCGAAGGCCGAAGACGTCACCAAATCGTATGCGGTGAGCGGGCGGGCGAATGTGCGCGTGGATACCAACGATGGCAGCGTCACGGTGAGCACCGGAGACACCAAAGAGGTGCAATTCCGCGTGGAGTATCAAGGCTATGAGCTGAACAAGAACCTGCGCGTGGATAGCCGGCAGGACGGCGACCGCGTGGAGTTGATCGCGCGGGTGACCGGGCACTGGGGCTTCAACTGGGGCGGGAACGGGAAGCGCCTGCATATCGAAGTGATGATGCCCAGAACGGGCGATTTACAGGTATCGACGGGCGACGGCGCGGTGGAGGCGTCCGCGCTGGACGGGAATATTGTGATCAGCACGGGTGACGGGTCGGTAAAGGCCAGCGGGTTGAGCGGCACGGTGGATCTGCATACCGGGGACGGGAGCATCAACGTCGATAGTCTAAAGGGAGACATCAAGCTACGGACCGGGGATGGCAGCGTGGAAGCGCGCGGGCTGGACGGCCGAGTCAATGCGGACTCCGGCGATGGCCATATCAAGCTGGAAGGCCGCTTCGACAGCCTGAACATCCGCACGGGCGACGGCAGCGTGGAAGCGCGGGCGAACAACGGATCGAAAATGGGCGCCGCGTGGAACATCCACACTGGCGACGGAAGCGTGGACATGACGCTGCCGGGAGACTTGCAGGCGAATATTGATGCCAGCACTGGAGACGGACACATCAGCCTGGGAATGCCGGTGACGGTGGAAGGCAGCTTCAGCAATTCGCAGATTCACGGGAAGATGAACGGCGGCGGGCAGCCTCTGGTGATCCACACCTCGGATGGGTCGATTCGGCTGAACAAGTCGTAAGCGCCCGAAACCGCGGATGCAAAAAGTACCGGTACGGCAGCGCTGTAACACCCGTGGGCGAGTCGGCAAAAACCTGTATTCACGGTTACCATGGTGGCCATTAAGATGACCTCGCGGTTGAGCGACAGGCCTGCGGGGGTAAAAATGATCGTGATGGCAATCACGGCTTCGATACTGCTTTTGGCGGCAGTCAGCTTTATCAGCGGGTTCGGTACCAATCAGGGACGAAGGGCTTAGATTTACGGAAGGGCTCGACGTGTTTTGTCCTAAATTTTCCACAGTGGTCTACTTCCCTGTAATTTCCCATTGATATAGAAAGACTTAGATTGGAGCTTCGCTTGCGATTGTATAAGCGAGGTTTGAGCGCCATGATAGTCGTTGCGATCTTGTTTGCCATTGCGGGATTGATGGCAGTTACGTTTGTGAGTGGGCTGCCGTCGAACAGGATGAGGCGTTAGCTGTCGGGCCGGTTAATCGGTCAATTTTCTTTCGGTCCCTTCCGATCTCTTCTCCAGATTTTCTCACCGGAATGTTGCCTTCCGAACGCGTGTTGGGATATTACTAGCGACATGAAAATTTTAAGACTGAAGTCCGTGGTGGTACGGGTGTCGATCTGGTCGATGGGGATCATCATAGCCGGAATGTGTTTGCCTGCGGACGCGCAGGACGTAGCCAGCAAAAATGGGCGTGCAACAGCAGCGGCGCCGTCGGCGAAGGGCGACACGGGTTGGCCAAACTACGGAAACGATCCTGGAGGTGCGCGATTTTCTCCTTTGGCGCAAGTGAACCACGAAAATGTGGCGCAACTCGCAGTGGCGTGGACGTACCACACGGGCGTGCTGGAGCAGTTGGGCGACCTGAAAGGGCGCGCCACTTTTGAGGCCACGCCAATCCTGGTGGATGGCAAGTTGTATTTGAGTACGGCGCTTGACCACGTGATCGCGCTCAATCCCGCGACTGGAGAAATAATCTGGGAGTTCGACCCGAAAGTCGACAGGACGTTGGATTATTCGGAGGTGACATCGCGGGGAGTTTCGGCGTGGAAGGACGCGGCGGCAAAAGCTGGGGAAGCTTGCTCGTTGAGTATTTTTATCGGGACGATTGACGCGCGGCTGATCGCGCTGGACGCCAAGAGCGGAAAACTTTGCGAGGGATTTGGCGCAAATGGACAGGTGGACTTGAAAAAAGACGTCGACATGCGCGACGTAGGCCAATACCAGGTGACATCCGCCCCGGCGATTGCGGGCGACGTGGTAATTACGGGCTCGTCGATCGGAGATAACCGCGCGGTGGAACTGGAGCGCGGGATTGTGCGCGCGTTTGACGCGAGAACCGGCAAGCAACGCTGGTCGTGGGATCCGATTCCCTGGGCATCGAAAACTTCGCCGCGGACGGGAGCCGGAAATGCGTGGTCCACGCTATCGGTGGACGTGGCGCGCGACCTGGTTTTTATCCCCACGGGAAGCGCGAGTCCCGATTATTTTGGCGGGGTGCGGCTCGGCGACGACAAGTGGGCAAATTCGGTGGTAGCGCTGAAAGCCTCGACGGGCGAATTTGTGTGGGGTTTTCAGGTGGTGCACCACGATTTGTGGGACTACGACGTGGCGTCGCAGCCAGTTTTGTTTACGTGGCGCGATGAGACGCCGGCGGTGGCGATTACCACGAAGATGGGGCGCGTGTTTGTGCTGAACCGCCTGACCGGCGCGCCGCTGCTGCCAGTCGAAGAGCGGCCGGCGCCGAAGAGTGATATTCCCGGCGAGGAAGCCTGGCCGACGCAGCCGGCGTCGACGATTTCGCTGGTGCCGGAAAAGCTGAGTGCGGAGGAGGCGTGGGGCAGAACGCCGGAAGAGAAACAGGCCTGCGCGGACAAGATAAAATCGGCGCGCTCGGAGGGAATTTTTACTCCGCCAAGTTTGCAGGGCAGCATCCAGTTTCCCGGCAGCGTGGGAGGTGTGAACTGGGGCGGAGCGACGTACGATCCGCAGAGGCATTTGCTGGTGACGGATACAAACCGGCTGGCGTTTTTTGTGCGGCTTATCCCGCGGGACAAGCTGAAATCGGATATCGCCGCGGCCACGAGCAACGACCGGTCGCACGGCGAATATGGCCGGCAGACCGGTTCACCGTACGCGATGTTTCGGACGCCGCTGCTGGCGCCGGCGGAGGGCATACATCTTTGTAATGCTCCCCCTTGGGGGACGGTGGCGGCAGTGGATTTGTTTACGGGAAAAAAAGCGTGGGACGTGCCGCTGGGAACTTTTGTGCCGGGAATGACTACGGGCACAGTGACGCTGGGCGGGCCGATCGCTACGGCGGGCGGCTTGGTGTTTTCCGCGGCGACGATGGATAACTTTATTCGCGCGTTCGATTCGGATACCGGGCGGGAGTTATGGAAGTATGAGTTGCCGGCAAGCGGGCAGGCTACGCCAATGACGTACAGTGTAAACGGGAAACAGTACGTGGTGATCGCTGCGGGCGGGCACGGGAAATTAGGGACCAAGCAGGGGGATGCTGTGGTGGCGTTCACGTTGCCGTGAAGGCGGCTGATGCTGGGTCACAGGGCGCGGCCGGCGGCGGCGGCGCTGGCCCAGGCCCACTGAAAATTGAAACCGCCGAGATGTCCGGTCACGTCGACCACTTCGCCGATAAAAAACAGGCCGCGCACATTGCGGGATTCCATGGTTTTGCTGGAGAGTTCATCGGTGTCGACTCCGCCGAGGGTGACTTCGGCTTTGTCGAAGCCTTCCGCAGCGGCGGGAGTGATGGTCCATGCGTGCAGTTCGCGTTCGAGATGCGTTAAATCGTCGTTGGTCCAGCCAGGCGGCGTGTGGGCGTCGAGCCAGCGCGTGGCGAAGCGATTTGGTAACGCGAGTTGAAGCGCGGCGCGCGCGGCGGCGATATTTCTGGCGCTGGATTCGCGGAGCGCGGCGAAAACTTCGCGTTGCGGGGCGAGATCGATGCGCAGCGCTTCCCCACTGCGCCAGTAGGAAGAGATTTGCAGGATGGCGGGGCCGCTGAGTCCTTGATGAGTGATGAGCATGGCTTCGCGAAAATTATGCGCATCTGTAGAGGCGATAATTTCGGTGGAAACGCCAGCCAGATCGCAATAGGTGGCGCGATCAGTTTTATCGAGTAGCAAAGGTGTGAGCGCCGGGCGTGTTTCGCGGATGTTGAGACCAAACTGGCGGGCGAGTTGATAACCAAAGTCGGTGGCGCCCATTTTCGGGATGGTCAGTCCTCCAGTGGCGGCGACGAGAGCGGGCGCGGAGAATTGTTGATTGGCGGCGCGCACGATGAATTCGGCGGTGCGCGTGACTTCCTGGATGTCGG
>JBBSFG010000033.1:0-18729 GCA_038238965.1 Candidatus Acidiferrales bacterium | reverse complement strand
TTGCCGGTGGCTGACCCGGGGCAACTGTACCGGATAGGGGAGGGCGACGATTGCTGCGTGGAAGGCGGTCCGCAGGATCGCTGGGGAATGTTTTCGTTCCCGCTTTTCGAGCGGCTGAAGAAGGAGACGCCGGAGTTTGAGCAGTTGGCGGCGTTCCAGGCCGGAGGAGCAGAGGTAACCGTCCGGCGACAGGGTTTTGAGCAGGTTGGCAAGCCGCTAAGGTCGGAGTACGTCACGGGCAATTATTTCCACACGCTGGGTGTGGGAGCATTCGGCGGGCGAGTGTTTATGCCCGAAGATGACAAACCTGGAGCTCCTCCAGTGGCGGTCCTCAGCCACAGAACGTGGCAGACGACGTATGGCGGAGATGGCTCGGTGGTGGGTTCCACATTTGTAGTGGAAGGCAAAGCGTTCACGGTGATCGGCGTGGCCCCGGCAGGATTTTTTGGTGAGACTTTGCGCGGCAACCCCCCGGAGATCTGGATACCGCTGCAGCAAGAGCCGATGATGAATGGCGACGGGGCGCTGCTGCACCAGTCGATTTCAGCGTGGCTGCGGGTGATCGGGCGGTTACGGCCTGGAGCCAGCGTGGCAGGAATGTCGGCACGGCTGACAGGGATGCTTCGGCAATGGATGCAATATGACTCCGGGTATCCGGCGAACTGGATGCCGGAAATTCTGCACGGGCTTCCGAAGCAAGTGATTAACGTAGTGCCGGCCGGAGCGGGTGTTGCGGAGATGAAGGAAGAATATGGGCGCAGCCTGCAAATCCTGCTGGCTGTCTGCGGACTGGTGTTGTTGATCGCTTGCGCGAACGTGGCGAACCTGTTGCTGGCGCGTGCGGTGGCGCGACGAGGGCAAACTGCGTTGCGTTTGGCGATAGGTGCGACGCGGCGGCAGATAATTATGCAAGCTTTGACGGAGAGCGTGCTGCTGGCCGTGGGCGGTTGCTTCGCCGGATTGGTGATTGCGGTGGTGGCTGCGCGGCTGCTGTTGGCGCTGGCGTTCCGAAGCGCAGCGTTCCTCCCGATCAGTACTGCGCCGTCACCGGCGGTGCTAGGTTTTGCTTTCGGGCTGGCGCTGCTGACGGGGGTTATTTTTGGTGCAGCACCCGCGTGGTTCGCAACGCGCACGGACCCTGCCGAGGCACTGCGCGGAGCGGGAAGGGGAACTAAAGATCGCTCTTCGGTGAGCCGAAAAGCGCTGCTGATCCTGCAGGCAGCCGTTTCGGTAGTACTCGTTGCCGGGGCGACCATGCTGGGGCGGAGCCTGAACAAGCTGGAACATCAGGATTTCGGATTTCAAGTGCCTGGGCGGGTGGTAGTGGAGCTGCACAATCCGCCGTCCGACATCACGGTGCCGCAAATGCAGGCGCGCTATAGGCAAATGGAAACCAACCTTGGGCAACTGCCGGGCGTGCAGGGTGCGGGGCTGGCTCTTTATAACCCACTGACCAACAACTGGGGCGAACTTATTATGGTGGCTGGGCATCCGGCGCCAGGTCCGGGCGAAGAAGCCGGAGCATCGTGGGACCGCGTGAGTGCGAACTACCTGCAAAACTTTTCGATACCGGTCTTGCGAGGGCGATATTTTACCGCTGCGGATAATGAGACGACATCGCCGGTAGCCATCGTGAACGAGGGGTTCGTGAAACGCTTTTTCAAGAGCGGTGAGAATCCGCTGGACCAGCATTTCGGGCTGGACATCCCGGAATATGCGACCACGTTTCGGATCGTCGGAGTGGTGCGCGACGCGAAGTTTGCGGGGTACGCGCTGAACAAGCCGGCGCGTCCGATGTTTTTCGTTCCGCTGGCGCAGAATGTGGACTACAAAGACGATTTGATGAAGAAGATTGAACTGCGCTCACATTACGTCGAGGCCATCATGCTGGTGACCGGTACGCCGGTTGGCACGCTGGAGCCGCTGCTTACGCGGGCGATCGCAGACGTCGATCCGAACTTGACGATCACGCATGTCAGGACCATGCGGCAACAGGTTGAGCTCTCGTTCGATCAGGAGCGCGCGGTGGCGAGCCTGGCTGGACTGTTCGGAATTGTGGCGCTGTTGCTGGCTGCGGTGGGGCTGTATGGCGTTACGGCGTATACGGTGGCGCAGAGGACGAACGAAATTGGAATCCGTATGGCACTGGGAGCGGATCGCCAAAAAGTGATTCGGCTGGTGCTGCGCGGAGCGTTCCAGCGGGTGCTGGTCGGATTATTGTTAGGGGTACCTTTGGCGATCGGCGCGGGGCGGTTGATCGCGGCACAGCTTTATGGGGTGTCCTCGTGGGATCCGTTGGCATTGGCGATCGCGGCTATCGCGCTGGCGACTTGTTCGTTTTTTGCGGCGATTATTCCTGCGGGGCGAGCCGCTTCAATTTCGCCTATGAGCGCGCTGCGAATCGACTAAAGCTATCTAGCGGTAAACCTAAAAGACAGAAGTCAAAAACCCCATGTGCAGCGTCGGCACATGGGGCACCCAGGTCGCGCGGAGTCGAATCGCCGAGCGGCGCAGTGCAATTCACTGAGACAATCCATGGCCGTTTGCACATTTAATACGCAGAACGCATAAATGGCCGATGAGTTGGTGTTAAGGGCGGTTTGCATTTGTGCGAGCGAGACTGCAAACTGAATTTCTATGGAAACTTACGACATTATTTGTTTTGGGGCGGGACCGACAGGACTAGCGTGCGCGATTGAAGCGCGGAGAGCGGGGATGCGGCCGCTGGTGATCGATAAGGGCACACTTTGCAATTCGATTTTCCACTATCCGGTGAACATGTATTTTTTTACTACGCCGGAATTGCTGGAGATTGGGGATTTGCCGCTGGTGTGCGCTGCGGAGAAGCCAACGCGGGTGGAGGCGCTGAAGTATTACCGGAAAGCGGCGGAGCATTTCGAGCTGGAACTGAGGCTGTTTGAAATGATCGATGGGTTGGAGGGCAGCGACGGGAATTTTACGGTCACGACGCGGGGAGAAGACGGCGCCGAGCACAAATATCACGGGAAGAAAATCGCGGTGGCGACGGGATATTACGATCTGCCGAACCTACTGGGAGTGCCGGGCGAGAATTTGCCAAACGTGTCGCACTACTACACGGAGCCGCATCCTTACTGGCGGCAGGATGTGGTGGTGGTCGGGGGAAAGAACTCGGCGGCCGAGGCGGCGCTGGATTTGTATCGCAATGGCGCGCGGGTGACGCTAGTGCATCGCGATGCGGATCTGGGGGCGACGATCAAGTATTGGGTGCGGCCGGACATCGAGAACCGCATCAAGGCAGGGCAGATCGCGGCCATGTTTGAGACGCGAGTGAAGGAATTTACGGAGGAAGAGGTCGTGGTGATCGAGAAGCACGGCGGCGAAAAGCGACTGCCGGCGAAGCAGGTGTTTGCGCTGACGGGCTATCATCCGGACTATACGTTCATCAAGAGTCTTGGGGTGACGCTGGATGAGAAGACGTGGAAGCCAAATTTGAATCCGGAGACGCTGGAGAGCAATGTGCCGGGGATTTTTCTGGCCGGGGTGGTGATCGGCGGGAAGCAGACCAGCGAGATTTTTATCGAGAACGGAAGATTTCACGGGAAGCAAATTGTCGATTCGCTGGCGGGTAAAGTGAGGACGGCGAGCTGATGCAGTGAGGTCGCCAGAGGCGGAATTTGCCGGGCGAGAGAGCGTTTGCTAGACTGCGTGCATGGCTTCAGGACTTCGGGAAGTAGCTGAAACGTTCAGCACGATGGCGAAGGGCTTCAGCGTTACCTTCCGCAATATATTCCGCAAAACGGTTACGGAGAATTATCCGTACGAAAAGGTGCATTTCCAGGCGCGGTATCGCGGCATTCACGTGCTGCATCGCGACGAAAGCGGGCTGGAAAAGTGCGTGGGCTGCTTTTTATGCGCAGCGGCGTGTCCGGCGAACTGCATTTACATCGAGGCGGCAGAAAATACGGATGTGAACCGCATCTCCGCGGGCGAGCGGTACGCCAGCGTGTATAACATCGATTATTCGCGATGCATATTCTGCGGTTATTGCGTAGAGGCGTGCCCGACGGACGCGATCACGCACGGGCATGGGTTTGAATTGGCTCCCTCGGACATCAACTCGCTGGTGTACCGGAAAGAACAACTACTGGAGAAGCAGCCTGAAGCGGCGCCGGTTCCAGCCAGCCGATAAAGTTTCCTGCCCTGAGCAGACTCCTGGTACTTTTCGTCTCGAACTCCTTTAACAACGCGGATTTGTCGATCTAAGAGACATACCTGGAAGGTGTGTCTCTTTTTTTGGAACAGAGCTGCGTTGCTTTGCAACGCCAGAACGCAAGATCGATCTGTCCATCGCAGAAAGATACCTCGCCCCTATTCAAAAACAATCGCAGCGAAGTTCGAAATCTGACGCAGCTGGTCGGAAAGTTCGGGCCTCATAACGGATATTATGTTAACTAAGAAATAAGGAACTATATGACCCCTCAGCTAGTACTGTGTTTGCGCGCTGGTAGGCGAAAGCTCAACGCTACTATCCTTCTCTGCTTCTTTCCGTCTGCAATTCTTCGTATCGGGAATTAATGAACCGCGGTTTTACGTTTGGCCAATTCATACGTAATGTTTTGCTCGATCAGATGCGGATCGGCTCCAATAACGCGGCGGCCGTTGATGAAGATAGTCGGCGTGCTGGACACATCGAGGGAAAGCCCGTTGGCGCGGCTGGCGTCGACGGCAGCCGCAGCTTCGGGGCTGGCCACGCAGGACTTGAAGGCTTCGCCATTCAGGCCGGCTTGCGTGGCGTATTCCGCCAGCTTGGAATAGGAATTCTCGGCCGAAATCAGGTCCTGGTTGTCGTAGATCAGATCGTAAATCTTCCAGAAGGCTTTAGGATCCTGGTCGTAGGCGCATCGTCCCGCAATGGCGGCAGAGCGAGCCCAAGGGTGCTGTTCGAGCGGGAAGTCCTTGAAGACCAGGCGCACTTGCGGGTATTTGGGTAAAAGGGTGCGCAGAACGTCGTGCAGGCTGCGGCAGACCGGGCATTCGAAATCGGAGAACTCCACCATAGTGATGGGGGCATTGGGGTCACCCATAGAGGCTGCATCTTTCAGCTGAAGCTTCGCTAGATTCTCCGCCAAGGGATCTTTGGTGAGATCGGACAGTTCCCCGCGCAAAAGGTATTTACCATCTTTGCTGACGTAAAATTTTACGGACTCGGGATTGTCGCCGATTTTTACGTCGATGGTGGTCTCGAGCAACCCCGGAATGTTGGTTTCTTTGGGAACGCCGACTGCGACCTGCACGTCCGGGCCGAAAGCGTACAAGTTGCGGAGATATGCTTCGACGGATTTTTGCAGCGCGGATTGCGGAGCGTTCGCAGCAGCGGGTGAGGGCGCGGTGGACGTCGTAGATTGTTGCGCGCAAAGCAGCGGCAGCGGCACCGCAAGCAAGGTGACGGCCAGAACCAGTTGCAGTCTTATCACTGAATTGTTCACGAGTCTCCTAGTCAAGCAACGATTCGCACACGCCGCACCTCAGGGAATAAACCGTTGGGCAATGGGAAACGGACGTCCAAAACCGAACGCGCGCGAAGTGATTTTCAGGCCGGGCGCGGCCTGTTTGCGCTTGTATTCGTTGTGGTCGACAAGCAGCGCAATGTCGCGTACCAGCTTTAGGTCGTAGCCAAAGCGGTCGGCAATTTCCTGCGGGCTGCGCAAATCTTCGATATAGGCTTTGAGGATGCGATCGAGGACGTCGTAGGGAGGCAGGATGTCTTCATCCTTCTGATCGGGGCGCAGCTCTGCGGAAGGCGGCTTCTTGATGCTCGACTCGGGGATCACTTCCCTTTCGCGATTGATCCAGTTGGCCAGTTCATAGACCATCAGCTTGGGAACGTCAGAAAGAATCGCCAGGCCGCCGGCCATGTCGCCGTACAGCGTGCAATATCCGACGGCGAGCTCCGATTTGTTACCGGTGCTGAGAACCATGGAGCCGAACTTGTTGGACAGCGCCATCAGATAGTTTCCGCGAATGCGCGCCTGAATATTTTCTTCCGTAACGTCGGGAGCGAGCGTTCCAAAAATGGGAGCGAGAGTTTTCAGGTAAGTGTCGAACACCTCGCCAACGGGCACGGTGATCATGTCGATGCCCAGGTTTTTGGCCACACTGGCCGCGTCCGTTTTGCTGCCCGCGGACGAATATGGCCCGGGCATGGATACGCCGAGGACGTTTTCGGGGCCGAGAGCTTCTGTGGCAATCGCGGCGACGACGGCGGAATCAATTCCCCCGCTGAGTCCGACCAGAACTTTCTTGAATCCACATTTCTGTACGTAGTCGTACGTGCCGGTCAGAATCGCTCGGTAGGCATAGGCGATTTCTTCGTGGGGCTGATCGTGGATCTCGCCTTTGCCTGTAACTGTGTCGAACATGACCAGGTCTTCTTCAAACGCGCGGGCTTGCGCGGCCACGCGGCCATCGGCAGTAAGCGCCATGCTGGCGCCATCAAAGATCAGGCTGTCATCGCCTCCCACCTGGTTCACATAGACAATCGGACGGCGATGGTGCATGGCGATGGAGCGCAGCATTTCCAGGCGCAGGCCGCGTTTGTCGATGGTGTAGGGCGAAGCGGAGATATTCAGCAGGACGGTAGTTCCCTGCGCGATGATTTCCGTGACGGGGTCGCGATCGTAGCGGCAGTTGGCCCAGAATGTTTTGTCGTTCCACACATCTTCGCAAATGGTGATGCCCAACTGCTCGTTGCCAAGGCCGTAGACGGATTGCCGGTCGGCGGGCTGGAAATACCGCGACTCGTCGAATACGTCGTAGGTGGGCAGCAACATTTTGCTCTGCTCAAAAACGACACGGCCCTCGGAGATGAGGGCCGCTTTGTTGGCGATAGATTTTCCGTGGCCGTTTTTCACCCGGCCGGCGTAGCCCACGATGGCCGGCAGCGGAAGCCTGGCGGCCAGTTCCTTGAGCTCCTTGTGATTGCGATCGATGAACGCCGGGCGTTCGAGGAGGTCCTGGGGAAGATAGCCGCAGAGGCAGAGCTCGGAAAACACGGCCAGATCTGCGCCTCGCTGGTTGGCGCTGTTCGCCAGGCTCAAGATGCGGGCGGCATTGCCCGCAAAATCGCCAACGGTGGGATTAAATTGCGCGAGGGCTATTTTCATGCCGGGAATTTAGAATACGGTTCGCGGGGCGTGAATGCAAATGGAGTGCGGCGAGGTGTTTCGATCTATAAAAACCGGGAGATCAGGAAATCACGATTTCGGGGTTTCGAGCGAAAGTCCTTCCCTGCCGGCTTGCAGATCCAATGTGAAGGCGCGGTTGGGTGCCGGCTCGGAAAGCCGCGTGATGGCCGGAAGCAGCTGGGAATACAGGCTCATTTTGTCGAGCAGCGCGACTGCGCCATAGCTCGCGGCGAGAGACTTGGCTTCATCATCGTTTGCAAACGAAATGGCCAAGGTGTACCCGACGCAACTGAGTTGGGATTTCACCATGGGAGCGAGCAGATCGCGTTTCTGCGGCATGTGTAAATCGAGGAGCAGGACATCGGGCTTGAAGTCCGCAATCATCTGCATGGCTGCGGCAAAGGAAGAAGCTTCCCCAACAATCTGAATGCCGGGTTCCTCACAGAGGAGCTTGCGGATGGCTTCCCGCATGATGTCGCTGTCATCAGCGAGCAATACCCTGACGGGCGATCCGGATTTAAGGGGCATCGGTATCCTCCCTGCGGTGCGGAGACGAGAGTGTTATAACAGAAGCGCTAGCGGGTATCCAGCATTACGGGAATGTAGGGCAGCCGACAGAAGCCTTACAGGCGTGCGTATCGGCGTGGTTTCCGGGCGCAAAAAAGGCTCCCGAAAAAGATCGGGAGCCTTGAAATTTGCGCCTGAAATCCGGCGAAATGGCTTAATTACACGCTGAACGAACTGCCGCATCCGCAGGTGCTCTTCACATTGGGGTTGTTGAACTTGAAGCCGGCGCCTTCGACGGTCTCGATGTAGTCAATCTCGATGCCCTCGAGATACATGGAACTCATCTGGTCGACGGCCACTTTCAGGCCGTCAAAATCGAAAATCTGGTCGGTATCGTTAGTCTGATTCTCGAACGCCATGTGGTACTGGAATCCGGAGCAGCCACCGCCCACAACGGCCACGCGCAGTGCGACCGGGGATGGACTCTGCATGCCCATGATTTCCTTGACCTTGGTGCTGGCGACAGGGGTGAGATTGATCATAAATCCTTTGGCCTCCGGTCGTGCGCTCAGGCGCGACCCTGACGTGATTATACCAAATGTCTCGATCCGGTGCACAGCTACGTTCCGACTGTACATTCCAAACGACGAGCACGAAATGGAAACTTCCGCGCCGCCGTTCTGCGAAACGTCACAAGCTTCGCTTACAATATGATGCATCTATGCGACATAAAGTCACTTTGATTCCCGGCGAGGGCATCGGCCCGGAAGTAGCCACGGCCGTGCGACGCATCCTGGACGCCGCGGGAGTGCACATCGACTGGGAAGAGTTGGAAGGCCGCACCGACAAGAGCACCGAAAAGGGCCAACTGGTCAGCCAGTCCGCGGTGGAATCGGTAAGGCGTAATCACGTGGCGCTCAAAGGGCCAATGGCTACCGCTATTGCGGGCGGCGCGCCAAGCGTGAACGTGGCGCTGCGCAAGACGCTCGATCTGTATGCCAATTTGCGGCCGGTAAAAAACCTGCCGGGAGTAAAAGCGCGATTCGAAGGCGTGGACATCGTGCTGGTGCGGGAGAACACCGAGGATTTGTATTCCGGTCTGGAACATGAAGTGGTTCCCGGAGTAGTGGAGAGCCTGAAAATTATTACCGAGCGCGCGTCCACGCGGATCGCACGGTTCGCGTTCGACTATGCCAGGAAAAACGCGCGCAAGAAAATCCACGCCATTCACAAAGCCAACATCATGAAATTGTCGGACGGGCTGTTCCTGAAATCCATCCGCACGGTGGCGCAGGAATACAAGGATATTGAATATCTGGAAATGATCGTCGATAACGCGTGCATGCAGGCGGTGCTGAACCCCCAGCAGTTTGATATGTTGCTATTGCCGAACCTGTACGGCGACGTGATGAGCGATCTGGCGGCGGGACTGGTTGGTGGTCTCGGCGTAGTGGGCAGCGCGAATATCGGCGACGATGCCGCGATGTTCGAAGCGGTGCACGGTACGGCGCCGGACATTGCCGGGAAGGGATTTGCAAATCCTACGGCGCTGCTGCTGAGCAGCATATTGATGCTCGATCATCTCGGAGAGCGTCCGGCAGCCCGGCGAATCGAAGCCGCTCTGGAGAAGGTTTATCGCGAGGGGACCCACACCACGCGCGACGTGGGCGGCGGCGCTGGCACGGACGAGTTTACCGACTCGGTGATTGCGGCAATGGGTGTAAACGTCTAAGCAACTGGATTCCCGAAACCTGTTCGTCCCAACGGGCAGCTCACCGTTAGATTACGCACCGTCACAAGGACAGCACTCACGCGGTGAGTTTTCGAGTAGCGTGCAAACCGCATCCAACCGGTTCAACACCTGTTTCCAGCGGTTCATCCGAAATTTCTGCCTTCCGTCGCAAAAAGCGTGCGCGAATTCCGCGAGGACTGCAAACTCCGCTTGAGGAGTTCAGCCATGCACACACGATCTACCGCTGTTGCACTTCTTGTACTTTTCGCGACGCCGATACTGTCCGCGCAATCGTGGACCCTGCTGCAAGGAACGTCGGTGAAAGACAACGGTCCACGCACCTATCGATTCACCGTGGAATACTCCACCGCGAACACACGCGGTGAAATCACCGGCCGCCAGCGGCTGATTGGCGAATACACTCGCGCCCTGCCCGGCGGCAACGTAATCTGGAAGAATGTCACGGAAGCAAAAGCGGATGGGGCCACTGCGCCGTTCGGTCCTCCCGAGAAGCGCGAATTCATGGAAGGCTTCCACTATCGTCGCAGCGCCAAAGAATCCGCCGACACCATGGCGGCGGACTTCTTTAAGGGTTTTCCGCCGACTGCTGTGTTCGAACGCAATCTCGTCTGGGATACGGAGATGATCGAAGACTTCGGCCAAAACCATTTTGAAGATTTGAAGCTGAACCAGCCCTATCACACGCGCTCGACGCAAGCCATCCAGATGCCGGGAGTCGGCAATTTTCAGAATCGCGATATTGAGTTGGAATGGGTCGGCAAGTCGCAAAGAAACGGAACGGACTGCGCCGTAATTGCGTACAGTGCCTTCTTCAACCCGCTGCAGATCGCCAACGGCGGCATGGCGCTCAATGGCCGCAGCCACTACTGGGGGCAAATTTGGGTGGCGCTGGCGACCAAACAGATCGAGTTCGCCACGCTGCAGGAAGATGTTTTGGGCGAGCTCAAATTGCCCGGCCAAAATACCGCGCAGGTGATCAGCGTCTTTCGTCGCGGTACCTTTGAACCTCTGGCGAACTGACGGACAACATTCATGGCTCGAACAAAACGCCGCTGGCTTGTATCGTTAATCTCCATCAACGTCGCTGTCACGGTCATGGCGCCCCTGCTGGAGTTGACGGGAACGCACCCCGCCACCTGGAGAGGGATGCTTCAAACCTGGGCCTACGCGCTGGTGTACGCGAATATCACCGGTGTGCCGGCGATTTTTCTGCTGCCGCCGCTGCTCGAGCGGATGGCGGCGCGAAAAAAATCGCTGCTCCCGGTAGTGCTGCTCGGATGCCTGGTGTTTGCGATCGTGGGATGCCTGCTTGCGCAAGAACTGCTGGCGTGGACGGGCATCGTCGTTCCGCAATCGTTCTGGCAGAACTACTTTCATACCCTGGGAGCCGCGCTGCTCCTGGCGCTGTCCTTTGGTCTGGGCGCATTTTTCTATGGAAGCATGAAGGATCGGCTGGTAAGCACTGAAGAGCAACTGCAGCAACAAACCATTCGTGAAGAGCGCGCGCGAAAACTGGCCGCCGAAGCCCGCCTTCGGTCGCTGGAATCGCGCATCCACCCTCACTTTTTGTTCAATACGCTGAACTCCATCAGCTCGCTGATTGCCGTCGATCCGCCGCGCGCGGAGCAAGCCGTTGGGCAACTGGCAGCGCTGCTGCGCTCGTCGCTCGACAACAGCAATCAGCCGTTCATCGAATTGCGCGAGGAACTGTCGATGGTGGAAGATTATCTCGCCATCGAAACGTTGCGGCTGGGAGCCAAACTCTCCGGATCGGTTGAAGTTCCCGCCGCGTTGCAGAGTTTCAAAGTTCCCCCATTTGCGATCCAGTTGCTGGTGGAAAACGCCGTCAAGCACGGCATTACTCCGCAAAAAGGCGGCGGCCAATTGTGGGTAACTGCATCGGGAGAAAATGGACGTGTCTGTATCGAAGTGAGCGACACCGGACCGGGCTTTACTTTCTCTGCGATTGGCGCCGGCCACGGGCTCGACAATCTCGTTGAGCGGCTGAACACTCTTTTTGGCGCAGAGGCTTCCTTGAACATTCTCCGCCGCGACGGCCGGTGTGTTGTGCAGGTTGTTTTGCCGCGCACATGAAACTTCGCGCGTATCTCGTCGATGACGAACCGCTGGCGCTGGAGCGTCTGCGCCGCCTGTTGGCGCAAACCGGTCGAGCCGAAATTATCGGCAGTACCACCGAACCGGAAGAAGCCGTAACAGCGCTGACCTCCGATCCTCCAGATGTCTGTTTCCTCGATATTCATATGCCTCGCCTGTCGGGTTTTGATGTTTTGTCCCGCCTGCCCAGTCAACCCATTGTGATTTTCACCACGGCGTACGACCGATATGCCCTCAAGGCCTTTGCTGTAAATTCGATCGACTATCTACTTAAGCCCGTCGATCCGCAGCATCTGGAGCGAGCACTTACCAAGGTAGAAAATCTGCGCCGAGGGAGTATGCCTGGGGCGGCCGACGTTGGAACGTTGTTGTTGCGCCTCACCGAGGTCCTTGCGCAGCAAAAGACCAACTATCCGGAGCGCATCGCAGCCAGGCTGGGGACGCGGCTTTGTTTTGTGGAGTTGCCGAAGGTCACGCACTTTTTTTCCCAGGACAAATTGACGTTCGCGGCGTCCGAAGGTCAGTCATTTTGCGTGGATCATACGATTTCCGAACTGGAGAAAAAACTGGACCCGCGAAAGTTTCTGAGAATTCACCGCGCCACACTGGTCAACGTGGCGTGGATCAACGAAGTCTTTTCCCTGCCGGGCGGCGGATTGAATTTACGACTGAAGGACGCGAAGAGAACCGACCTCACGGTCGCCCGCGATCGCGCCGCCGATTTTAAAGAGCGCGCCGGTCTGTGATGAAGTGTCAATCTCGACGAACACACGGCAACTGCACAATGTTTTCCGTGCGCACTGTTGACCGCGAGCCTTTGGTTAGACAACCTCCCCGATAAGCGGCGTTGACTGCGTTCACAGCGCGGCCTAACATGGCCGCACGAACGCATGACACAAATCATGACGCACAGCGCCGAAATGGAAATGGATGACGCGGAGTTTAGCACCGCCTCCATGGCGGCGAGTCTGGGAGCCAGTCCGAAATTCGCATTCCTGTTTCGGTGGACGGCAACGCTGCTGGGATTGGCGAGCATGGCTGTCGCATTGCCCGTAGCCGCGCTCTCCCTGGGATGCAACAGCGCGGCCGCGCTGCCAGCGAAGATTCGTCCGCTTCGAGACGCGTATGAATTTCTTTCCCGGGCGTACGACCGGGTCATCGATCGCATTGGCCAGAAAGTTCTGCGGGACCCGCGAGACACACCCGCGTTGCGATTGATGATCTCTCTAAGCCTTACCGCTGTGCCAATTTTTGCGGCGCAGCTCATCTTAGGAAAACCACGACTGCTGCTGGCCAGCGCTTTCTATCTTTCGCTTTACGGCATCAGGTTCCAGCGATTTGTCAGGATGTTCAGCGCCAGCCATTTGGAGGCGCACCGGCGCCACGGCTACTTCGCGGCAAAATACGACAAAGTTTTCGGCCGTTATCTCGAATTCTTTCTGGGATATTTGTACGGCAACGTGCCGGAATTGGGCCGGACCGCTCATGTGTGCCTTCACCACCGCGAGAACGCCGGGCCCGCCGATACCCGCACCAACATGCGCTACGACCGAACCAGCCGTCTGGATTTCCTATGGTATCTCTCGGACAACATCTGGACGGTCCTGGGGCTCGCTCCCTACGCTTACTTCAAAGCCAGAGGCGATGAAAAGAACCGCAAACGCATGCTGTGGGGAATGGCGCGCTACTACGCGTACTTCGCGGCCGTTTTTATTTACGACTGGAGAATCGGCATACTATTCGTCCTTGTTCCTATTCTCTGTATGAATTTCATCAACGCCATCACCGCATGGGTTCAGCATGCTTTCTGCGATCCCGAACGTCCCGAGGATTATTTTGCAAATGCCGTGACGGTCGTGGATGAGGTGAACTTCATGAACGAAGGCTACCACCTCTGCCATCACCATCGCGCCAGCCTGCACTGGACCGAGATGCCGGCGCACTTCGAGCGGATTCGCGGCAAGATGAGCGAGGCAGGCTCGTTAGTGTTCCGGGACCTGGATTTCTTCGGACTTTTCCTGGAGTTAACCGCCTTTCGCAGATTGGATGTGCTCGCCGAGAAACTCGTTCCATGGGAACCCATGAGTCACGAGCAGAAATTAGCTGTGTTGGTAAAGAGGACGAGTCTCAGGACGCCCTGACGGCTTCCCGGCCCGAAGTTTTAGTCTTTGAATAGGCGCAGGGCAAGAAGCTTCTCAAGTTTTATACATTTGGTAGACCATCAGGTAGACGATCACGCCGGTAACGCAAACATAAAACCATAGCGGCAGCGTCCAGCGCGCGATGATGCGGTGGCGGTCGAAGCGCTGGAGCCATGCGCGGCGCAGCGTAATCAGGATCATCGGCACGATGACGATGGCCAGAATGGTGTGACTGGTGAGCAGGACAAAATAAACGGGGCGAATCCATCCCTGGCCGCGAAACGCTACATGCCCGACGCGATAGTGATACAGCAGGTAGGAAATCAGAAACACAGTGGAGACGGCGAAAGCCGAAAGCATGAAGCGCTTGTGAATCTGGATTTTGCCGTTGCGAATGGCGATATAGCCGCACGCCAGCAGGATTCCGCTCGTGCCATTTAAGAGAGCGTTAAAAGCGGCGTGAGAGATCATCTCAGCGCGGGATTTTGTCGTAGGCCATCAGCGCCAGCAGCAGCGGGATGTGCACCACAGTGGCGTGCATGAGCCACTTCGCGCGCGCGTTCGATTTGGAACGGGCGGCCCAGACCGCCACGTGAACGAGCGCGGTGCTGGCTATCAGGGCGCCGAAAAAATACAGAACTCCCGCCAGACCCAGCAGCGCCGGCAGCAAGCTGACCGCCACGAGCGCGGCGGCAAATCCAATAATCTGGCGAAAAGTACGCGAGCCATCACGGTCTACTACCGGGAGCATGAGGATTCCCGCGCGCGCGTAGTCTTCGCGGTACATCCAGGCGATAGCGTGGAAATGCGGAAATTGCCAGATGAAAAGTATGACGAAGAGCAGCCACGCGCCGGGGCCAAGCGAGCCGGTGGCCGCCGCCCATCCGATCATGGGCGGGATAGCACCCGGAAACGCGCCGATGAACGTGGCCCACACGGTGCGCTTCTTGAGCGGCGTGTAGGCGAGCAGGTAGCTCAAGCATGTAATTACCCCGAGCGCGCACGGAAGCACACCACCAACAATGTAGAGATCGACGGCGCCGGCGACGGACAGCGCTATACCAAACAACAGCGCTTCCATCGGTCGAATTACCCCGGTGGGAAGAGGGCGGCCCGCGGTGCGGCGCATGAAGCGGTCGGAATCGCGCTCGATGTAATGATTGAGCGTGGCCGTGCCGGCGGCGATCAGCATGGTGGCGAAAACGGTGTGCAGCATGTGCAGCCAGTTCACCGGACCGCGCACGCCCATGTAGTACCCGGCAGCGGTGGTGATCAGCACCAGAAAGGAAACGTCGGGCTTGGTGAGGGTGATGAAAGCGTTGGCGCGGGAAGTAAGAGTCAACTCGGCGGCGCGCGCGGTGCTCATCAAATGGCGACCGGCCTGCGCGTGGTAGCGGGCAGTTCCCTTCTGCGCGGGATCAAACGATAGCAGAGTAAGACAAGAAATACCGAAAGTCCAAACAGCAAGGCGCCTACCACGGTGTGCAGCACGGTGAACGTCACCATGGAAGGCATCGGCTGCGGTGCCTGCGCAGTGACCAGCCGCGACCAATAGGCGCCCAGCCCCAGGAGTATTTGTGTTCCAAGAATGGCGTGCAGCAGTATGCGCGTTTTCGAAATGGCGGCTGACTTTTCAAAGCGCCGGCGCAGGACAGCGGCGGTCCAGATCAGCATGCCCACGACGACCAGCGCGCCCACCATGTGCGGCCACACGGGCATGTCTTTGTGACGGAAAGCCGCTCCCAGGATCACCTGAAAAAAAATAACGGTGGCGTTAACGATGGCGAGGGTATGAATCGACGGCGAGCCGCTGTCTTCGATCTGCGGCTGATCGGCAATCCACCAGCGGCTGGTAAACAGGGCGATACCCAGCAGCGCGGCGAACATGATTTGAGCAAAGCAGGCGTGCATGACCGGCAGCCAGTAACGCAATAACTGGCGCACCACTTCCCCGCCAAGAATGGCTTGCGCGACGATGCCGAGAACCGCCGCGACGCTGAACCAGCGCAGCCAGTCGCGCTTGTCGACCTTCCAAACCCAAACGGCCAGCACGATCGAGAATATTCCCAGCGCGCCGGCAATCAGGCGATGAGTATGCTCATAGCGAATGCCGCCGACCATCGGCGGAGTGAGTGAGCCATAGGAAAGCGGCCAATCAGGTACGGAGAGCGCGGCTTCGTTGGAGGTGACCAGGGCGCCGGCGATGAGCAGCAGCAGCGTCCAGCAGACCACGAAAATCGAGAAGCGGTGCAGGGGCGGATTATAGGTGGTGGTCGCCATAGGCCCGGGTTTCAACGCGGAATTATACATGAGTGGTGTTGGTTGCGCTGCGGAGAAAGGGTTGAGCAAAGATTTCGAAAATTTCGCAGGGATAGAATGAACCGCTCAAATGTAATCACTGGAATCAGGGCGAGAGACGCGCGGCCGCGGCTGAAAGTCCCGACGGAAGCGGCGTGCCTGTGCCGCCGGGATCGATACCCACGGCGCGCAATACCAGGTCTTTCAGCGCGGCGATGAAATACGGGGAGTCGCCGAGGGCGGGCATCATGCGAAAAGTTTCCACGCCCAATTTTTTGGCTTCGTCGCGGGCTTCGATATTGATTTCGTGCAGGGTTTCGATGTGCTCGGTAACGAAGGAGATAGGTACGACCAGCATTTCCTTAACGCCTTCGTGCGCGAGCCGTTCAATGGTGCTGGTCAACGGAGGGTGGAGCCATTTGGCGGGCCCCACGCGGCTTTGATAGCAGAGGATGTGGGTGCGCGGCCACGCGGCGAACTGTTTAGCGCCCTGCTCGCAGGTGAGCCGCACGGTCTCCTCGATCTGCCGCGGATACGGGTCGCCTTTTTCAACCAGGCTCATCGGCAGGCCATGAGCGCTGAAAATCAAATGGATGCGCGAGCTGTCCGGAAATTGGCGGAGAATCCGGCCGATGTTTTCCACCAGGCCCTGGATGTAAGATGGGTGATTGTAGAAGTTTTCCACCACGCGTTCGGGTGGCGAGCCGTTGGGCGCGTTCCACTTTGCGCGATCGGTAACGCGGCGCCACTCCTTCATACTGCTGAGCGTGGTGGCGTAGGAATAGTGCGGGTAGAGCGGGAGCAGCACGACTTCGTCCAGCGGGCCAGAGTTGCGTAGCGTATCAAGAGCTTCCGCGGTGGTGGGATGCCAGTAGCGCATGGCCACCACCGCGACGGGATCGACGTACGACGAAAGCGCGCGCACCAGGCGGACGCGCTGGCGCTCCGTGAGCGTGGCGATGGGCGAGCGGCGGCCAATCTGCGCGTAACGGCTGATCACCGGCTTGCAGCGGCGCGAAGAAATCAGCCGGGCAATGGGCTTGCGTAGCAGGCCCAACGGACCAAGCGGAATAATGTCGGGATCCAGAAAAAGATTGAGAAGAAACGGCTCGACCGCTTCGAGCGAATCGGGCCCGCCCAGTTGGAACAGCACGATGCCAACACGCTTCTTCCCGGTCACGCTATTTGCCCCGGTGGAGAGAATTTTTGAGGCGCTCGATGTCCTCGTGCAACGCGGCGGCGCGGCGCGCGACGGTGAGGTAATACGCAAAGAAAATCCCCCACGCGATCAGGTAAGCCGCAAAAATACTGTTCAGATTTTTCATACTGCCTCCGATTCCTGCCGAAGAGTTTCCAGCGTACCCCGAGCTGATTCCAAGAGGTAGCGAGCGCGGATTAATAACGCCATCAGCGTAAGCATCGCGAACCACGAGAAAAACAGCACTTTCCACATGGTGGGGTCGAGTCCCGACCCGGAGCCGCCCATGATGACGGGTTGCGGGTGCTGGGTGCGCCACCAGCGAATAGAACCGAAGACCAGGGGCACGTCGATAAAGGCAAAAATTCCAAAGAGAGCGCTGAAAAGCCTGCGACGATCCGGATCTTCCACCAAAGTTCGCAGCAGCAGAAAACAGGCGTACAACAGCCAGAGAATAAATGTGGAGGTGAGGCGTGCGTCCCAGGTCCACCAGATGCCCCACACCGGATGAGCCCAGATGGGGCCGCTGATCAGCACCACGGTGGTGAACACCAGGCCAACTTCGGCGGCGGAGACGCTGAGCCAATCCCATTGCGGCTGGCGGCGAAAGACGTAGAGTATATTGGCGACGAAACAGATAAAGAAGGCGGTAAGACCCGTCCAGGCACAGGAAACGTGCAGATAGAAGATGCGCTGGATTGGGCCCATAGTCCGCTCGGTAGGGGCCACAAAAAAAGCGCCATAGGCGGCCGCGCCGACCAAAAAGAAAACCACGGCGGCGGCCAGGATTTGCTTCTTCATGCCCACTATTCCTCCAGAAGATATTCGCCGAAAAGCCATAGCGCGGTCAAAAAGACCACGTCGAAAACGACCAGGAAGCCGATGCCCTTCCATTCGACAAAGGGAGTCGGATCCAAAAGGCCAACGGTGACCTGCGTGCTGGCGACCAGCACGGGCGTCAGGATAGGCAGCAGCAAGAGCGGAAGCAGCAATTCGCGCATACGGGCTTGCGCGGAGATGGCGGAAAGAGCCGTGCCGGCGATAGAAACACCCAGGCTGCCGAGAAAAAATACCAGGAACAGTTGGCCGAAGACACGCAGGACCGGCACGTTATACAAAATGGCGAATACGGGGAGCATCAATAGTTCGGTGAAGAGAAGAAAGAGAGTATTGGCGGCCAGCTTGGCTAGAAAAATCGCGAAGGGGTCACTTACGGAGAGCCGCAGTGCGCTGAGCGTGTCGTTATTCTGTTCGCGCAGGAAGCACGGCTGCAGCATGAGCGAGGCGGCGAAAAGAAACGCCAGCCAGAGCAGGCCCGGCCCGAAGCGTCGCGACTCGGTGTAGGTGGGATCGAACGTGAAGCTGAAGAGCACGATAATCATCAAAATAAAAACAATGGTGGTAGTCAGGAGCTCGCGCGAACGGAATTCCGTGCGAAGCTCCTTGCCGAGCAGGACTGTAGTGCTGGAAAACAGGCTCATTCAGGCGTCCGCCAGGGTCAAGATGGAGCGCACCTCGGCCCCGGTGCAGGTGTCGGCGACGATCGAGCCG
>JBBSFG010000032.1:0-18818 GCA_038238965.1 Candidatus Acidiferrales bacterium | reverse complement strand
TCTTCTCCAGCGCAAGACGAGAAATCTAAACGAACGGCGGTGCAACTGCCCAGCGCGCAAGCAGCGGCGAATAATTCCGAACTTTCCAGCCAGGACAATCCCGCCACGTTCAAAGTGCGAGTAAACCTGGTGCTGGTGCGCGTGGTGGTGAGAGATGCAAAAGGCAAGGTCGTTCCAGATCTGCGCCAGGAAGATTTTCAACTGTTCGATAACCGCAAACCCCAGGTAATTTCGGCGTTCAGCGTGGAGTCGCCGGAGTCCCAGGCGCTGAAACCGACGACCTTGACGTTTGGAGAAGAAGGGAGCGGGAACGCGGATTCGGGCGCAGGCGCCGCGGAAGCTAAGGCCGCGGCTATCAAGTTGCCGCAACGGTTCGTGACGGTGCTATTCGACGACGCGCATTTGACGATGGAAGACGCCGCATTTGTGCGCACCGCGGCGGCAAAATTTCTGGACGCGTTGGCGCCTTCCGACCGCGTGGCGATTTATACGTCCTCGGGGCAATTCAAGCAATCGTTCACGGCCGATCGCGAACTTATACGCAAGTCACTGCTGGCGATTGTGCCGCACTCGATGTTCAACCATTCCGGATTTCACGATTGTCCGGAGGTTACGTATTACCAGGCAGATTTGATTGAGAACAAGCATGATCAGCAGGCTTTAGCGGTGGCCGCAGAAGATGCGGTGCAATGCGCGTTCAACGGCGATGAAACGCAGATACGCGCGGCGCAGTCTCTGGCGGAGTCGGCGTCGCTGCGTTCCCTGTCACAGGGAGACCAGGAAACGGAGTACGCCTACCGGCATGTCGAGGATGCCATGCGGCAATTGAGCCAGATGCCCGGACAACGCGTGATGGTTTTTGTCTCGCCGGGGTTCATCCCCACCACGTTGTGGTCGGAAACATCGGACCTGATCGACCGGGCCACTCGCGCGGGAATAGTGATCAACACCATCGACGCGCGTGGATTGTATGCACCGGACGTTCTGGGAGATATTGCAGATCCTCCGCACGACTCGATAAAAACGAGAGGTTACAAGAGCTCTTACCGGCTTGCCGAGCAACTGGCCCAGAATGAAGTTCTCGATCAATTGGCGGCCGGCACGGGCGGAACTTTTTTTCATAACCGCAACGATGTCGACGAGGGTATGCGGCAGGCGGCCGCAGCGCCCGCGCTCTCGTACCTGCTGGGATTTTCGCCGCAAAACCTGAAGGTGGACGGGCGCTTTCATACCCTGAAAGTGACGCTGACGAATAAACAAAAATATACCCTGCAGGCGAGGAACGGATACTACGCGCCGAAATCGATCGCCGATCCTGGCGAGGCCGCCAAACGAGAGATACAGGAAGCGATTTTTTCGCAGGAAGAGATGCACGATGTGCCGGTGGATCTGCAGACGCAGTTTTTCAAGAAGGATGCGGCGTCGGCGCGGCTTTCGGTGCTGACACATTTCGATGTAAAGGCGATTCATTTTCGCAAGGTAGAAGGACGCAATCACGATAACCTGACCATCGCGACGGCGATTTTTGACGAGAATGGAAACTTTGTAACCGGCGGCGAAAAAACGGTGCAGATGCGGTTGTTAGACACCACCTATAGCCGGCTGAGCCGTTCCGGGCTGACGTTGAAGTCCAGCTATGACGTGAAACCGGGAAGTTATCTGGTGCGACTGGTGGTGCGCGATACAGAAGGATCGCAGATGGCGGCGCGCAATGGCGCCGTGGTGATTCCGTTCTGAGACATGGAATGAGGGAGGAAGCCATGGGAAGCAAAAATCTTCGTAAGGCGTTGTTGCGATGTGCGCTTGTGCTGGCGGCGATGCTGCCGGCGGCCGAGTGCCGCTTGGCGGCGCAAAGCGAAAACCCTCCGGCGCCAGCGGCTCCGGCGAACTCGCCAGCCGCCGTTTCGTCAGGCGCGCCAGAAGGTCAAACAGCGCAGCCACCCGCGGGGACGGGCGTGGTGATCAAAAAAGAATCGCGGCTGGTGCTGGTGGACGCGGTGGTGACGGACAAAAAAGGGAATTACGTCCGGGACCTGGCGCAGGGCGATTTCAAAGTTTACGAAGACAATAAAGAACAAACCGTCTCGAGTTTTTCCACCGGCGCGGATGCGGCGATACAAGCGAGCGGCCAGAGGCGCTACCTGATCCTGTTCTTCGACAATTCCACGATGCAGGCGCCCGATCAGATCCAGGCGCGCAACGCGGCAAACAAATTTATCACCGCGAACGCAAATGCCGACCATCTGATGGCGGTGGTGGATTTCGGAGGATCGCTGCGCATCGTACAGAATTTCACGGCCAATGCCGACGTGTTGCGCGCTGCGGTGGCGGGGATCAAGAACTCCTCGGTGAATCCCAATGCGAACGTGGCGGACTCCCAACCGATCACGGTGGCGTCTTCGGGGCTAACTTCGCTGACGAATGCGGAGGCGGACTTTGGCGCCCGCACCATGCTGCTGGCGGTACGCAGCTTGGCGAAGAATCTGCGGACGGTGCCAGGGCGGAAGATGGTGGTGCTGTTTTCCGGCGGGTTCGCGCTGACGCCTGAAAATGAATCGGAGCTGACGGCTACGATTGATGCGTGCAATAAGGCCAACGTGGCGATTTATGCGCTGGACGCGCGGGGACTGGTAGCTACGGCACCGGGTGGGAGCACGCGGAACGACCTCGATGAGGGAGCCAATCGGATTGTCGCGAGCCAGGAGAGGGAGCGGACGGCGACGAAGGGCGCTCGGCTGGTGTTGGCATCGTTTTCAGCGGGCGCTACAGGCGATCCGCAAAGACCGGGCGGAGGAACCGGAGGGACGGGCGGGGCAGGCGGAGGAAGACCGGGCGGAGGAACCGGAGGGACAGGCGGGGCAGGCGGAGGAAGGCCGGGCGGGGGCACTGGAGGGACAGGAGGAACAGGCGGAACAGGAGGAAAAGGCGGAACGGGAGGAACTGGCGGCAAAGGTGGTGGAACCGGCGGAACTACAGGAGGAAAACCCGGCGGGGGCACGACAGGCGGAACCGGCACTCCTGGGAGGGTGTCAAATCCGGGAGCTTACAATTTTAATTCGCCGTATAACCAGCCGCGGACGATTGTTCCGCCGTTTCCGGCATCGGCGGCGACCAACCAGCAGATTCTGGCCGCGCTCGCGGAAGGGACCGGCGGATTCACTATTTTCAACACCAACGATTTGCTTGGCGGGTTGGAACGCATCGGACGGGAGCAGAGTGAATTTTATATTCTCGGATATACGCCGAAGGACACGCCGGAAGGCTCGTGCCACACGCTGAAGGTGAAGTTGAATCGCGGAGGCACCAACGTGCGGTCGCGCAGCGGCTATTGCAACGTGCACACGAGTAATGCGCTGGAAGGCAAGCCGGTGGAGAAGCAACTGGAGTCGCGGGCCACCGGGACGCAAGGCGGTTCGATCAAAGGTGCGATGCAGGCGCCCTATTTTTATACTTCGGCGAATGTGGCGCGTGTAAATCTGGCGATGGAAATTCCTCCGGAGGCGGTGCATTTCGATAAGGAGAAGGGAAAATACCACGCCAATCTGAACGTGCTGGGAATCGCGTATCGCGGAGATGGTTCGGTGGGAGCGCGGTTCAGCGATACCGTGAACCTGGACCTGGAAAAAGACGACTGGAAAGAATTCTCGAAGACTCCGTACCGCTATGAAAACCAATTCGACGCGGTGCCGGGAACCTACCGGTTAACGGTGGTGCTGAGCGCGGGCGGCGACGCATTTGGAAAATTCGAAGAGCCGCTGCAGATCGACACATATGACGGAAAAAACTTCAGCCTCGGAAGCGTGGTGTTGACGGACGCAGCCCAGCGCCTGGGTGATATTTCCACCAGTCTGGATTCGGCGTTGCTTGAAGATCGCACGCCGTTGGTGGTGCAGGGGCTGCAGATCACGCCTTCGGGTTCGAACCGCTTCAAGCGCGATGAGAATGTGGTGATGTATTCGGAGATTTATGAGCCGTTGCTGGCTTCGGCGAAACCGCCGAAGATTGGGCTGGGCTACAGAATTTTCGATCGCGCGACGAACAAGGAATTGTTCTTCACCGGGGTGATTTCGGCCGATGCGTTTGTCCACGCCGGGAACGCGGTGGTGCCGGTGGGACTTAAAGTGAACATCAAGGACCTGGCACCCGGCGGCTACCGTTTGATGTTGCAAGCCGCCGACGCGGTAGGGAATAAGGCGCCCAACCGCAGTGTGGATTTTGACGTGATGTGAGCCGGCCGTGTCGCCGAGTCAATCGCTTCGGACGGCGCGGCTATTTCCGCAAAGCGTTGGCGACTAAGCCGTTACCATTGCCGCGGCCAGCCTGAACTACCGGGTCAGGAAGCCTCTGATTCGACACATCCGCCCGCTCCCTGCAACTTCCCGCGGTGTACGGGGTTTACTCTAAACAGGCAGGGGTCTGTCGAGACGAAGCTCGACGGTTAGAGAGTTGATGATGCGAGAGGATTTACGCGGCAGCCGCGTGAGCATAGTTTCATTGCGGCCGAAGGCATTGCTGGCTGCAATTTTGTCGATTAGTTGCGTGTTGACTGTAGGGGTTGATGTTCCCGCCATGGCTGCAATTCCGCCTGCGGCGTCCAAAGACAAAAAACCAAAACAAGATCCGTCGTTTAAGGGATTGCCGATTACGGAATTGAGCCTGGATGAGGCCATTCTGCATGCGATGAACCGGTTGGCGTACGGTCCGCGGCCCGGGGATATTGAGCGCGTGAAGAAGATGGGTCTGGCCAAGTGGATCGATCAGCAGTTGGCGCCAAACTCCGTCGACGACAAAGCGATGAGCGCGCGGCTGGAGAATTTGCCAACGCTGAACATGTCGTCCGCGCGCTTGATCGAACAGTATCCGCAGCCGAAACAGGCAGAAAAGCAAGCTGCCAAACGCGCCGCAGCAGCTGGCACGGATTCCAAGATGGTTACGAAGCGCCAGCCCGATGCGCAACAGCAGCGGCGCGAGAATGGCGCTGGTGGCGCGCCTGACAAGGGCGTTCAAAGTTCCACGGATGGCGGCAGCGCGGGTGCCGCGCCAGCGATGACGCCGCCAAGCTCGTCGGCGGCTGTCGGGCAATCGGCGCAAAGTGATTCTCCGGAAATGAACGTGGCGGATAAGGCCAGCGTTCCCGCGACGATGAAATCGGAACCCTCGATGAGTAATCCGGAGGTTGCCGGCAATCCGGCGACGCAGGGCGGAGGAAAGCGGAATTTGCTGAGCGGACCGGATCCTAACGCCGTGCCGCGGGTGATTGCAGACGATAGCAAGCGGCCGCAGCGGGTCGTCGAAGAATTGGCGATGGCCAAGGTGGCGCGCGCGATTTACAGCGAGCGGCAATTGCAGCAGGTGATGGACGATTTCTGGTTCAACCACTTCAACGTGTATGCGGCGAAAGGCGAAGACAAGTGGTACCTCACGTCTTATGAGCGCGACGTGATCCAGCCGCACACGATGGGAAAATTCAAAGATCTGGTGACGGCGACGGCGAAAAGTCCCGCGATGCTTTTTTACCTGGACAATTTTTTGAGCGCTGATCCGCGCGCCGTGCAGCGCCAGGCGGCCCAGCGCGCGATACGACAAAATCGAGGAGGATTTGGGCGGCCTTTTCCACCGCGGGCGCAGCCAACTCAACAGCAACAGGCCAAGAAAAATACGCGCGGTCTGAATGAAAACTACGGCCGCGAATTGATGGAGCTGCACACCCTGGGAGTCGAAGGCGGCTACACCCAGAAAGATGTAACCGAGCTGGCACGCTGCTTCACGGGATGGACGATCGAAAAGCCGCGGCAGAATCCTGAGTTCAAGTTTGACGAGCGGCTGCATGATCCCGATCCGAAAATCGTGCTGGGGAAGAAGATTCATGCGGGCGGGATGAAGGATGCCGAGCAGGCTATTGAACTGCTGACGCGGCAGCCGGCTACCGCGAAGTTTATTTCGACCAAGCTGGCGCGGCGCTTTGTGTCGGACAATCCTCCGCCGGCGCTGGTGGCGCGCATGGCGCAGACGTTTCAATCCAGCGACGGAGACATTCGCGCGGTAATGCACACCATGATTTATTCGCCGGAGTTCTGGTCGCGCGAAGCGTTCCGCGCCAAGATCAAGACCCCCTTCGAAGTGGTGATTTCGGCGGTGCGCGCGCTGGGTACCGACGTGGATACGCCGATGCCGCTGGTGCAATGGGTGGGGCGCATCGGCGAGCCGCTGTATCAATGCCAGCCGCCTACCGGCTACGCGGATAAAGCGGAAGCGTGGGTGAATACCGGCGCGCTGCTGAACCGTCTGAATTTTTCGCTGACGCTGGCGGGCAACAAGGTTCGCGGGGCGCGCACTGACGTGGGTTCGCTGCTGGGTGCCGACGCCACCGAGCCGAAAGTCGCGTTGGAACGTGCGGTGCAAATTTTCCTTGGCGGCGAAGCTGGGCCCACGACGGTGGAGACGCTGGAGAAGCAATTGAGCAGCCCGCAGGTTTTGCAAGCCAAGCTGGATGATCCGGTGAAAAAAGTTGATTTGGGTGTGGTGACCGGATTGGTGCTGGGCGCGCCGGAATTTCAGCGGCGCTGAAGAGTTGTTAGAAGTTAGAAGGAGCCGCACAAATGAGATTTTCACGGCGGTATTTTTTGAAACAGGGCGGCGTGGCCATGGTGGGCCTCAGCGCGATGCCGGCATTTTTGCAACGAGCGGTGGCGGCTACGCCGATGCCCAACAAGAAGCAGCTAGTGGTGCTATTTCAGCGAGGCGCGGCGGATGGACTGAATATCGTGGTGCCCTATGCCGAGCCGAATTATTACCGACTGCGCCCGTCGATCGCGATTCCGCAGCCGGGTCGCGGAGGAGCGGGAGCCGCCGCAATCGATCTGGATGGATATTTTGGCTTGCATCCCAGCCTCGCGCCGCTGGAGCCACTGTTTCACCGCAACCAACTCGCCATTGTGCACGCCGCGGGATCGCCAGATCCCACTCGTTCGCATTTTGACGCGCAGGATTTCATGGAATCGGGCACGCCTGGTGTAAAGGCTACCGATGATGGCTGGCTGGATCGGGCCATACAGACTATTCCGGAAGAAAATGCTTCGCCATTTCGCGCCGTGGCCATGGGGCCGAATCTTCCGCGCATGCTGCGGGGAAGTGCGGGGGCGATTGCGCTGCCGGATTTGAAGAATTTCAAGGTGATGCCGCAGTCGGCGGCGATGAACAACGTGGTGCAGGGCGGATTCGAAGCGATGTATTCGCAGAGCGTGGACCACGCGCTGCATGGCACGGGCACGGAAACGTTCGAAGCCATCGACATGCTGAGCAAGATCGACACTAGCAAATTGCCGCCGGAAAATGGCGCGCAGTATCCGACCAGCAGGCTGGGACAAAACATGCAGCAGATCGGGCAGCTCTTGAAAGCCAAGGTGGGCGTGGAAGTTTTGTTCGTCGATTGCGGCGGGTGGGACAATCACGTGAACGAGGGCGGCGTGCAAGGGCAGCTTTCGAATCTGCTGAAAGATCTAGGCCAATCGCTAGCGGCGTTTCATCAGGACATGGGCGAGCGCATGCAGGATATCGTGGTGGTGACCATGAGCGAGTTCGGGCGCACCGCGAAAGAGAACGGGAACCGGGGCACGGACCATGGACACGCGAACTGCATGTTCGTGATGGGCGGGGAAGTAAAAGGCGGGAAGGTTTACGGCAAGTGGCCGGGGCTGAATGACCATCAGCTGAACGATGGCCGCGACCTGGCGTTGACCACGGACTTTCGTTACGTGCTGGGAGAAACGCTCACCAGACACATTGGCGTGAAGGACTTGGCGACAGTATTTCCGGGATTCGACAACAGCGCGCACCGTTTCCCCGGATTGATCAGAACCTGAAGCTGAACTTCATAAAACAAAATCAAAAAGGAAAGAAAAAGGCCATTCGAGTTGTTCGAATGGCCTTTTGTTTGTGCGTGCGTGTTTCCGCTAGGCTTCCTGGCGGATGCGCATGCCGTAGAACGAACGGTAGACGAAGAAGAAAGAGACGGCGAAGAATGCGGCCGCCAACATATGGGTGATGTTCGAGCCTTGGGTGGCGGTGAGCTGCACGGCCAGCTCTACGGCGAGAAGGCCAAAGAGGGTGGTGAACTTGATGACCGGATTCAGGGCGACCGACGAGGTGTCTTTGAACGGATCGCCGACGGTATCGCCGATGACCGTAGCGTCGTGCAGCGGAGTGCCTTTTTGTTTCAGCTCGACTTCCACGATTTTCTTGGCGTTATCCCAGGCGCCGCCGGCATTGGCCATGAAGATGGCTTGATAGAGACCAAAGATGGCGATGCTGAAGAGGTAGCCGATGAAAAAGAACGGTTCGATAAAGGCGAAGGAGAGGGTGGCGAAAAAGACGGCGATGAAAATGTTGAGCATGCCTTTTTGCGCGTACTTAGTGCAGATCTCGACGACTTTCTTGCTGTCGGCGATGCTCGCGGCCTTGGCTTCCTCCAGGTGAATGTGCGCCTTGATGAATTCCACCGCGCGGTATGCGCCGGTAGTGACCGCCTGGGTGGAAGCTCCCGTGAACCAGTAAATCATCGCGCCGCCAGTGATCAGTCCCAGCACGAAAGGCGCATGCAACAGCGATAGCTTGTTCACATTTTCCGTCAGGCCGTGCGTCAGCGCCATGATGATGGAAAAAATCATGGTCGTGGCTCCGACTACCGCGGTACCGATAAGCACCGGCTTGGCGGTGGCTTTGAAAGTGTTGCCCGCGCCGTCGTTGGCTTCCAGCATGTCCTTGGCGCGTTCGAAATTCACATCGATGTTGTAATCGCGCTTTAGTTCCTGCTTAATGCCGGGAATCTGCTCAATCAGCGAAAGCTCGTAAACAGATTGCGCGTTGTCGGTCACCGGTCCGTAAGAGTCCACCGCGATAGTGACCGGTCCCATGCCCAGAAAACCAAAGGCCACCAATCCAAACGCGAACACCGGAGCGGCGATCATAAACGTAGCCAGGCCCAGCTCACTGATCAGGTAGCCCAGCGACATCAGCACCACCATCGCCAGCCCGATGTAGTACGCCGAGAAATTCCCGGCCACGAATCCCGACAGAATGCCGAGCGACGCGCCGCCTTCCTGCGCGGAGCTGACCACTTCGCGCACGTGGCGCGATTCGGTGGAGGTAAACACTTTTACCAGTTCGGGAATAATTGCGCCCGCCAGAGTGCCGCAGGAAATAATCGTCGCCAGCTTCCACCACTGCGTCGTGTCATCTCCCAGCGCCGGGATAATCAGGTAGGAAACCAGGTAGGTGAAACCGATGGAAACGACCGACGTAATCCACACCAGTGAAGTCAGCGGGTGCTCGTAATTCATCTCGTCGACGTTGCCATATTTTGCCTTGGCGATGGCGCCATTAAGGAAGTACGCGGCGGCGCTGGCGATGAGCATCACGATGCGCATGATGAAGATCCACACCAGCAACTGGACCTGCACGGTGGGACTTTTCACGCCCAGCAGAATAAAAGTGATCAGCGCGACGCCGGTGACGCCGTAGGTTTCAAAGCCGTCCGCGCTGGGTCCCACGGAGTCGCCGGCATTGTCGCCGGTGCAATCCGCGATGACACCGGGATTGCGCGCGTCGTCTTCTTTAATTTTGAACACGATCTTCATCAGGTCGGAGCCGATGTCCGCGATCTTGGTGAAAATGCCGCCGGCAATTCGCAGCGCGGCCGCGCCCAGCGATTCGCCGATGGCAAATCCGATAAAACAGGGCCCCGCGTAGTCGCCGGGAATAAACAACAGAATGAACAGCATGATCAACAGCTCCACGCTGATCAGCATCATGCCGATGCTCATGCCCGCGCGCAGCGGCGTGTGATAAATGGGATACGGCTTACCGCGCAAGCTGGCAAACGCAGTGCGCGAATTGGCAAATGTGTTTACCCGAATGCCAAACCACGCCACGCCGTAGCTTCCGGCGATGCCCACCAGGCTGAAGAGCAGGATAATCGCGACACGCATCGCTTCAAGTTTCAGCAGTACGCCGAAATAAAGAACGATGACGATGGCGATGAAAATTTCCAGCAGCAGGATGAATTTTCCCTGAGTGATCAGATAGGTTTTGCAAGTTTCATAGATCAGCTCGGAAATATCGCGCATCGACTTGTGCACGGGCAGATTCTTGAGCCGGCTGTAGATGGTCAAGCCGAAAACCAGCCCGAACACGCAAAAAATCAGCCCGAACATCAGGATCTTGTGGCCGTCGATGCCGAGGAAGGAGACTTGCGAGAGGTCGGGAAGTTTTAGATTGGCTTCGCCGCCTTCTTGGGCGCGGGCGGAAAGCGAGGTGAGCAGCGACAGCGCGGCAAGTCCTGCGCTTATTTTCAACGGCCGGCGGGCCAGCGAACACGAATTATCGAACCAGGTGCGCATCAAAAATTCCTCCGTAAGTAAAAAGCGATTTCAGGGCGGCGCCGGGCCATAACGCGTCCCCACACACACATCCAACCAATACGAACATCGACGCCAGCGGCGTGCCCACCGATTCCAAAACAGGGCCCCGCATGGCAAAAGCGGAAACGCTTAACCTGTGTTGTTTATCTTAGCTTGAGTGTCCCCGGAACCCCTTCCAGGGACATCAAAAAAGCTCTGCGCGGGCTGGCGACAAAGCGTTGATTTATAACATTTAGAGGCGATATGGTCAAACCGGCCCAGAGGCCAGTTTTGCCGCTTTTGGTGCTCCGCCCGGGATACGTTCGGAGAAGAAACGAATCGCCTGGAATGGCAAGACGCTGCCGCCAAGCGATGGTAACATGCCAATCTAAATTTCAACCCGCCGGGGTTGGCAAGGCGCAGCGCACATCAGGTGTGACGGAGACGATGAGTCCAAACGTGGGCAATTCTACTCAAATAGCGACAGCGGTGCGCGGCAATGGCGCGCCAGCCAGTGCGGTGCGCAGTAACTGGAGCCGCGAAGAAGTCGCGCAGATTTATCGCACCGCGCTGCCGGAATTGATTTTCCGGGCACAGACAGTCCACAGGCAATTCCATGATGCGGACCGCGTGCAGACCTGCCAGTTGATCTCTATCAAGACCGGAGGTTGTCCGGAGGATTGCGCATATTGCCCGCAAAGCGCGCATTACGACGCGGATGTAGAGCGCCAGGGGCTGCTGGATGCGCAACACGTGATTTCGGTGGCGCGGGAAGCGGCCGGGCGGGGCGTGACGCGCTTCTGCATGGGGGCGGCGTGGCGGCAGGCGCCGGAGGGTAAGGAATTCGACAACGTGCTGGAAATGGTGCGCGGGGTTTCGGCGCTGGGCATGGAAGTATGTTGCACACTGGGTATGTTAACGGACGGGCAGGCCGCGAAGCTGAAGGATGCGGGGCTGACGGCCTACAATCACAATCTGGATACGTCACCGGAATTTTACGGCTCGATCATCACCACGCGGGTGTACGACGACCGGCTGCGAACTTTGGCTTCGGTGCGCAAAGCGGGGATTACCGTGTGCTGCGGCGGAATTCTGGGAATGGGCGAACGCGAACAAGACCGCATCGGGTTGCTGCATCAACTGGCGACTCTGGAGCCGCATCCGGAAAGCGTGCCGATCAATATGCTGGTGCGCGTTGCGGGAACACCGTTGGCGGACAAGCCGTCGCTCGATCCACTGGAAATGGTGCGAGCCATTGCCACTGCGCGGGTGCTGATGCCGGCTTCGCGGGTGCGCCTGGCGGCGGGCCGGAAACAATTGTCGCCCGAAGCGGTGACACTATGTTTTCTGGCGGGAGCGAATTCGATTTTTGTCGGCGAAAAATTGCTGACCACACCCAATCCCGGTGCGGACGAGGACGAACAACTGCTGCAAACTTTAGGATTGAAACCACTCGAATCGCATGCCATCTGAATTTCACGACTCACCGATGACAGAAGTGGAAGGTAGGCTGGGCGGACCGGCGACTTCTATGAACATGATGGGGAGTGCATGAGGCATCATTTCTTTATTACCGGAACGGACACCGGCGTAGGCAAGACGACGTTGGCTGCGCTGTTGTGCGCGGCGCTCGACGCGGTGTACTGGAAGCCAATTCAGACCGGCACGCTGGAAGGATCGGATCGCGTGACGGTGATGAGGCTGGCGGGTATCGGCACGGACCGCACGCTGGATGAAGTCTATAAATTTGTGCCGCCGGTTTCGCCGGACCTGGCCGCGCGCTGGGCGGGCGTGGAAATCGATCTGGCGCGAATTAATTTGCCGACCAGCTTGATCAACGATTGGCTGGTGGTGGAGGGCGCGGGCGGAGTGCTGGTGCCCATCAATTCGAAGCAGTTCATGCTGGACATGATGGCGAAATTCAAGCTGCCGGTGATTCTGGCCGCGCGCAGCGGCGTCGGAACCATCAATCACACGCTGCTAACGCTGGCGGCGCTGCATGCCGCGGAGCTTCCCGTGCATGGCGTGGTGTTGATCGGGGATCAGAACCGCGAAAACCGCGAGACTATCGAGCGCTTCGGGCATGTGCGCGTCATTGGTGAAATCCCGCGGCTGCCAAATCTGCATCGCACTTCGCTGATGCAGGTGTTTATGAACCATTTCGACCGTGCTGCTTTTTCCCAATAAAACAACATGAGTTCGCCGCTGCGCATCTGGCACCCCTTCACTAACGCAGCTGTGGATGCGCCGCCCATGCAGGTGGAGCGCGCGGAAGGCGTGTACCTGTATACCAAGGATGGCCGGCGCATCCTGGACGCGATTTCTTCCTGGTGGGTGAATATCCACGGCCATGCGAATCCGCGCATCGCGGAAGCTATCGCGCAACAGGCGCGCAAGATGGAGCACGTGCTCATGGCGGGCTTTACGCATGATGCCGCCGAAGAGCTGGCGGAGCGACTGCGCAAACGGCTGCCAGCGCAAATGACGCACCTGTTTTTTTCCGACGATGGGTCGACGGCGGTAGAAGTGGCGCTGAAGATGGCGGTGCAGCATTTCAGCAACAGCGGGCGCGTGCAAAAATGTGAAATTGTGGCACTGGAGCACGGCTATCACGGGGATACCGCGGGAGCGATGTCCATCAGCGACGATTCGCCGTTCAACAAACCATTTCAATCAATGCGCTATGCGGTGCACCGGGTGCACTCGGCGTATTGTTACCGGTGCCCGGTGGGCCTGACGCGCGCGACATGCCACATCGAATGCGTGCAGCAGTTGGAAGGCTTGCTGGAGGTAAAGCACGAGCGCATCGCGGCGGTCATTGTAGAGCCGTTGCTGCAGGGCGCGGGTGGCATGATTGTTCACCCGGTGGAATTTCTGCAAACGGTGCGCGCACTGTGCACGCGATACGATGTTTTGCTGATCGCCGACGAGGTGCTGACCGGCTTCGGGCGCACCGGGAAAATGTTCGCGTGCGAAGTTGCGGGAATTGTGCCCGACCTGATGTGCCTGTCGAAAGGAATTACCGGCGGGTTTCTAGGGATGGGCGCGACGGTGTGCAGCGACCGCGTAGAAGCGTCTTTCCGCAGCGAAAACCGGCTGCACACGTTTTATCACGGGCATTCCTACACCGGGAACGCGCTGGCGTGCGCGGCGGCGAATGCCAGCCTGCAGATTTTCGACGACGAGCCGGTGTTTGAACGCATCGCCATGATTGCCGCGGTGAATGCCGAGCGGCTGGCACAATTTCGCATGATGCCGCAGGTGGGAGATGCGCGGCAAATCGGCACAATGGGCGCGATTGAGCTGCGCACGGACGACACCGGCTACCTGTCGAAGATGCGTACCAAATTGTACAAATTTTTTATCGATCACGGCGTGCTGCTGCGGCCGCTGGGGAACGTGGTGTACGTGCTGCCTCCATACGTGATCACCCGCGACGAACTGAATTTCGTTTACGACGTGATCCAGCAGGCCATCGAGACGGTGCTGTGACCGGGTGTGCAATCCTCTGATAAGCTCGTGGCCGATTTGTGTCCCGCGTTTTTTGAAACGCGATTCTGAACTTGTCCGGGGGCAATCCTGAGCGTCAATTTACAGGCATGGAAACAGAAAGTTGTGGCGTTTGCCGGCAGCCTGGGCGCGCCAGGCCTCTTCCTGATTTCATTCCTGGATTCGTCGGTGCTGACGTTTCCGGTGATCAATGACCTGCTGTTGATCGAATTGTGCAGGCAGCATCCGCAGCGCATGCCGCTGTACGCGCTGATGGCGGCCAGCGGTTCGACGCTCGGGTGCGTGCTGCTGTATTTCATCGCGCGCGAAGGCGGGGAGGCGCTGTTTCACACTAAGGCGGGCCGGCATAGCGGAGCTATCCGCCACTGGGTGGAGAGATATGGATTCGGCGGCATGCTGGCGGCCGCGCTGTTGCCACCGCCGACGCCGTTCAAGTTTTTTGTGTTTGCCGGGGGAGTTTTTAGAATGCCGCTGGCCAGTTTTTCATCGGCGATCGCCATAGCGCGGCTGTGCCGTTATTTCGCGGTGGGATATCTGGCGGTGCGTTTTGGAAACGATGCGCTGCCATATCTTGGACGCCATAAACTGAACGCGGCCATTGCCGCAGTGGTGCTGGTGGCCATAAGTTACGGGCTTTCCCAATTGGTTTTGCGCATCAAGCATCCTTACGGCGAGACGGCCGGGAAGTAAAAGGGTGCTCAGCGCGGGGTATCGCGGCTGGCCCACACGATTGTTTCGGACTGCATTTTTCCCGCCAAATCAAATTCCGCCGTGACCATGGGCTCAAATTTCCGCTCTTCTGCCGCGGCGTAGCGCAAATCGCGGATTTGCACTTCAGTGCCAGCCTCGATTTTTTCCAGGGTGGCTTTCGGGAATCGCGCAATACGCAGAAAGCGCTGGGCCGATTCTGTCGCTTGTGCGGCTTGCAGCAACGGTGAAGGCTCGGGCTTGAACAAATTCACTCCCGGATCGAAAGACGACGGCCGGGAAGGGAGGATGTTCACGGTGACTTGGTGGAGCGCGCTTTCCGTTTCGGCGATGCCGTGCCAACTGACCAGTGAAGTGAATTCAGAAAACGCGGCGACCTGCCGCGGAAATTCTCCCACATAGGCGCGGTTGCGAAGCTGAGCGATGGCCGTAGCGTGCAATTCCGCGCGCAGACCCATGTAAAGCAGTACGAACGCCAGTCCCAGGATCGCAGCCACGAAGCCTCGGGGTCTCTTGTCTTTGGCGCCAATTTCGGAGTTCACCAGGTGAAAAAATTCCGGCAGGAGAACAGCGGCAACAAGAATCGCGATAATCCACGGATCGATACTGGGGAGCCAATCAGCGGCAATGCGCGCGGTCTTGAACGGCCAGAAAAGTTCTGAGCCCTGCCATTGCGCTGAGTCCATCGCAAGGTGCAGCCCTTGCACCAGTAACACGGCGACGAAGATCGCGCGAACCGACAATCGTTGGCGGAGCTCCGGCGACGACCAAACGCGAAACAGCGACGCAAAAATTCCGGCGATGAGGAATGAAACGAGCAGGGAATGCGTGTAGGTGCGATACCAGGCGAGATACGCGGAGGGGCTGATGAGTGCGCTGAATTGATCGCTGTCCGCGATTACTCCCGCTGGGACGGTCCATGCCCAAACTAGTTTCGGCGCGCGCGGCAGAATCGCGCGGGAAAGCGCCAAGGAGGCCAGGGCGTGAGTGGCAATGTCCATGAGCGAGTTCGTTATACCAGAATGCTAAGCAGAAGCGCTGGCGGAGGCGGTGTGTACGCTCAAGGCAAATTCAGGCACCAGCAGCTTCAACGCGGCCGGCACAATCTTGAATTCCACCGGCAGGCGGCCCAGCGGCTCGCCGTCGACCTGGGCGTAGACGGGGTTTTCATCGAGAGGCTCGCACAACACCGAATCGGTCTTCGAGAAAAAAACGCCGTCCGTTCCGCGCAGCTTGTCCATCCACAGCGTCGGCAGATAGCTGAGATAACGGAAGCCGCTGCGCGTGCTCAAGGTCATCACTTCAAATTTGTCTTCGTACAAATCGGCGAGGGTGGTGATTTTGAACGGGCCGCCGTAGTGCTTGGTGCGACCGACGATGACCAGCGAAGAATCAACAGCGTGTCCGCCGATGACCACGCGAAAATGCGGGAATTTGTAGCGGAAGACTTCCCGCGCGCCTTGCCACCAGTAGGCGAGAATGCCCAATCGGGCCTTCAGCTCGAGATCGATGGAGTAGACGATCATGCCGTCGGGGCCGGCACCGGCGACGCTGAGAAAATATTTTCGCTTGGCAGGCTCGTTGACGGGAGTGGCCAAGCCGAGCGCGATGTCCACTACGCTGCCGCGAATCAGCTGGCGCGCAGCAGCGGGAAGATCCCATGGAAGAGTGAGTTCTTTGGCGAAAATGTTGGCGGTGCCGGCGGGCAGAAGACCGAGTGGAACGCGATGCCCGTTGGAATGGCCGGCGAGGCCGTTGACGACTTCGTTCAGAGTGCCGTCGCCGCCACAGGCGATGACGAGCTGGCGGCGCTCGACGGTGGCGCGTTGCGCGATTTCGGTGGCGTCGCCCGGGCCGCGTGTTTCGGCCAACTCCGCTTCGATACCTCCGGCGGCGAAAATCCTGCGCGCCTCATCGAGCATGCGGCGGCGTTTCGCGCCACCATGCCCGGCGTTGGGATTGTGGATCAGGAGGGCATTTTGCAGGCCGGTAGTCATCAATCGGTGGAGTCCATGGGTGGTGCGTTCATTCTATATAATGTAAGCGCACTCTCGGCATCTCTTCTTCAGCGAATTTCATAGTGAGGGTCGTATGGCCAGGACCGGCGCAGCGGTAAAAAGCGAAATCGAAGACCTGCGCGAAAAACTGCGGCATCACGAATATCGTTATTACGTGGCGGACGACCCGGAAATTTCGGACGCGGCGTATGACCGCCTGATGGGCAAGCTTCAAGATCTGGAAACTGCGCACCCTGAATTGATTACTCCCGATTCGCCGACGGTGCGCGTTGGCGGTGCGCCACGCGAAGGTTTTCAAACCATGCAGCACGCGCGGCCGATGTTGAGCCTGGACAACGCGTTTTCGTACGAGGCGCTGGGCGAATTCGACCGGCGAGTGCGGGAAAGCAGCGGGCGGGAAAAAATCGAGTACATCGCGGAACACAAGTTCGACGGGCTGAGCATTTCGCTGCAATACGCCGGCGGAGTGCTGATGCGGGGCGTGACGCGCGGCGACGGGCGCACCGGAGAAGACGTGACGCCCAATGTGAAGACGATTCGCTCGGTGCCGTTGCGCGTTGATCCGGCGGCGTTGAAAAAAGCGAAACTGCCGCTGAATTTCGAAGTGCGCGGAGAGATCGTGATGCCGCACAAGGCGTTCGCGGAGTTGAATCGCCAGCAGGAATTGTCGGGCGGCAAAATTTTTGCGAATCCTCGGAACGCTGCCGCCGGCGGTGTGCGCGTGCTGGACGCTTCGATTACCGCGTCGCGGCGGCTGGAATTTTTCGCCTACTACTTACTGGTCGATGGGAAATCGCCGTTCACAAAACTTTCTGAATCGCTGAAGGCACTCAAAGATTTGCATTTCCGCGCTTCTTCGGATTGGAAGTTGTGCGATGGCATCGAGGAAGTCCTCAAATATTGCGACCATTGGGAAGACAAGCGCGAGAAATTGCCCTACGAAATTGACGGTGTGGTGGTGAAAGTAAATTCCATTCCCATACAAAACGAATTGGGCTACACGGCGAAAGCACCGCGGTGGGCCATCGCGTATAAGTATCCGGCGCGGCAGGAAACGACGGTGGTGAACGATATTCTGGTGAATGTGGGGCGCACGGGCACGCTGACTCCCGTAGCCATGCTGGAGCCGGTGCAGGTGGGCGGCGTTGCAGTGAGCCGCTCGACGTTGCATAACATGGACGAAATCGAGCGGCTGGGAGTGCAGATTCGCGATACCGTGCTGGTGGAGCGCGCCGGGGAAGTGATTCCTCACGTGCTGAAAGTGGTGAAGGAAGGCAAAGACCGTCGCCCGTTTCGAATGCCGGAGAAATGCCCGGAGTGCGGCAGCGCGATTCATAAAGCTGCGGACACGGTGGCCTATCGCTGCGTCAACGCCGCGTGTCCCGCGAAGAGGAGGGAATCGCTGCTGCATTTCGCGGGTCGACACGCCATGAATATCGACGGCCTAGGCGAAAAAATCGTCGACCAACTCATCGAACAAAACCTAGTGCGCGATGTCGCCGACCTGTATCTGCTGAAACTGGACAAATTAATCGCGCTGGAACGCTTCGCCGAAAAATCCGCGCAGAATCTATTGGATGAAATCGAAGCCAGCAAGAAAAACAGTTTGGCGCGCCTGATTTACGCGCTGGGAATTAGCTTCGTGGGCGAACGCACCGGCGAATTGCTAGCCGGCCATTTTTCTTCGCTCGAAGATCTAGCCGCTGCCACTCAGGAACAACTTGAGGAAGTGGGCGAAGTGGGGCCAAAGGTGGGCGCGGCCATTGTTGAATTCTTTTCCGAGCCCGCCAACATGCAGCTAATTAGAAAGCTGCGCAAAGCCGGCGTGCATCCCACCATGGAAAAACGCGAAATGAAGAGCGACAAGTTCGCCGGCAAATCCTTCGTCTTCACCGGCGGACTCGACAATCGCAGCCGCGAAGAAGCCGCTGAAATCGTCAAGCAGCACGGCGGCACAATTTCCGGCTCGGTAAGCAAAAAGACCAGCTACGTGGTGGTAGGGACCGATCCGGGATCGAAACACGACAAGGCTAAATCACTAGGCGTCACTATTTTGACTGAAAAGGAATTTGAGAAGCTGCTGGGTTCGAACTGACCGATTTATCGGCAAGACCCCAGAGTTGGGTTGCCGCAAGGTATAATAAAACTGGCGGGCGGGCCGGGTAATCGCCGGCTGCTGGGCCGC
>JBBSFG010000031.1:0-18845 GCA_038238965.1 Candidatus Acidiferrales bacterium | reverse complement strand
TGTCAACAGCGTGTTGCGCCAAACTATCAAGCTGCGCAGTTACGATTTTGCGAGCCACGGCGTGGAAGTGCGCGAAGAATTTGACGAGGCGCTGGCCCCGGCGTTGGGGGACGCGCAGCAACTGCAACAGGTATTTCTGAATATTTTGAATAATGCCTATGACGCGGTGCAGGAATCCGGCCGGCGTGGGCAAATCACAATTCGAACGCGCCGTCAGAACCACGCCATCGAAGTGGCCATTGCCGATAACGGCGCAGGAATTGCCGATCCGCAGCGTATTTTCGATCCGTTCTACACCACCAAGCACGCCGGCAAAGGTACAGGACTCGGTCTGAGTATCTGTTACGGAATTGTGCGCGCTCATGGCGGTGAAATTCAGTGTTCGAATAATGATGCCGAGCCGGGCAGTACATTTGTGGTTCGTATTCCCGTGGCAGAAACAGAATCCGCCGTCTCCACCGCTTCTGCCAAAGAGGCCGGCCGATGAGCCTGCAGGCCACCATGTGGACGGGAGGACCCATTCTGTTGATCGAGGATGAGCCTTCGGTGATCGCGTTTTTGAAAGCGGCGTTGGAGCGCAGAGGCTATTCCGTAGTCAACGCCGGTTCCGGGAGCGAAGGATTGAAATACCTTTCCGATGGGCGATATGCCGGAGTGATTTCCGATATCCGCATGCCCGGAAACGTAAATGGAGCGGAAGTTCACGCCTGGATTCAGAAAAATCGCCCGGAATTGCGAACCCGCATTATTTTGATCAGCGGAGATACGGCGAATAGCGAAACGCAAACGCTACTGGCGCAAAGCGGGACGCCCTGCATCGAAAAACCTTTTCGCGTGAAGCAATTAATGTCTGTGGTGGAGAAGACCTTCGGGAAACCATGAGCGACGACCTCAAGACTCGATTACTGGTAGTGGATGATGAGCAAAGCATTCGCCGCCTGTGCATGACCATTGGAACCGCCCTCGGTTTCGCCTGCACGGAAGCGGAGAGTGCCGAAGCGGCGTTGCCGCGCCTGGAAGCTGATACTCCGGACCTGGTGCTGACGGATTTGAAGCTGCCGACACAAACCGGTGTTGCGTTGCTCAAGCAAACCAAGGCCATCCTGCCGCGTACCGAAGTCGCCATCATGACCGGACACGGATCCATTGAATCGGCGGTGGATGCCATGAAACTGGGCGCCTACGACTACATCGAAAAACCCTTCCGCGTCGAAAAGATGCGCATGTTGCTGCAACGCATGGCCGAAAAAGTTCGCCTGGTAACCGAAAATCAATTTCTGCGTGAACGCGTGGACGCCGAAGAAAACCTGGGCGGCATCATCGGCACGTCCGCCAACATCCAGGATGTTTTGCGGATGATTTCGCGGCTCAAGGACACGCGTACGCCGGTGTTGGTGTCGGGAGAAAGCGGAACCGGAAAGGAGCTGGTCGCGCGAGCCATTCATTTCCGCGGCGCGATGGCCCAAACCGCGTTTGTGGCCGTGGATTGCGGCTCCCTCGTTCCTACCCTGATGGAAAGCGAACTCTTTGGCTACGAAAAAGGCGCTTTTACTGGCGCTATCAAAACTAAGGCAGGTCTCTTTCAGGCTGCCAATGGCGGCACCATTTTCCTGGATGAAATCGGCGAACTGCCGTTGGAAATGCAAGCGAAGCTGCTTCGCGTTTTGCAGGAAAAGGAAGTGCGCCCGGTCGGCAGCAATGAAAAAGTAAATGTGGACGTCCGTGTCATTGCGGCGACAAATCGCGACCTGGAAGCGGCCTACCGTGCGGGAACGTTTCGCAAGGATCTGTACTTCCGCCTGAATGTCGTGACCGTGCACATCCCCGCGCTGCGAGAGCGCCGCTCTGACATCCCCATGCTGGTGCATCATTTCCTGGACCGCTATGCCCACGGAGCCAACATGCACGTAACTGCCGCGGCCATGAAAAGCTTGTTGCAATACGATTGGCCGGGCAATGTGCGCGAACTGGAAAATTGCGTAGCCCGAGCGGTCACCCTTGGCGATCGCGAACTCATCGACGTCGCAGACTTGCCTCCAGCGATCCGCAGCGAACAACCGGACGCCCCAAGTTCGGCGACGGACACCGCTTCCCTGTCCACCACGGCGCTCGCGGAAATGGAGCGCATGACGATTCTGCGCGTGTTCGAACAGGCCAACGGGGACAAAGCTCTGGCCGGCAGAATGTTGGGGATCAGCCGCGCGACTCTCTATCGCAAGCTAAAACGATACAACATCGCCGTGAAGTCAGACTCCCGCGTCGGAGAACCGGAAACGGTGTCTCAGTAGGACTAACGACACGGGTTCGCGGGCCTGAGACAAACCTGTTTCAGCCTGAGACGAATGAACCAGCACACGCTGCTCCCTCAAAATTTAACCCCTGCCTTTTCTGTCGCATACATCGAGTCCCTCGCGCATCTTCTTTGGAGTTAGGCGTGCAACTCTTCTCTGGGGATTTTTCCGCAGGTCCTCGTGCGTCGAGCCAAAGGGCGGAACATTTTCAAATCTCGAGGCTGGTGAGGGCACGTGAGAACGTTGGACGAGGTAACGCTGGCCACGAAGCAGCCGAGTTGCACAGAACAACTGGCCAAATTTTTTCCAGGCGCTTCAAGCGTTCGAATTCCGGTACAGGTGACGGCTTTGCGCGGTGGCAGCACCCGCCTGTGCGAAGCCAGTATTGTGGAGTTTGCCGCCATGGAACATGCCATTTTTGATTCCAGCCTACCGCTGGAATTTGACGACCGGGTTCGGTTGGAAGGCTGCCGTAAAGAGCACACTACCGACGCGACCGTCGTCGCTGTTCAGTATCACCAAGGCCGAAAAGCGGTGGCCGTAAAGCTTTTGCGCGGGACCAGCACTTGGATAAGCAGGTCATGACCAAACTGACTACGCCATTTCTATCCACAGCTCCGGAAAGCACGCGCCAGACGCAATGGACCGAGGCGCGCTGCGTGTTTCCGATTTACCTGGCTCTCGCGAAACAGCTTGGTATCCCCATTCCCTTTACCCAAAGGAACCTGGCGGAAAATCCGGAGCCGGAACTGTTCAGCGAGGTGCAGAGTTGGCTAGACGCCATGGACAAGCGCGTCATCGTTTATCAACTGCGCCATCTGCTGCAAATGACCACCCTGAACGCCAGTGAGAGCAGTCTTAAGGCTCTTATTGAGCGGCACCTTCGCAAGGCCACTAAAACTCACTTTGACCGCGACAAAATCGACTTTCTTCTCGTGCAATATTTCGCTCTGTGCGCCCCGGCCAAGATTTATCACAAGCGTATCGAGCCTCCTGATGTAGCCGAAGTGATGAAACCCATACTCGGTGAAGTCGAGCCCGCCAAGCTGGTGTGGTGCGAGCCGTTGGAAGCGATGATCGAGGCCCTGCACGGATTCCGCAGCCTGCGCGAAATTCTGAAGACGAATTTCATCGAACAAGGCCGCCGCGTCAAAGAGTCTGCCGGAGGTATGTTCTACGATGCTTCCGCGTTGCTGGCCTTCATTCGCTTCAATTTTCTTCTGCGCCGCACACTCATCGAACTGATGCACGCGGACCTGATCGCCATTCGCGGCGGCCTCAGTCAGCTCGAGGTAGCTGAGGTACGGATTGTCGACTGTCACAGCGTGGGATTGTCCGCCGCGGAACCGATCGCCAAAGTCCGCAAGCTTGCCGACGAATGGAAACAGCCGTTCCAGAAGGAATACACGGAGCGTTCTGTTAACCAGGCCTTCGAGAAATTATTGGGATTGCGGGCCGACGTGGAAACCGCGCTGGAAAAGTTGGCGATGCGGAACTCTGATCGCGCCGTCATTGAATCGAACAATGTGACCGCCTCTGGAATTCCAAAGACATCATCGTGGGAGCCAGCCACGTCTCTGCTGTCGCGCACTCCAGACCGCCCATCCCAGGACACTTCTCAAAGAAGCCCGGCAACGTCGGCTTTGGATTTCGAATTGTGCATGGAACAGATCTGGGAACAGTTGATTGCTGCGCCGCCGGTGCGCGGGCGCACCATGACGACCGTGAAAATCAACGGAACGCGCATCCTCTTGTCTTCCTGGGAAGTTGCCGCGTTCGTCAGCGAAACCGGTACTTCCGCCGAAGACCTGCGCCGCGCTGTAGCTGCCCGAGCCATGGTTTCTGCCGCAACAACGATGGCCAGGGAAAAAGGGCACAAATTCGCGCTGGACAAAGCGCTGGCCGTCGGGCGCGTCGAAGCTTCGCGCCTTCAGGATCGTGTCGACGTGGCTAAAGCCGCGAAGGATACGGAGGCAGCCGTTAATCTCGGTATCAGCATGAAGCGCCTGCTGTCTGCGCTGGACGAAGCCGAAAAAATTTAGATTGCATCGCACTTTCCCCGGCAATCTCAGGGGAATACTTGCAGGAGTGGTTGTCCTTTGCCCAACGCCAAGGTTCTTATCCTCACCGACGAAACCGAATTCGCCACGGTGGTATCCGGGTGCTGGCAGGCACAACGCAAAGCTCCCGATGTCACCGTCCTCAACAGCAAACTGTGGCGGAATAACGATGCCACCGATCACGATGTGGTGGTCGTCGGTCCCATCCGCGGCGGCGAGCATCACGAGGTACTTCGTTCGCTTGATCCTGCCGCAGCTGTGATCGCGTGCGTGGCGACGGATTCGCGCGAATTAGATGACCTTCGTAGCCTGTACCCACGTTTTCTCGTCGTGCCGCTGAGGGAAGATTGGTCGCATACGCTTCTGCTGGTGGCAGGCGAGACGCTGCGCCGGGTGGAAGCCTTGAATTCCGCCAGACACGCAGAGCGGAAATCGGCGAAAAACCAACATCTCGCCACCTTGGGACTTTACATGACGGACATGAAACACAGCATGAACAATGCTTTGACCTCGATGCTCGGCAACTCGGAATTGCTTTTGCTCGAACCCGGCCAACTCTCTTCGCAGTCTCTCGCACAGATTCGAACAATTCACAGTATGGCCATGCGTATTAACGAAATTATGCTGCGATTCTCATCGTTGGCCAGCGAGATGCGCGAGGCTGAGAATGCTTCTCAACCTGAGACTCCGCTCTCGACTGCGCCGGTAATCCAGAGGCGTTAGCCATCCATCCCTGCCTGTAACTGCTTGTTTTTCCTTCGGTTTAATTCCTTGAAAACAAAATGGACGAGAACTCTAATCTGGCTGCTGGCGTGCACCTCTCGTCACCGGATAAATCCTGGAGATTCTGGCGTGCAGAAAAAAGTGCTTATCGTGGACGATTCGCCGTCAGAAGTTCGGCTGATGCATGGCTTGCTCGAGCGCGAAGGTTATAACCCGGTCGACCTCCACGATTCCGCGCGAATCGAGGAAACCATCTCCCTGGAGCGCCCTAGTGTGATTCTGCTCGATGTGGTCATGCCCGGCAGGAACGGCTTCCAAGTGTGCCGAGAACTCAAGGGTAACGACGAGTTCAAAGCCATTCCAGTGATTCTGGTGACTTCGCGCGACACCCCCAGCGACAAATACTGGGGCGAGCAGCAAGGCGCCGACGGCTACGTCACCAAACCCTTCACCTCGCAGGAATTGATCCGTGCCGTGCGGAGGTTCGCATGAACATTCCACTGGAAGTCGCTGGCGGAGAATTGCGCATACGATGAATCCCTTTCTGCATCTCGAGCCGCTATCTGCCGATGAATCCACCGGCAGTTTGCTGGAAGCTCTTGGTCCGATGGAGCAGCGCAATCCTGAATCGCAGTATTGCGTCTTCCGAAGTGGCCGCGAACGTCTGTGCTTGCCGGTTCTCGAAGTGGAAGAAGTGCTGGACTGGCCGTTGCTGACAAGGGTCCCGCTCAGTCCCGCGTACCTGATCGGAATCTTCAATCTGCGCGGGTCCATTATTCCGCTGATCGACATCGCCATGACGGAAGGCCGGCGGGCCGGGCTCTTGCCGCGTCACGTAGTGGTGGCCTGTATGCGCGTAGACACGCAGCACGAAATTCTGCGGGTGGGTATCGCCGCCGATGAAGTGATTGGAACGTACTCGGTCACTAGCGACCAATTGCTCGAGCAGGCACCGGAGAATGTCCCGCATTGCGTCGGTATGCTGCGGCACGACGATCGGCTGGCACTGGTGATCGATCTGCGCAAGCTGCTGGAAGTTTTTCCCGGACCGAGTATTTGAATTTTTGTCTGCATCACCGTGCTTAATGACCGCACGGTGGCCAAGATCTTGGAGGAAGTATGAAATCGAGACTGAGTTCTACCATCCGGACCCTCGTTGTGGTCAATGGAATCGTGGCCCTGGCCGTAATCGGATTGGCGTACAGTGCCGGCCGGCAATCAGGAGGCGCCACTATTTTTGACTTCGCTACATTGCCGGCTGCCGCCACGGGCGCCGTCCTTGCCGCTGTCGTGCTGGCGCTGGCGATGGGTATCGTTCTCGCGTGGCGTCTGGGGGGGGGCTTGCTGGATCCACTTAAGGAGCTTTCGCAATTCTCCGAGCGTCTCGCCGTGGGCGATCCACGGGCGCGCGCCGACGTTTCCGCGACTAATGAACTTGGCTACATCGCCGACAATTTGAATCGCGCCGTGGCAAAAGTTGCCAAAGCCGCAAACAACCAGGAATCCAGCGACGCTTTGCAGCGCAGCATCACGGAATTACTGGCGGTCATCAACCAGGTAGCCCGCGGCGACCTGTCGCTGCGCGGCAAAGTAACCAACGACGCTCTCGGCAACGTGGCCGACTCCGTTAACTACATGCTCGATAGCTTCACGAAGGTTCTCGAGCGCGTTCGCAAAGCGGCCATGGAAGTGACCGCATGCTCCAACAACATTTTGGTGGCGGCAGACGAAATGCAGGCCGGCGCCACGCAACAGGATCAGGAAATTACCAACACCTCGAGCGCAGTGGAAGAGCTCACCGTGTCCATGAAACAAGTGTCGAACAATGCCGAAGCCAGCGCCGAAGCTGCGCGTCGCGCCTTGGACGCCGCGGAACAGGGAAACCGTGCCGTGCGCGACACGTTGGAAGGTATGCAGCGCATTCGCTCTTCCGTGCAAGCCACCGCCAAGAAAATCAAATCTTTGGGCGACCGTTCTCTGGAAATTTCAGAAATCATCAACGTCATCAACGACATCACTGAACAGACCAACCTGCTGGCCTTGAACGCCGCGATCGAAGCTGCTCGCGCTGGCGAGGCCGGCCGCGGCTTCGCGGTGGTCGCTGACGAAGTTCGCAAACTCGCGGAACACAGCCGCAGCGCCACAAAAGACATCGCCGCGCTCATCAAGGCCATTCAGGCCGAGACCAACGAAGCCGTGGTCGTCATGGAGGAAGGCACTAAGGAAGTGGAAAGCGGCGCGACTCTGGCTGATCAGGCCGGCCGAGCTCTGGACGCGATTTCCAACGTGGTGCGCCAATCTGCCGAACTCGTCCAGGAAATTTCCCTGGCCTCTAAACAACAGGTGCGCGGTACCGAAGGCGTAGCTCACGCCATGCAGATTATTTCCAGCATCACGCGGCAGACTTCCCAGGGCACCCGCGGCACGGTGGCCACGGTAAGCCAACTGGTGAAATTGTCCGACCAGCTCAATGACGGCCTTGCGCAATTCCGGGCATCGTCGAAACACGGCGGCAACTCAGTACACGAAGAATCCGAACGGCAGGTCCCGGTCGGCGCATCGCGGTAACTATTTCCCGCTCAGGCAAGGGCCTGGGCCGAAACGGAATGACCAAGCGTGAGAACTGCGAACGAGCGCCAGGTAACAGAGCTGGGACTTAGCGAACACGAGTTGAGCGAGATCCGCATGCTAATTGAAGAGCGTACGGGTATTTGTTTCGATCAATCGCGCGAGCGATTCTTTGTTACACGTGTGCGCGAACACTTGCTGGCCCGGGGATTCGCACGCGGCACTGATTTCCTCCGCGCGGCTCGCAAGGCCAACGTCGAATACGAAGCTCTCCTCGAACGGTTGCTGACCCAGGAAACCACTTTCTTCCGCTATCCTGCAGTGTACGAAGCGTTTCAAAAACGCGCCTTGCCGGAACTGCACATTAAGAAATTTTGGAAAACTCCTCGTAGTTTGCGTATCTGGAGCGCAGGATGCTCCACCGGCGAGGAGCCTTACTCCATCGCCATGACCATCGCAGACGCCCTGACGTTCGCCGACGCCTGGAATGTTGAAATTCTGGCCAGCGACGTTGGCCGCCTGGCGCTCAAACACGCCGAGACGGCCATCTATTCCGGCCGCAGCCTCTCCGGCGTCAGCGAGAAGCAACTCTCCGCTCATTTCTCGGCCGTGGAAAGTGGCCAAGAGGTAAAACCTCGCCTGCGTAAGATGGTCACCTTCACGCAAATGAACTTGGCCTCGGCCGTCTACGTGGGACGTATGGACGTCATCTTTTGTATGAATGTGCTGATTTATTTTTCGGAAGAGCGCCGCCATTCCCTGGTGCAGCGGTTCTACGATACGCTCGAACCCGGTGGCTACCTTTTCCTCGGCCATTCCGAATCCATTTCCCAAATGCCCGTGAAATTCCAGGCCATCGTGTTAAGTGATTGCATTCTGTACCGCAAGCCCACCGCGGAAGAATTGCAGAAACCCGAGCTGACCACGGAGGGACGCGCGTGAGCACTCCGCAACGCGAAGGCGTCGAAATGTTCCTTCAGGAGGCTTCCGACCACCTGCAATACCTGCGCGAGTATGTGAGTGTCCTGCAGGAAACTGAGCCCCGCCGCGAAGATCTGGAACGTTTGTACATCGCCGCTCATACCCTCGGCGGAACTTCCGCCAGCTATGAGTTTCCAGGATTTTCAAAGGTTGCTTCCAAATTGGCGCACGTTTTCCAGTACGCTCTGAATGCCACACTTGGTGATGAGTTGCACGGACCTCTCGCGGAATTTCTTTCCGACGGCATCTCCTTGCTCGAAGCGGACCTGCTCGAAATCAGTGACACGGGCATGGAGAACAAGGATGAAATACGGGCGTTCAAAGAACGCTATCGATTCGCGTTTCCCAACGAACTCGAGGGTTCAAACCCTTATTATGAATCGCTCGCGCAATCGGGAACTTCACCCGTTTCCGACGTTACAGCCACTTCCGTAACCGGATCGTACTTTGACCTCCTACCCTCCGACGACGACGTCTCCAATGAAATTCTGGAATTTTTCCAGCCCGAAGCGGAAGAGCATCTGCAAATCGTTAGCGATTGCCTGATTTCCCTGGAGGGCAACAACAATCCCGAAGAAATTAACAAGCTCTTCCGCGCGATTCACACCTTAAAGGGCTCCGCTGCGCAAGTGGGGCTGAAACGCCTCGGTGCCATTGCTCATCGGGTTGAAGACCTCATTGGCCGTTTGCGAGACAAAGAAATCGAGCCCTCGCCCGCCGTCGTCGATCTTTGCCTGGAGTCCGTCGATGTCTTGAAGAAAACCCTCCACAAGCAATGGGCTGATGAAATGGATATTCGTGCCGGCGTCGATTCCCTGCTCGGCCGCATCGCGGAATTTGCGCCCGTCGAACTGGAAGAACCCGAGGTTCCGTCCGCAAGCCCTGGACTTGGGGAGTATTCGGAGCCACTAACGCCGAAGGTGAAGCCCGAATCGAGAACTCGAGCATCTGCAAAATTACCCTCCGGCCCTTCTGCTGCGGTGAAATCCGTGCGCATCGCGCTGGATCGGCTTGACCGCATGATGAACACCGTTGGCGAGTTGGTGATTAACCGCACTCGGATGGTCGGCCGCGTGGCAGAGCTTGAAAAGCTGGTCGATACCCTGGGTTTTTCCAAGGAGCGACTGCAGGCTAAAGTTTCAGAGTTTCAGGACAAATACGAATTCAATCGCCTCGGCTCGCAGGTGAAATCGACAGACTGGAGCGCCAGCACCACCACCCAGCGCCTGACCAGCGCGGCTGCCGGCGATACGTCGTTCTGGTCCGATTTCAGCGAACTGGAAATGGATCGCTACGACGACTTCAATATTCTGTCGCGCTCCATGTCTGAAATCTCCGCCGACGTGAATGAAGTGCTCTCGCAACTGCAGGGATTCATCGGCCGCGTGGAAGGCGACATCGACGAGTTCACAAAGCTTGCCCATCACTTGCAGGACGAATTTACCGCCGCGCGTATGGTGCCCATCGGAACGCTTTATTCCCGGCTGTCCCGCGCGGTTCGCGACGCAGCCAAATCCGCCGGCAAACAAGTAGACCTGGACTTGTCCGGTAGCGAAACCGAGTTGGACAACAGCATCATCCAGCAGATCTCCGATCCCCTGGTTCACCTGGTTCGCAACTCCGTCGCTCACGGTATCGAATCTGTCGAAGACCGTATCGCCGCCGGCAAACCGTCCCTCGGCAAAGTAAGCCTGCGCGCCTACCATCGGGGTAATCACATTTACGTGGAAGTGCGGGACGACGGCCGCGGCATCGATTACCAGCGCGTGCGGCAAAGCGCCGTCGAACGCGCCCTGGTTTCGCCGGAGACGGCCGGCCGCCTCACTGAACGCGATCTTCGCGAGATGCTTTTCCATCCCGGCTTTTCGACTTCCTCCGCCAAAACGGAATTGGCTGGACGCGGCGTCGGCCTGGACGTGGTACGCGCAAATCTCAATACCCTGAACGGCGAGGTCGACATTCAAAGTACTACCGGCACAGGAACCGTCTTTACTCTGAAGGTTCCGCTGACGCTCATTATTTCGCCGGCGTTGTTCGTCCGTTGCGGCCCGACCACCTTTGCTTTGCCTCTCGCGGTAGTCGAAGAGATTCGTCGCCTGCGCGCCGACGAAATGGAAGACGTCGGCGGCAAACTGCTCACCAAAGTCCGCGACGTGGTCACCGAGGTGGTGCGCCTCGACGGCTATCTCGGATTGCCCCCACTCGAAGCTATTAACGGGTACTTCCACATGGTGGTCGCCAATGTTGGAAACCGCCAGATTGGCCTGGTAGTGGAAGAGGTCATCGGCAAAGACGAGATCGTCATCAAGAATCTCGGTGAGTACCTCCGTCGAGTAAAGCTTTTTCCGGGTACCACGATCGCGCCCGACGGAAGTCTGATTTTGCTTTTGGACCTGAACCGCATGGTGGCCACCGAGCCAAATGAACGGCGCACCCTGCAGGCGAATGCCAGCGCCGCCCGCGTATTTGCTCCGGGCTCAGCGGCCGTCGCCCAAGGTACGATTCCCACGGAAGCCATCGACCGCGTGCTCCAGGAACGCCTCATCGTTGTGGCCGACGACTCCATCAGCGTGCGCAAATTTGTCGGCCGCATGCTGGAAAAGAACGGTTACGTCGTCAAGCTGGCCGCCGACGGACTCGAAGCCGCCGAGCTCGTCACTCAACACGGCTGCCACCTGGTCATCACCGATTTGGAAATGCCCCGTATGACCGGATACGAATTGATGGTCCAGTTGCGCCAGAACGCCGCAACGCGCCGTATTCCTGTCATGGTCGTCACCTCCCGCGCCGGCGCCAAGCATCGCGATCGCGCCATGAAAGAAGGCGCCACTGCTTTCCTCACCAAGCCGGTCCAGGAAGATCAGCTCATCGCCGCGGTGGAACAACTTATGGGGAAGGATGCGGAACGTATTCCCGTTCCGGTGGCGTAGCCCATTATGGCCCCCGAAACCAATAAAGAAATTCGCGTGCTTATCGTGGACGACTCGACGTTTATGCGCAAGGTTCTGGAAACCATCTTGGTTGCCGACGAAAACGTTCTGGTTGTCGGGCACGCTAAAGATGGCCGAGAAGCGGTCAAGCTTGCCGAGTCGCTGAAACCCGACGTCATCACTATGGACATCAATATGCCGGTGATGGACGGTTTGCAAGCGACCGCCGAAATCATGAGCACCAATCCAAGAGCCATCGTGGTGGTCAGTTCCGAATCGCGTCAGGGCGCAGCCAGTACCTTGCGTGCGCTGGAGCTTGGCGCCATCGAATTTGTCGCCAAGCCGTCCAGTGGCATCGACCTCGATATGCAGAGCGTGCGCGAGGACCTTCTCCGTAAGATTCGCATGGCCGCCAAGGTACGCGTGGTTCGCACGGCCTCCCGCACGGCCTCTGCGATTAAGGACTCTGGCGGTGCGCAGAATTCGTTGCCGCCGCTCCCCAGACTCGCCGTCTCCTCCGGATTCGACCAGCGCTTCCCCGTGGTTGTTCTCGCGGCTTCCACCGGCGGTCCGGCCACCGTGATGCGCTTGGCGCCCGGATTCACGCGTGATTTTCCTGCGGCCGTCATTCTTGTCCAACACATGCCCGCGGCGTTCACTACTCAATACGCCGCGCAGTTGGCTGAATTCACCAGTATTCGCGTCAAAGAAGCGGAGAACAATGAATCTATCGCTCCCGGCACCTTGTATATTTGTCCAGGCGGCCAGCACCTTCGCGTTTCACCGACAGGCCGCGTGCAATTGGATTCCAGTTCCGGCCGCATCAACGGCTATCTCCCCAATATCGATATCACTCTGCAAAGCGTCGCAGCATTTGCCGGCGTTCTTAGCATGGGCGTCATTCTGACCGGCATGGGCAATGACGGAACCGGAGGCGCAACCGCAATTAAAGCGGCGGGCGGTGTGGTGCTGGCTCAGGATGAAGCTACTTCGGTAATTTTTGGCATGCCTGCTGAAGCCATCAAGACCGGAGCTGTCGATCACGTTCTCGGCATCGACGACATTTACGCCGCCATTGAAAAACAAGTGTTGGCCAATTGCCATTCCTCTGCGGGAGTTCGCTGATGCGTTTCCCGGATACGACTAACCCTTCGACGGCGCGCACCGAGCAAATCATCTTGTTCCGGGTAAGCGGACATCTGTTTGCCGTGTCGTCCGGCTCCGTGCAGGAAGTTCGTAGCGTCGACAGCCTGGCGGGCTCTGCCACCGAAATCAGCGCACCGGAATTAAAAAAGGTACGTCACGTCCTGCGGCGCGGAGACAAATCACTCTTTGTAGTGAATGGCGCGCTGCATTTTGGACTGCCGTTAACTTCCGGCCAGCTTGTGTTTGTGCTGCGCCGAACACGCACCGCCTTGCTCATCGATGGCATCGAGAAGATGACCACCATGACGCGATTGCAGGCCCTGCCACAGGCGTTTTGCAATGAAGAGCGCCACTGGTATCGCGGAATCACCGCTTTGGATCAGAACGTCGTGCCGGTGGTGAGGCCCGAAGGATTTTTGAGCCCGGAAGAACTCGCAGTTTTGGAACTGTCGACGGCGCCTGCCTCGCTTGAGGGCAAAGCCACGCAAAATTCCACAGGATCGATTCATGACGTCTCAGAATGATTTGGGTTACCAATCGTTCGTGCTGCTGAGGCTTGGGGACCGTAGCTTCGCCGTGGTCGCCGAACAAATCGCCGAACTCGTGGCGCCCAGCCGCGTATTCCGCTTCCCGCACCGCACCGAAAATGTTGAAGGCGTGATCGTTCGCCGCGGCCGCATCGTTCCCGTGTGCGATGTTGCGGACAAACTCATAGGCAAGAGCTTGCTGACGCGTCGTTTCTATCTGATTGCGGTCCGCAATTACGGTGAGAAGTCGGAATGGGTCGCACTGCCCGTTACCGGCGAGTGCGAGCTCATTTCTGCGGAGATGTCGCCCGCCGGCGAATCCGACGCGGCTTACATTTTAGGCTGGATTTCGCACGACGGTGACGTGATTGAAGTTTTGAATATCGACGCACTTACGCCTGGGCCGGCGGCCACCCCCCGGGCGCGCGTCCCGGTGGCGTTGCAGGAGGCGACATCATGATGATTGCCAGCCGCCCTGCCAAGATTTTGCTCATCGATAGTAACGTTTATTTCGCGAAGCGCATCTCGGATGCCCTCAAACGCGAGGGGTTCGAGGTGGTCTCTGCCACCCAAGCCTCGTTTGCGCTGACCACCCTGGAATATGACATGCCCGCCGCCGTGCTCTGTGCAACGAACTTGCGCGAAATGGGCGCTATGGAAATTGCCGGTATCATCCATGCGGATCCGAAGAATAGCGAGCTTCCAATTATCGCTATCGGCGATGGCAGCCAGGGCGCGCTCATGGAGTCCTTTCAGGCCGGTTGCGACGATTACATCGACCGCCACCGCCCGCCGGCTGCAATCGCTGCGCACGTCAGACAAATTATCGAAAGCAAGCACGAAGGTTTTCATCCCACGCAAATGTTGGAGCAGTCGGATACCAGCCTCAGCGGCAACCTGCTACACCACGATCTTCCCGGAGTGATGCAGATGCTTGGCCACGCGCGACAGACCGGCGCGTTGCACATCAACGCGGGCGAAACCGACGCGTTGTTGTTTTTTGACGCAGGGGAAGTCTCTCATGCGGAGTGCGGCAATCTCTTCGGCGATGAGGCGGTGATTCACATACTGAAGAGCGTGCAGGGCATCGACGGCGTCTACAAATTTGTTTACGGGCACACCTCCTTGCAGCGCACCGTGCTGCGAACGGCCACGGACCTAATGCTAGATGCCATGCGCGAATACGACGAGGGAATACACGACATGGCGGACAGGAACGTACTATGAGCGATTCTGAAACCATCACCATGCCGCCGCTCAGCGAGGTCGCGGTCAAACGTACTCCGACGGTGTATTTCATCGACGACAGCGCCACCATGCGCGAAGTGATCAAGATTGCGTTTCGCCGCGAGAATATCAACGTTATTACTTGTGCCGACGCCGCATCTGCTCTGGCACAATTCGAACAAAACCGCCCGGATGTGGTAATTACCGACGTCATCATGCCAGACCAGGATGGCTATGCGGTTTGCAGCCAGATCAAACAGCACCCCGAATTTGGCGGCATTCCGGTCGTTTTGATGTCCGGCGTGGTGAACAAAAGCGTCGCCGACAGGGCCGTCGCCGTGCAGGCCAACGAATTGATCCGTAAGCCATTCCAGCCACAGGAGCTCATCGGACGAGTAAAAGCTTTACTGGGCCCCAAGGAAATACCAACTCCGGAAACTCGTGAGCGCTCCAGTTCGTACGCACTGCAGAATCTGTTCGCGCCGCCGCCACCCACAATTCCTACTCCGCCGCCGGCCGTTGCTCAGGTTGTCCCGGCCTTCCCCGAACCGCCTTGGCCACGTGCACTAGCGGAAGCATTTACACCATTGCTGCCACCGTTTACACCGAACCCGCGAGCCTCAGTCGAGCCACGACCGATCCAGCCGCCTTCGCACACGAATCAGCCGGCGCCATCAGGGCCATCGTCTTCGGAAATCGCCAAGTTTCGTGGGGAAATCGCTCGCGTAGAGCTGCTGGTGAAAAAACTGCAGACCGAGCTCCAACTTGAGCGCGAATACAATCAGGCGCTCGAACAGCAGATTCGCAATTTAATTGCCGCGAATTGAACAACTAAAAAAACAGCATCGTTAGAATTTATAGAAAGTTTCCTGGCAGGTGTGTCCGAGGATCAATTTGTCCGCGGAGCGGTCAGCATGTCTCGCACTGCGCGCAGAATCACTGCCCTGCTGAACGGTTTGCTCAACAACCGCAGCGCCGGGTCGGATTGTACTGATTCCACCGCCGCGTACTCGCTATAGCCGGACATGAAGATCACCTGCAGGCCTTTACGCTTGGCTTGGAGCCGTGTTGCAAGCTCTTGGCCTGTGATTCCCGGCATCACCATGTCGGTAACCAGCAAATTGATCGCCCCGGAGTGCTTCTCCGCAAGCTGCAAAGCGTCGGCTCCGTCGCGCGCCTCCAGCACCGTGTATCCGCCGGATTCCAGAAACTCTCGCGCCACCTCTCGTACCTCCTGCTCATCTTCGGCGAGTAGGATCGTGCCCGCACCGCGCGGAGCCTCCGTGGAGGCTTTATCCTCGGCTTCGTCTTCCACCTGGTCGACGCGCGGCAAATAAATCTTGAAAGACGTTCCCTTTCCAACTTCGCTATAGACCCAGATGTATCCGCCGCTTTGCTTTACTACTCCGTAGACGGTCGCAAGGCCCAGCCCAGTGCCCTTGCCTTGCACTTTGGTAGTGAAAAATGGCTCGAAGATGTGCGCCTGGGTTTCCGCATCCATGCCCACACCGGTGTCCGATACCGCCAGCAGCACGTAACGCCCGGGCGGCACCAGTGGGTGCACGAAGCTGTACGCATGATCCAATTCCACGTTCGACGTTTCGATCAGCAGTTTCCCTCCGGCGGGCATGGCATCGCGTGCGTTCACCGCCAGATTCATAATGATCTGTTCCATCTGGCTCGCGTCGGCGCGTATCACACCCAGGTCCGCGCTGATCCGCAGCATCAAGTCGATATCTTCCCCAATCAGCCGTGGCAACAATTTCCCCATTTCTTCAACCACGCCATTCACGTTCATCACCCGGGGTTGCAGAACCTGCATGCGGCTGAATGCCAGAAGCTGTCGGGTCAGCGCCGCGGCGCGATCGGCGGCCCGTTCAATTTGTTCGATCTTCTTTGATACGGGCGCGGGAACAGGCAGAACATTCAGCAACAGCTCCGTATGCCCTTTGATAACCATCAACAAATTGTTGAAGTCATGCGCCACGCCGCCGGCCAGGCGCCCGACAGCCTCCATTTTTTGCGCTTGTCGCAGTTGCTCTTCCAGCGCATGCCGCTCGCTGATGTCCTGCGCCACCACCAGCCGCGCGTTCCTGTCCGCATAATCGAGGCGGTGCGAAATCGTTTCTACCTCAATGACCTTGCCATCCTTCTTTTGGTGCTTCCAGATACCTTCGTATTGTCCCAGCCCGTTCCATTCACGAAGATGCTCGCGCAGGGCGGCGTGTTCCTCTTCAGGGCGAAGTTCGAAAAGCGTCATGCTTTCGAATTCTTCGGCAGAGTAGCCGTACTGCCGCACGGCAGCATCGTTCACCTGCATGAACTTCAATGTTTCGGAGTCGACCACCCACGTGGGCAAGGGGTTATTGGAAAACAGCAGCCTGAATGTCGATTCACTCTTGCGCAAGGCGTCTTCCGCGGCCCGCCGTTCAATCGCCAGCGCGATATGGCCGCCTACGGAATCCAGAAATTCCAGGTCGCGTATGTCGTACGCGTTCTGATCCTCATAATGCTGTACAACCAGCACTCCGATGGTGGCCGTCGGAGTTTTCAGCGGCACTCCCAACCACGCGGGCGATGGTGAACCCACCAGCTCCACGTCCTCGTTGGCCGCCAGCCGGTCGAATTCCATCTGTGGAATCAACATGGCCCTGCCAGTGCGAAATACAAACGCCGTGCAACTTCTCCCCACTTTTTGTGGCGGGGGTGCTGAGTCGTATCGATCCGCAAAGAATGGAAAATGAAACGATTCTCGTTCCACATCGTGCATCGCGATGAAACAATTCTGGGCGTACAACACCTTTTTTAATGATTGATGAATGTGGCGAAGCAGCTGGTCAAGATTGGAAGTCTGGTTCAACGCGTGAATCACTTCGAAGATGACTTGCCGCTCGGCTTCCATGCGCTGCAAATTGGTGATTTCCAGCAGGCTTACGACGATTCCTGTTTCATCCTGCCCCGCGTGGCGCCGTGCTTCCGCGTCGAACCATCGCCAGCCTCCGTCGTGATGCCGGAGCCGGCACCGCACATTGACCTTGCGTTCCAATGCTGCGCCCAGCCGGCAAAGCACGGCGCGAAACAAATCCAGATAGTCCTCATGGATCAACTCGGCGATGGGACAGCCGGTGACGAGCGCCGGAGCATGGCCAAGAACTTCGTAAAACGCGGAATTTGCAAAAAGAATATTTCCTTCGGTATCGAGGACGGCGATAAGCTCGCGGACGTATTCGAACAGCTCGGGCAGTGTGCCCTTGGTCCTAGCGGTGTCGAGATCCGGAGAGGTCGGAAGAGACATGGTTGTCCGTTTACCGGCTATTATTCTCGCCGTAACATATTCGTTGTAAGTCAGGCGCAGCTGCAATTAGCCTTAACAGTCATGATAGAAGTGTTTTGTCGTGAATGCCGAAATCGCCTGCAAAACAGGCGCGAAATGATGACTGTACTAAAGTACAGGGTGCCCTCCACGGGGCTGTTCGCGCCGTGGAGGGTGATACCAGCCCTGACAAATTCGTTACTTTATGGTTAAAGGGAGTGGCCATGCATGAGACGTGGAAGGATATGTTTGTTCTGGGGTTGCCGCTGGCGGAGAAAATTCTGCGGCCAATTTTCGTCTACGCTTTTCTGGTGATCAGTTTGCGGCTTTCCGGAAAGCGTGAGCTGGTACAGCTGAACCCTTTCGATTTGGTCGTACTCCTGACGCTGTCCAACACGGTGCAAAATGCCATCATAGGGGACGACAACACCGTCAGCGGTGGGATCATTGGAGCCACTTCCCTGCTGATTGTGAATTACTTGGTGGTCCGTTTTCTCTACGACCACAAGAAGCTCGATCAAATCGTCGAGGGCCGCGCCGACGTTTTGATCCAAAATGGCGCGGTGCTCGCCGAACGCCTCAAGAAAGAGTTGATCAGCCATTCACAACTGGAAGCCGCCGCCCGCAAGCAAGGCTTCGAGTCCCTGGACGAAGTGCAGCGTTGCATTCTGGAACCGGGCGGCACGCTGACCTTCGTCGGCAAAAAACCGGCTAGCGACGACCTTCGCCACCAGGAACTGGTTACGCGGTTGGAAACTCTGATGCAGGAGGTTGTTCGACTCCGGGGCACTCCGCCGCCCGCGAGCGCCTGACCCGATGGCCTAATGCAAAAGAAAACCGGAGGCCGCCAGCACAATCCCGGCGACGGCCACCGCAATGCCGCCATACCAAAAACCGCGCCGCTTGGTGAGAAGCGTAATGGAGCAGATCACCAGCCCGATTTCCAGCAGCGCTTCTCCGCCGTCAAAGCGGTCCGCGCGGCGGCTCAACGTGTCGCGTTCTTTTTCCAGGTCTTTGGCTTTCTCACTGATATTTTCCTTGTCACCCGTGTAGCGTTCCACTTCTTTCGAGTATTTTTC